>JBAZHD010000107.1:0-11349 GCA_041652515.1 Methanoregula sp.
GGTATTGCCGAACGCGGCAAGCATCATGATCGCATCGACCGCGCCCTTGAACTCGTAGTCCCGCATGAACTGATTGACCGTTGCGAGGGTCTTCTCGATCTCGGCCATGATCGCGGGGTCGACCGTGCCAGCCGGGATTCCGTCGAACTCTTTCTGGGCAAAGTAGAGCGTACGGTACACGAAGTTGCCGAAGATGTTGACCACTTCATTGTTGATCCGCTCGCCAAAGACCTTCCACGAGAAGTTCAGTTCCTTGGTATGGCTCGTGTACGCGAGCAGGTAGTACCGGAGGTAGTCCGCGGGGAGGCCTTTATCGAGATAATCGTCGTTGGTCCAGACAACATAGCCCCGCGACTTCGAGAACTTGTGGTCGTCGACTTTTACCATCCCGCTTGCGACAACCGCGTGGGGCACACCATACCCCGCACCCTTCAGGAGGGCCGGCCAGAAGATGCAGTGGTGGTAGATGATGTCGCCGCCAATGAAATGGGTGACGCGGTTCTCGTTGCACCAGTACCGCTTCCAGTCCTTCCCGTTTGCTTTCGCCCATTCCTCGGTGAACGCGATATACCCAATCGGGGCATCGACCCAGACATAGACCACGAGGTCGTCGCGGCCCGGGAATTTCACGCCCCATTCGAGGGTCCGGGTGATGCACCAGTCATGGAGCTCGTCCTTGATCCAGCCGATAGCGTAGTTCTTCGCATTGCTCGTGCCCCGGAGAGTATCGAGATAGGGGAGGAGGAAGTCCTTGAACTCGGACAGTCTGAAGAAGAAATGTTCCTGGTCGCGGAACTCCGCTTTCGTGCCGCAGACCTTGCAGACCGGGTCCTTGATCTCGCCCGGCTCCAGGTGCTTACCGCACCCCTGGTCGCACTCATCGCCGCGGGCCGGCTTGCCGCAGTGAGGACAGGTGCCCTCCACGTACCGGTCGGGCAGGAACCGTTTGCACTTCGTGCAGTAAGCCTGGTGGACAGTCTGTTTGTAGATGTAGCCCTTCTTCTCGAGTTCTGCGACAATCGATTGTGCCCGGTGGTGGGTGGCCGGGTCGTCGGTCATCCCGAACCGGTCGAACATCACGTTCATCCGCTTGAACGTCTCGTCGAAATGCCTGTGGTAGCGTTCCGAGAGCGCCCGCGGGGATATACCGGCCTCTTCTGCAGATACTACAATCGGGGTCCCGTGGTTGTCCGAACCGCAGACGAAGACAACTTCTTCGCCTGCCCGCCGCATGTAGCGGACGTACATGTCGGCAGGGACGTACGTTCGCAGATGACCAAGATGGCAGGGGCCGTTGGTGTACGGCAGCCCGCAGGTGACGAGCAGCGGTGGCGGATTCATCATTACGTTTTAGATGCTTATGGGTAATAAGATCTGTATATGGTGAAACGGCATAAACTGGCCACGAGGGCGTTCGGGGCAGAGCCCGGCCTGCCGGACATAGCCGGACTTACGGAATGGATCGCGGAGCACCGGGGCAGGGAGGCCGATATCATTACGTACAAGCTCGACCAGTCGCTCGCACCGCAGGTTTCGGCGGAAATCCAGTCACCCTGTGCCGGGGGGAAATTCTACGCCGACCGGATCCGGCAGTGCATGCGGGGCATCAATAACAACAAGGCTGTCGGCGAACTCCATATCGATACCCCGGCGATCATTGAAGACGCGGCCGGGATCGTGGTGCAGAAGAAAGGTGCATGGTGCGCCCTGCCGGCACCCCGTCTGCTTGGCATCACCGATGCATACTATCATGACAATGATGAATGGCGTGCCGCAATCTGCGACGCATACAGCACGATAATGCGGACCATGCGGGATACCGGTGTAGCCGGTCATGTCCTGATTGCCGATACGATGGACGATGACGAGCTTGCATCGCTGGCCCGTGAGAAAGCATTCTTCTTTGCACCTGCCCCGGACCGGGAGAACCTTGCGTGTCTCATGGAGCACCAGAACCAGGTGGCGGTGGGAAAAGATCAACTGAAGATGGTATTTGATCTCACGAATGAGTACACGCTCCGGAAGATCTTCATCATCGACCCGGACCCGGCATCAGTCAGGCTTGCGCTCTCCCATCTCGACCCGGATCAGGTTGTTGCGGGCGGGTACTGCACGGAAAATGCCGGGGATTACTGGAAGGATCTTGTTTCACGTGCACTCTACGAGCACTGACCGGTATCTCACCCGGTCCCGGTGATTGCGGGAAATGACGGATTGCGATGGGTACAATTTATTACAGGTTTTATGTAGAAACAGGTATGAATTGAACCAGTTCACACCCAAACGATGAAAATCACATAATTTCAGAATTTTTACGATTGCTCCCCTCCTCAGGGCCTCGGCACGGCACGGCGGGGCAAGTTCGGTTTCCGGGAAAACAAGGAATTGAAGCCGCCGCGGGAACGCCCCGCGGGGGCGGCGGCACCTATCGTAATGGGGGTATGGGGGCATCAGCCCCCATCAATTATCTTCTTGCGTGATTTTGAGGGAAAACTTTGATTTTAACCATGACGCTCCCGGGGGCTCCGCCCCCGCCGCTAGGGCTTCCCCCGGTCGCGATAGTGCCGTATTGCCGGTACATAATCGCGGAGAAATTTCCGGTCCAGATAATACCGAGGCATCGTAATGAGCCCCCGCCCCAACGGGCTGGGCTGGCGCAAGGGGGGCGATCATGTCTTTGAAAATAGGTTTTCTATAGAGTAATTATAGGCATTTACATCCGTATAGAACCGCGGGAACCCGCAAGAGTCTTTACCGTCTCAAGAACAGAGTCGATCTCCTCTTCTGTGGTGAATCCTGAAGGACTGAAACGGATCGTTCCTTCAGGAGCACTCCCGATTGCGGCATGGATCAGCGGGGCACAGTGGAGCCCGGTCCGGCAGATGATGCCAAAACTGTTCGCAAGCGCATATCCGCAGTCCCCGACCGTCCATCCATCGACACGGAACGATACGATGGGGACGCGCCCGGCCCGCCGGTCATGATCCATGATCTGTATGCCGTCAATCCCTTCGAGACCCTCGTAAAGCTTCCGGGCAACCGCCTCTTCTTTTTCCTGGAAAATGCTGCCGGCTTCTTCATGCCAGCGTAACGCGGCTGCAAGCCCGGCAAACGCCGGAAGATTGGGTGTTCCGGCCTCAAGCCGCATCGGCATCTCCGGGGGATGGAACTCAAGATCGCTCCTGACACCGGTGCCCCCGACAAAGACCTGTTCCAGATCGACCGCGGGGGAGACATACAGACCTCCGGTGCCCGGCGGGCCGCGCAGGGCTTTATGACCGGTGAACGCCACAAGATCCGCACCCAGTGATTCCGGGTGTACCGGCACGTGACCGAGAGTCTGGGACGCATCGAGGAGTGTAACAGCCCCGCGTCCATGTGCCCGGGCAAACAACGGGCGCACGTCCTGGATCCTCCCGGTGACATTCGAGGCATGGTTGAGCACGACAAGATCTGCACCGCCGTCCAGCGCCGCGTCAAATGCTCCGGTATCCAGTGCCCCGTTATGGTCCAGTCCGATAATAATAAGATCGGATCCATGTTTTTTCTTAAGATGGGACAATGGCCGGAGTACGGAGTTATGCTCGGTAACGCTGGTGATCACCCTCATGCCGTTTTTCCAGGTCTGCCCGAGAAGTGCCAGGTTGAGGGCATGGGTGGCATTGGGACAGAGCACGATACGATTGTCATCCGGGACTACCAGCATTGCGGCCAGACGCTTCCTGCATTCCCCGGGCGGGTCCCGTTCGCAGAGCGGGTTGCAGGACGATATATTTTCACTCCTTCCGGGATTGTCCGGGATGGCGGAAAGCAGGTTTGCAACTGCCCCGGCAACACCCGGTGCCCGCGGCCATGCTGTGGCCGCATTGTTCAGATAAATTTCCTGGCGTTCCATGGATATCCTGTCTTCTCCCGTGTTGTTCTGAATTTTTTTTACTGATTACCGGGCTTACCTGAGGGATGTGATAAGACACTCTTCTGCAGCGATGGTTTTTTAAAAACCATGCACAGGACAGATTGTACAATACCGGGAAAGGCCCGCATTTCAGGTAATCTCATAATTTTTCCGGAGGAATGAGCGGACCGACTCTGATTCGATCCACCCCCGGTCAATCTGCCGGATGATCCGGTCGATCTCCCGGACCTGTACCGTGATCTTCTTTTCAGATTCTGCCGGGAGGTTGCAGGCTTCAGCAAGGATGACCGTCAGCGGGTTGCGGATATGATCCCCGAGGACCGCGAACTGGCCGATGTTCTTCTCGATCTGCTGCAGTACCTCCTGCCGGGCTTTTTCGAGGTTCCGGCGCTCCGTGATGTCGGTATCACATCCCCGGTAGCCGGTGAACGTGCCCTGTTTGTCAAAGACCGGTGTCCCGCGGGTCTCGAGAAACACGATATTCCCGTTTTTATGCATATTGGCATTGACGAACTTCCGGAACGGTTCATGACTCCGGAACGCGGCCTGTGCCAGGTTCCGGAGCTCGTCGCGGACTGAGGGGTCAAACAGGTCGTAATAATGCATTTTCCCGACGATCTCTTCAGGGGTGTACCCGAGGATTCGTTCTACCGCAGCGCTGCTGTACCGGTATAATCCCTCCGCGTCCACCTCCCAGATCCATTCATCGGCATTTTTTGCCACCTGATCGAACCGGTCCCCGCTCTCGCGAATCACCAGTTCGGCCCGCCTGCGTTCGGTCAGGTCGATGTCCATGCAGAACAGCTGGAGGGGTTTCCCCGGAAGATGAATAAGCGCATGGCCTGAATACACGTCTGCCCGGGATCCATCCTTGCGCATCAGGCTGAGATCCGAAGAGGGGATGGGCTGTCCTGACGCAGCCATGACGGCAATGGCGCCTTTCACGTCATCTTTCATTTCAGGGGGAATGATGAGGTCCAGCAGGTTCCTGCCGATAGCTTCCCCTGCCGTATACCCGTACAGCATTTCACTGGCCTTGTTCCAGAAGAACGTAGTGCCATCCATATAATATCCCTGGACGGCAAGGCCGGGCACCTGTTCGACCAGGTTCCGGAACTGCTCCTCGCTCTCCCGGAGGACCTGTTCGGCTTCCCTGCGCCTGGTGATATCGATCATCATGGCAAAGGATCCTTCAAAGTGCCCGTCAGGATCTGCCAGGGGGGACGCAGATACGAGCATCCAGCAGGAATGCCCGTCTTTTTTCAGGAGGCGACGCTCGTACGTCTCCCGTTTTCCTTCCATCCGGTTTTGTGTACGGACCACATTATCCGCAAGTTCGTCCGGATGCATGAATTCCGTGATATGTTTTCCGATCATCTCGTTTGAGGGATAACCGAGCAGGTCGGTAATTTTCTGGTTGACAAAGGTAGTCCTGAAATTCCGGTCCATCCCCCAGATCCCTTCATTTGCCGTCTCGACAATCCGCCGGTATTTCTCCTCGCTTGTTTTTAAAAGAGATTCTGCCCGCTTCCGCTCGATCTCTGCAGACGCTTTCACCGCAAAGAGATCAATAATTTCCCGGGTGACCTGATCGACTTTAAAGGGAGCGCGGGACAGGATACAGAGAATGCCGAGGGTCTCACCGCCCGAGTCGCGCAGGGGCGTGCCGGCATAGCCATGGATACTGAGGTCAGCAAGATCTTTTGCATGGGGAAAGAGATCCCGGGCATGATCCGGGTAGATGCAGAATCCTTTTGCTGCCACGTCTTCACAGGGTGTGCCCCTGAGGGAATAGGAGAAGTCCTCGACATCCTTTCCGTCCAGGAGCATGGCAAGGACCTTCACCGAGATCCTGTCGGGACAGAGTTCCCCCACCATCACGCAGTCAGCCCCGAGCAGCGAGCTGATATTCTCGGTGATTTTTTTAAGGGATTCGGGACCGGTGGTGCCGACCATGCTCCGGAATAATGCCCGCAATGCCTGCTCGGCTTCCCGGCGTTTGGTGATATCCGTCAACATGGCAAAGGAGCCTTCGAAGGCTCCATCCGCACCCGTCCGGGGCGTTTCGGACACCCATACCCAGCAGGAACGCCCGTCTTTCCCGATAAGGTGGCGTTCGTAGCTCTCTTTTTTTCCGTTCCTGCGGTTCTGTTCACGCACTGAATTATCGTCCAGTTCGTCAGGATGCATGAATTCTGTGATACGCTTCCCAATCATCTCCGTCCCGGAATAACCCAGCAGGTCGGTAATTTTCTGGTTGACAAAGGTAGTCCTGAAATTCCGGTCCATCCCCCAGATTCCTTCATTTGCCGTCTCGAAGATCCGCCGGTATTTCTCCTCGCTCTCCCTTAAGAGCGCTTCTGCCCGTTTCCGTTTCGAGATATCAACGCCAAGGCCAACCCGGAATTTCCGGTCACCGATCACAGTCGTTACCCCGTTGAGGAGGAACGGGATCTTCCTGCCATCCCTGGTCACGATCTGCGTCTCGATCATTTCCGGCATTTCCTCGTTTAAAATCGTGCCGTATTTCTGCCGGATGCAGTCCCGTTCGTTCTCTGCAAGGATATCCGTTGCCCTGAGGTGGAGCAGCTCATAGGCGTTATAACCGGTGACCTGTTCCAGGTTCCTGTTCCAGCGGATGAACTGTTCGTTCTCATCGGCAACAAAGAAAATGCCCATTACATTGTCCATGACGGCATTCTGGAATGCCTTTTCCCGGACAAGTGCTTCCTCCATATGTTTGCGTCCCGTGACATCACGGATGATCACCCCATAATGCATTTTCCTGCCCAGCATCACCGGGAACGATACCTGCTGGATATACCGGCGCTGGCCATCCCTCCGGAGGATCGGGATCTCATCCGGGAACTGCTTCTGCGGGGATGATTTTCCCATAAAAAGCAAAAGAACCTTCTGCCTGATACGCTCCGTATGATATTCCGACCGGTATTCCGGGATGATCAAATCGGTAATGCAGTCGATGACACTCATGCCGACTGCATTGCCGGAGGATATCCCGCTGATCTCTTCCAGCGCATGATTCCATGTGATGACGGTTCCTTCCTCATCGATAATCAGGCACCCGTCACCGGAACCCTCGATGAGGGTCCGGAAGTTCTGCTCGCTTTCTGCAAGGGCTGACCGGATCTGTTTTTTCTCGGTTATATTCTCAAAAATGAGGATAACCCCGGGGGTGTGATCCGCAAACTGGGTGGGTGTGAGGACAACCCGGAAATGCTGGAACGAGCCGTTCTCGGGAATCGAGATCTCACTGGTTACTTCCTTTCCCTGCAACGCCCCGGCGGACCATGAGATGACATCCTCATTCCTGAGCAGGGGGCAGTCCACATCCACAACTGCGGATCCGATAACGGATTCCCGCGGGAGATTCAGGAGCCGGAGGAACGGATCATTTATCTGGACTATTCGCTGGTCGCGGTTGAGGATGACCATCAGTGTGGATGAAAACCTGCCCAGTGCTGAAACCGGTACACGCTGGGAGAGGAAGTATACCTTGGATTTCCCAAAGGACTTGACCTCCACCTCTTCACGGGTTGTCAGCACATCCATGTACTTGGCAACGGAGTTCCGGTTGATCCGGAGCGCTTCGGCAATCTCCCGGATATTCATTCCCCGGGAATTCTTCCGTAAAAATTCCCTGATACGCAGGGATTCATCGCGGAAAATACCGGATGCCGCATCGGCAGTCTTTTTCATAGTGTTCATCCCCCCGGACTGACCGTGATAGTCTGTACTTTCATATCGGCATCCTAATAAAACGTATCATCGTCGGAACATGGGGGGCTTGAGATATATCGCCGCGTATAATGCATTGCATTATGGACTGGCAACGTACCTTTGCGATTTTGTTAAAATTGCCGGAGACAAATGGAAAAATTAGATCAATTCCTCCAACCAGGCATTGATTTTTCAATAATTTTAGTGTGGATGTAAAGGTGAGTAAATTGATTACACAAACACAATCGAAGACTGCAGGGAGTCCGGTGAGGACATCGTCAGATATCCTGCATGAAATCAATGAGATTAAAGGAGTTAATGCCGTAGTCGTTGTCGGTCGTGACGGGTTCGTGATCGAATCGGTCGGCCACATGCCGAATTCAAACCTGGATGTACTGGGTGCTGCAATTGCATCGGCCATCAACGGTATTTCTGAAATGGGTGGCGAACTTAAAGTCGGGGATTTTACCGATCTTTTCGTGACCTATAAGTCGGCCATGATCATGTGTTTCCCGGTCGGGGACGCAATCTGCGGTATCGCGGGCGAAGATGCATCTGCACTCGGCATGATCCGGCACAAGACACACAAGCTCATCCCGGAACTGGAACTGTATCTTTGATGAGATTTCATTGGATGGACATCTGAAGGGGACATGAGGGATCAACTATGACACTTGAACTGAAACATTCATTCGATGATAAGACCTACCGTCATTTTCTTAACGGGTTCAATATCGTGCTCCATTGCCACCATTACATGAGCCTGACCACCAAACTGGCGGAAGATTTTAACGATATCGGGGGCACGATAATTCTTACGGAGACCGCAGAGGATACCATCCGGCCGATTCTCGAAGAATATGTAAAGACCCACTCGGTCGCTCCGGGCGATGCACGGCTGAAGATGGCTGCGGAATTCTACTCGGTCATGGGCATGGGTAAGATGGATGCATCCGGCACTGCCGATGCAGGAAAAGTCACTCTTCCCAAGTCCCATGTCGACCAGGGGTGGATCAAGAAATGGGGCAACAATGTTAAGCCGATCAACCATTTCACCCGGGGATATATCGCCGCAATGTTTGCAGTGGCGTTTGACAAGCCGGCCCGGAGTTACCTGGTGACCGAGACCGAAGCGATCGTAACAGGAAAACCGGCAGGTTCGTTTGCCGTAGCAAAGCAGTGAGGGTGAAAAAATGACCGTAATGCGCGATAAAGTAGTAAAGGATCTTGTTAACATAACGGTGACCCATGACCAGGACGGCCTGATCCCGAACTTCAATGTGCTCGTCAACCAGCTCCCGACTTCGTTCTGGAATACCTTTGCGGAGCGGATGATGGCAGCAGCGCCGGCAGACCGCAAACCTGCCCTCGAAGCAGCCCTCGTCCAGTGTGCCTACGAATGCGGGTACCACACCGGTTATGGTATCATTACATCACAGGAATTCAAGTCTGTCGTGATGCCGATGGTGACCGAGGGACCAAAGGATGTCCTCCGGGGAGCATTCGCTGTCTTCACTGCATGGGGCTGGGCAAAATCCGGCATCATGCAGATGGTGGATGGTGAGAAGATGACCATCCGGGCTACGGATTATTACGAAGCCGATGGTCCGAAAGGCCAGGAGAAACGTGCGTTCATGATCCGCGGGATCTGTACCGCCTTTTTCGAACTGGCATTCTCTGCCCCGTATCCTGACGGTATGGGCAAATTCCAGTGCGAACAGGTCAAGGGAATTGAGTGTGGCGACCCGTTCGGGGAATTCATCGTTACAAAGAAATAATTCCGGTTTGCCGGGGGGTGGATGTTACGAGAATCATGCGATGTGAACTGTGCAAACAACCCTGCATGCTGACAGTACTGGGCGACACAAAATTCCAGCACTGCCCGGCAACAGGAAAGCCCGCCCAGTGGCGGCAGGTCAATACCAGTAACCCATTACCTGCAGAGACATAACGCCTCATTTTTTTTAACAAAACAACAGCGGGGTGAGTATCTCCCTGCCAGTCTGCCGGATACCAGTACAGGATAACAAGGACCAACTGCCGATGAACGTAACAGCAACCCGTGTTATCGAGACCTGTCTTGACGGGACGAAAAATATCGAAAAAACCCTGGACCGGGCGATAGACCGGAAATTCATTTATCATCTTGCCGCACTCGGGAACCTGGAATATTTCGCTGATTTTTCCCGCCCGTTCTTCCGGATCACCCGTCCGGGAGTATTCATCATCAAGGGTGTTGAGGGGGCAGATTCGTTTGAAGTATTTATCGTCAGCGCATCATCTGATCCGGATCAGGAGATCGCAAGCCATGTCAGAGGGTATAATCCGTCACAGGGATCCTGATCGGGAAAAGATGCCCGGGTGACGGAGTGGATTATACTTTAAGGCAGTTACAGGTCTGTGACAGCGTCATAAAAATGTCTAAAAAAAAAGTGACGGGAAAATTCTACTTCTTCAGTGTGTGACTCACCGAGGGCAGGGTGAGCGCATCATAATACGTGGCCCTGTACCCGTCCGGGAATATGATCGTGGTAACGCCCGGTGAGAAGTCCGGGGAGACAAGAGGTGCAAACCAATACTCGTCCATCACCTGTTGTGCCCGTTCAAAGGAGAGGCTTGGGGTTACCATGGTGGCTTTCGTCCCGGTTGTGCTGATATCAGCAAAGGACGGTATGTGCACAACCGCGGAAGAACTGGTTGCCTCCGTGACAGTAACCGGTTCTGATGAGTGGGAATCAAAAGCGTTCTTGAGTTCATCGGCCGGATCAGCGATCTTGAAAAAAACAGCGCTCTGCTCGATGAACGAGAGCTCATATTGCATATCGAGATCTGCATCGCCGTCCGGTGCAAGGGTTATGGTGAGGGATTTTGAGGTAAATGCCTGTACCGGCATTACTGCTGCTGCAAAGATGCAGAAGGTAACAAGGGCCAAAGAAAACTTGTTCATAAGTAATCGGATCGACGTTAGCAATCTGCGATTAAAAATTGGCCTGATGGCCCAGGTTCAATATAAGGAATAACCAGTGAAATGTTTCCTCAAATCCGGATAAGAACAGATTCATAGTGAAGGATGAGAGCCGTTTTGCAATCTTCACGAGTTCCCCGAAATGCCGGTTCCTGTTTTTCCATCTGCAAACGCGGGGATATGGACAAGCACGAAAGGACTGGTTGCCTTCTCACCGGTGATAGGATTGGCGATTGCGAAAATTTATTGAGTATTGTTTGGATGGCACGGGTCTAATCTGTAAAAAAGGGCTTTGTAAAAAGCCTCTTTCATAGTAATGATCATCCCCTTCCGCCAACCTTTAAACATTTGGAGGGGGCATGCTGCGATACCTCTGTCTTACCTGTACAGGAAATTCCTGAACTATTGTGGACCGGTAAAACGGAACCATCGCAACCGGGGGTGCCTCATGGGGGGGGCAGAGATCTCAAGAGCGTCATAATTAAAAATAGTAATTATCCAGATACCCGCAAAGAAGTCCCCCCGATCTTTTTATCATAATTGCCCTCAAGTTAGCGTTACTGAGACGATCAAACCGGCAGATCAATATACCCTGAGTGTGTTATTATTCAAATAGGGAAATGGCAATAAACCGCGAAGAAATTCTGGCCTTATGCAAAAGTGATCCTGAATCCATAGTAACCCTCATAGAAAAAATGGATGCAAGAATATCGCAACTTGAAGCTCGGAT
>JBAZHD010000108.1:0-11061 GCA_041652515.1 Methanoregula sp.
CTCGACACTCCAGGTGCTGTACAATTTTCTCAAGGAGACCACAAAAGGCATGGATATGAAGGGTACCGAACTGGACGGGGTCGACCAGCAGGTTGCCATGCTTGTCTATTCCGGGATGGATTCCCATGCTATCGAAAATATGCTGAATATCCCGCCAAAACAACTGGATGCCATCTATGAAAAGATCCTGAAACTGGGTCTTGCCGAAGTGGTCATTGTCCGGCGGGAGATCCAGCTGACAACCAAGGGAGTCCGCTATATTTCAGATGCCACAAAAGCCCAAACAAACTGATTTTTTCCTTTTTTTCTCCCCCATACCTCTTTATGTAATGATATACCAATCAGTTATTTGATCGTCATGGGAAAGATTCTGATCGTAGATGATACGTTATTCATGCGAACCCTCTTAAAAAACATCCTGTTCTCAGGGGGACACACCATTGTCGGCGAAGCAGGGGATGGTGAAGAAGCTGTTGCCAGGTATCAGGAACTAAAGCCGGACCTTGTAACCATGGATGTCGTGATGCCCAAACAGAACGGCATTGAGGCACTCAAAGCTATCAAAGCACTTGATCCGGCGGCAAGGGTAGTCATGTGCACGGCCGTCGGACAGGAACAGATGGTGAAACTCGCTATCAAGAGCGGGGCGAAGGGGTATATTGTCAAGCCTTTCCAGGCACCAAAAGTCCTTGAAGAAGTCAAAAACGTTCTCGCAGCCTGATTGATATGGTAAAAGTACTCACAATAGATGATTCCGTGTTCATGCGCACGGTCATCCGGGATATGCTTTCAAAAGATCCTTCGATTGTGGTAGTGGGAACTGCATCCAACGGAGCAGAGGGGCTTGAAAAGATCCAGAGCCTGAAACCGGACGTCATTACGCTCGATATCGAGATGCCGAAGATGAACGGCCTTGAGGTTCTGCGTGAACTGCAGAAACAAAAAGTCCGTCCCAAAGTCCTGATGCTGAGTTCCCTGACATCAAAGGACGCCGAGGCAACTACCGAGGCCATCCGCCTTGGTGCCGACGATTTCATGCTCAAACCCAAAGATCTTCCCCATGTTCGTGAAATCAGCGAGGAACTGGTAGCTAAAGTCAAACATCTCATGACCCTCCCCACCTCCGCTTCCCGACAAAAAACTGTCGTGCACGGAGGGGCAGCCAGACGGGTTGTCCTCATTGGCTCATCGGCCGGGGGTCCCCCGATGCTCGATTCCCTGCTTGCAGAACTCCCTGCGGACCTGCCGGCTGGCATTATCGTCACCCAGCATATGCCAACCGGGTTTACCGCAGCACTCGCAGCGCGTTTTAACCGGATCGCTCCCATTCCCGTCAAGGAGACTGAGAACGGCGATGTTGTGGAAACAGGAAAGATCCTTCTCTCAAAAGCCGGTGTCCATACCGTCATCAGTGCAGTTATTGATGATAAAGGAACGAAGAGCGGGCGTATTGTCCATACCAATGCACCGCCGATGCACGGTGTCAGGCCTGCGGTTGACAAGACTTTTGAATCCGCGGCCCATGTTTACGGTAAACGCTGTGTATCAGTCATCTTAAGCGGCATGGGAAATGACGCAGGTGAGGGAGCCCGCATCATAAAGGAAGCGGGAGGTGTAAGCCTTGTCTGTGATGAAAAGGACTGCCTCGTTTACGGGATGGCACGTTCAGCAATCCAGAAAAACGCAGCGGACAAGATCCTGCCGCTGAATAAACTGGCAAAGGAGATCGAACGCGTAGTATTACAGATGGAGGGATGATGGCGTCTGAATTTGAAGCATACCGCGGCCTGTTTGTTGCAGAATCCCGCGAAAATCACGAGAACCTGGTGAAAAACCTCCTCATCCTTGAGAAAGGACCGGACCAGAATGCCATTGATGAGATTTTCCGCTCGGTCCATACCCTCAAGGGTGCATCTGCATCCATGGGTTTTGCCGAGATGGAGAGACTCTGTCATGCCATGGAGGACGTTTTCCAGATGGTACGGAGCGGAAACGCAGACGTGTCCGAGGAACTGGAAAACCTCCTTTTAGCCTGTTCGGATGTCCTCGAACAGATGATTGACGATGTAGAAGGGGGAGGCGACTCGTCATCCCTGAATGCAGAGGACAAGGTCAGTGAACTCAAGAGCTGGCTCGGCAGGAAAGGTACAAAAACACCCGCACCGGATAAAGCACAACCGTCAGGCAGGCACGAAGAGCCGGCAACTGCCGCAGCGGAGGAAAACGAGTCAGTATCAGGAACAGCACCGGAATATACGATGGTTATCACCGTTGCTCCTGAATGTGTAATGAAAGATATCCGGGCAATGCTTGCCATCGGGAATCTCGAAGCCCTCGGGACGATCCGGTCAATGAACCCGTCAAAAGAGCTGGTTGACGAAGGGAAATTTGACGGGACGTTAACCCTGTGCATTGCAAGCGACGCGGGAGAGGAGGCTCTCCGGACTGCTGCAATGGGATCAGAAATTGCATCAGTCGAAATAAAACAGGTACAGCACCTGGCAGAAACTGCCGACAAGAGCACAACTGCTGCGGCAAAGAAGCAGGCTGATGCTGACAAGAAGGCAGGTGCCGCGGATAAAAGCCGTGAGATTAAAAATCTCCGGGTCGATATCGGCCAGCTCGATCATATCATGAACCTTGTCGAGGATCTCGTCATTAACCGCGGCAGGCTCAAGCAGATCGCCGAACAGCATAAGATCAAGGAGATGGATGAAGCCATCAGTATGGTGGAACGATCGGTATCCGAGCTCCAGAACCTGATGATGCTCATCCGGATGATCCCGTTAAACCACATCTTCAACCGCCTGCCCCGCGTGGTCCGCGACGTGGCCCAGTATGACGGGAAAGAGGTCGAATTTGTCATGGAAGGCGGGGAGACCGAGCTTGACCGCAGTGTCATGGACGGCCTCAACGATCCGCTCCTCCACCTGATCCGGAATTCCGTAAACCACGGCATTGAAGCTCCCGATGTACGGGAAAAACTCGGAAAACCGCGGAAAGGATTTGTGAAACTCGCAGCACACCGCGATCGCGATAATGTCATCATCGAACTGATCGATGACGGCGCCGGAATCAATGTCGAGAAGGTGAAGAGAAAAGCGGTGGAGAAAGGGTTGATCACCCAGGAGACCGCGGACACCTTCACCACAGACCAGGCAATCGATATGCTGTTCCAGCCCGGATTCTCAACTGCTGACAAGATCAGTGACATCAGCGGCAGGGGTGTCGGGCTTGATGTAGTAAAACGCTCCATCGAATCACTGAAAGGTACAATCCGGGTTGAGACCACTGCGGGCAAAGGCAGCCGTTTTGAGTTACTTCTCCCGCCAACCATGGCCATTGTTGACATCATGATTGTCAGGATCAATGGCAAAAGGCTCGGGATCCCCATCAGCAGTATCGTGGAAGTGGCCAATTACCGGAAGGATGAGACCCATACGATCGGGAAAGGCGAGGCGGTCCTCCTGCGGGACGAGGTGCTCCAGCTCCTCTGGCTGAACGACATGGTCGGTGTCTCTGAAGTCTGCGAGATCCTCATCGTTGTGCTGTTCCAGAAGCGGAAGTGCTGTATCCCGGTCGACCTTGTCGAAGGCCAGCAGGAAGTCGTCGTCAAACCGCTCTCCAGTTTCATCGGAAACACCCGGGGAATAAGCGGGATTACCATCCTCGGGGACGGAGATGTCATTCCGGTCCTTGATGTTAATACCATGTAGGAGACCCATTATGAAATTATCACCAATCCAGGCAGATGCAATCCAGGAACTGGGAAATATCGGCGCTGCCCATGCAGCCACTACCCTTTCCCAGATGATCGGAAGTACCGTTGAGATGAGTGTCCCGGCAATTAAGACGGTGGACATAGCCGAACTCGGGGAATATATGGGCGAAGAATCAGCTGCAATGGTTGCCTTTGAGCTCCAGGGAGATATCCCGCATGGGGGATTCGTCATATTCTATATCACCCGTGAATCCGCAATACGGCTCACCAACACGATGCTGGGGCTCACCGAAATGGACCGGCCCATGAACGAGATGGACGAAAGTGCGCTGCTCGAGGTGGGTAATATTATGGTCTCCGCCTTCCTCGATGCAACCGCAGAACTGCTGGGATTTGTGATGCTCCCTTCGCCACCTGCTATGACGATCGACATGGTCCACGCTGCAATGTCGTCCCTGATCATCAGCATGGGTGATGAGATTGATGAGGTCCTGCTTTTCTCCACCGAACTTACCTGTGACGAGCACAAGATCGACAGCGACATCATCATGATGCCGAATAATAAGACGCTTGCTCATATCGTCGACCTGATGGAAAAGATGATGAATCCTGCATGAACCGTTGTGAACTCAATGCCTGACCTGCCCCCCCCAGAAGGACAAACGGCCATGATCGGAATTGGTGAATACCGGATAGGATCTTTTCCCATGATGACCATTGGTCTTGGTTCCTGTATCGGGCTGACATTCTATGATGATACGGTCAAAGTAGGTGCAATGGTCCATATCATGCTGCCGGACAGTGCCGGCAGGACGGAAAGACCGGGAAAGTATGCAGATACGGCAATAGCGCTCCTCTTAAAAGAACTCACGGCACGCGGGTGCAAAACCCGTTCCCTCATCGCAAAGATGGCCGGGGGAGCATGCATGTTTGAGTATTTCGGTGCAAACCTCAACATCGGCGAACGGAATGCAGAAAAAGTGAGGGCTATCTTAAAAGAAAACAACATCAAGCTCGCTGCGGAAGATGTTGGCGGCAAAGTCGGTCGCTCGGTTACGTTCCTCCCGTCAAATCGCGGGAAATTTACTATCAGGAGAGCCGATGGTACGAACTGCGAGATCTGATTTTTTTCTTATCCTGTTTCTTATCCTGATAACCATACCGGCATCAGCCGGAGCGGACAACCCAATCATCCTTTCGGATACGCCGGCAGATCCTGACCTGCAGGCCCCGTATACGATTCAGCTCTTTATCCCTACGCAGCGGATGATCCACTCCGACCAGATCAACGACCTTATCAGCGGGCCGGGGGGAGAGACCATCATCGGCACGTCGTTTGGCCTCTCCACGTACAACGGGAGCTGGAGTACACGTCACCTTAACCTGAATAATATCTCAGAAGGCTTAATGGACGATTATATTACAGCCGTTGAAATGGATGGAGGCGGTAACCTCTGGATTGGGTATTCCGGGGGGATCCAGATATATGATGGAAACACGTACCGCTCAATCCGTGACCAGCAGCTCCTCAAGGAGACACGCATCAAGGCCCTGCAGCGCTGGAACAATGATATGTGGATTGCAACCGGCCATGCCGGGATACACCGGTACCGCAATGGCGTATGGACCTGGTACCAGCCAATGACCAGAAATGGTCCGGGTTTCTATGAAGTCAGAAGCATGGGACTCGATACAGTCCACAACACGCTTGTCATCGCCACGGATGTCGAAGGATTGTGGATCCTGCAGGTACCGGAGGATCGGGCCACGTTTGTGGAGATTGCCTCCCGGTACAGTACCTATGGTTTTCTTGAACAGGTGAAACAGGATCCGGATCCCGGGGGTGGTGTCTACCTGTTCAATAAGTCCATGGTAGTCCATTATGATCCCTTACAGGGTTTTATCCCGGTTCTGGCAGGCAGCGATATTGCACCGGGGGGAGTATCCATCAATGATATTACGGCAGCACCCGATGGGAGGTTGTTCATTGCCACGGATAACGGGATGTTTATCTGGAATGATGGGAAGGTTACCGCTCACCTGGGCCGGTTTGAGGGAATGGGGACCTCCCAGGTTATACGGACGGTCTCAATCGATGCAAAAAACCGGGTATGGTTTTCATCAGAGGGATAT
Organism: Methanoregula sp.; assembly: GCA_041652515.1. GTDB lineage: Archaea > Halobacteriota > Methanomicrobia > Methanomicrobiales > Methanospirillaceae > Methanoregula. The sequence goes on from JBAZHD010000108.1 coordinate 5,855, forward strand.
GTAGGATTTTATGCAGACCAGGCCGCCTCTGTTATCCCGATCGAGATGGTAACACCCGCCGCACCGACAACCACCGTTACCCCATCACCGACACAGACCCTTGTACCCACGCCAGCACCGGTACAAACGGTGATTACCCGGGACCCGTCATTCTTTGCCGAGGACTCATTCCTGAAATTTCTCAACCCGATAATCGATCCCATCGTAAAAGCCCTGCGGGCGATCAGTTCGCCCGGCTGATTTTTCGCGCCGGGAACAATCGTGGCTATTTTTTCCGGTTCAGGTCTTCGAGGCAGAACTGGTCGACAGAATCCAGGAGCGCTTTTTTTGCCTTCTTAATCCGCACGTCATTATTGGAGGAGAAGTCATAGGCGAGATACCGGAGAACCGTGGCATAGTACGCGAGATGGGGATATTCAGTCTCGAAATCATTGATGCGGTTTGTGGCTTCCTGCGTTTCGTTGTTAAGCAGATCAAATGAAAAATCAAGCAGTTCGATGATATAGGAAGGCATCGACTTTGTAATGGCAAGCTTCCTGAAACTGTGATAGGTGGTCTTTTTCGTTGCCAGGAGGGAGAGCTTCAGGCCGAGGTAGATCGGTTCAAGTTCATCCGGGTATTGTTTGATCAGCTGGTTTACCACCCCGGCTGCGCCGCCCGCGTCACGGTTCTCAAGATTATAGTAAAACATCTCCCGCAGGAAGGGAATATCCGAATAAAACCGTTCCGAACCGATCTCCAGCAACCGCTTCCTCATATCCGCGTTACCGGTAAAAACAGCATTTTTCAGGCCAATCTCAACGAACCATTTCTCACTCGGGAACCATTCGAGACCGGTAAAGACCATCTGCCAGAAGGTCTTTTCCAGGAATGCCGGATCGTCGACCTGCAGCTGGGGGAGGGTGTTTACCGGAGGGCGGAGCCTTGTTAAGGTAAGCAGGATCTCTCGTGCCAGCAGTTCCATCTCACCGGGACGGTAATTCCGTGAAGACTCCTCATCCTTCCGAAACTCCCTTAGGGAGAGTGAATAATAACAATTCACGACCGCTGCACCGATCTTTGCATCGAGGGCAATATATTTTTTCAGGTACTCCAGTGCATGGACATAGTCCCCGGTTTTTAAGAGTTTTAACCCGACAACGATGTTGACACCCATCTCGGCATCTTTTTTCTTTTTGAACCGGATCGCGTTCGCGATTACCTTCCGGATATACTCAGAATCGCCACTGTTGCTGCTGACGTCAAGTACCTTGAAGGTAATATTGTCAATGAACTCGTCATAGACATCATCCGAGAGTTTGGGGAAGGATGCATCGACAGCGGAAATCACGTAGCCGTAAAAGACCGGCAGGTTTGCATCGACCTTTACGGTATTGCGTTCAATATATCCGAAAAAGTCCTTTTTTAAGAGCTTCAGCTTATCGTAAACAATGGCGTCCGACAGCTTCTCTCCCCGCATACAGGGAGAGTAGCATGTCCAACTAATTAAAAGGAACGACCAGCGCGGTTAAACATCGTCTGCAGTATAGTAATAGAATTCTCTTGATGCCTTCTGTTCCCGGTCAAGGTATGAATCGGGCTTATTGATCCTCGGCCGGCCGCTCTGGTCCCGGCGGAAGGTGACATCCAGTGCATCGAGGAAACGGTTCATACCTTCACGCATGCCAAACGGCCCTGCGGCCGTGCCGCTGATTCCGGGTTCTCCTTCGAACACAAGAATCCGCTCGCTGATCATGTCGATTAAGTAGATATCGTGATCGATGACCATGATGCCTACTTCTTTTCCTTCAGCATGGTGCTTGATCATCCGGGTGACTTTGACCCGCTGCTCAACATCGAGATGGGCGCTCGGTTCATCGAGGATATAGACATCGGCATCCCGCGAGAGGCAGCCTGCGATAGCAACCCGCTGGAGTTCACCACCGGAGAGCGAATCGACCGGCGACTGGAGAATGGGGGCAAGCGACAAAGGTTCGAGGATCTCGTGCTGGAAATGGGATGAGTCGAATTTATTCGTGCAGTGACGGAGGTACATTTCGACCGAATCAGACGTGTCTGCCTTGATATACTGGGGCTTGTAGGATATCCTGAGCGTTGTCTCAAGTTTCCCGCTTGTCGGGGTCTCCGCTCCGGCAAGGAGTTTTGCAAACGTGCTCTTTCCCATACCGTTTGCACCCACAACCCCCAGCACCTCCCCGCACCGGATCGTACCGCCGCTGATGGTTAAATGGAAGGTATCGTACGCTTTGGTCATAGCCGGGATCACAAAGAGATCCTCGCGGTCGGACCCCTTGTCGTGTGCCCGCTTCTCGAAGACGACCTGCGTATCGCGGAAGCGGACATTCTCCTCGTGCAGGTAGCCTTCAAGGTACTGGTTGATACCGACCCGCACACCCTTGGGACGGGTTATGATACCAAATACTGCCGGTTTGCCGTAGCCGACATGCACGGTATCGGCAAGCATGTCAAGGATTGCAAGGTCGTGTTCCACGATAACGACCGGCCGTTCAACGGCAAGCTCGCGAATCAGTTTCGCTGCGGCAATCCGCTGGTAAATATCAAGGAACGGGGTAATCTCATCGAGGAAATAGAGGTCAGCATCCCGGGCAAGACAGGCCGCGATAGCTACCCGCTGGAGTTCGCCGCCGCTGAGCGTGCCGATATCGTGGTCGATGATGGCATTGAGTTTCAGGACAGGCAGGATCTCTTCAAGATGCTTGCGTTCGTCTGTCTTTTGAAGGAGTTCACGCACGCTGCCCGAGAATATTTTCGGGATATAGTCGATATACTGCGGTTTTGAGGCTATCTTCAGTGCTTTTTTAGAGACTGTCTGGAGGTAGTCGAACAGTTCTGTCCCGGTATAGAGTTTCAGGATCTCTTCCCATGGAACTTCAGTATCGAAATTGCCGAGATTGGGGCGGAGTTGCCCGGACAGGATCTTGATTGCGGTGCTCTTCCCGATACCATTGGCACCGAGAATACCGGTAACCTTCCCGTCAACGGGAGCCGGGAGCCCATAGAGGGCGAACCCGTTCTTCCCGTACCGGTGGGTCGGGTGCTCGAGTTCCACCGGCAGGCTGACGATATCAATGGCATCGAAGGGACATTTCTTGATACAGATACCGCAGCCGACACAGAGTTCTTCAGAAATGACCGCCTTTCCTTCGGGTCCGATGATGACGGTCTCGTCCCCGGTCCGTACGCGGGGACAATAGAGGATACACTCGGTACCGCACTTCTTTGCATGGCACCGGTCTTTGTGGACGATAGCGATTCTCATGGGGATCAAAAACGTTATTTGGGCGTGGTGGAGGTCAGGAGGATTACCCAGGTCATGAACCAGAAGGCAAAGGTCATGAAGCTCTGGTAGAACCAGTCTTTCCAGCCGAGTTTGCCGGTGTCCATCCCCATCAGGATGAAGATGTGTTTCTGGATAACGATGCCTGCAGCCATCAGCATGAAACCGAGGAGCCCGCTATTCTGGGATCCCACAGTGTCCGGAAGGGTTCCCAGGTAATATGCAAGTGCACCGGTACCGATACCTATGAGCGACGCAATGAGCGTCCGCTTGATGCGGGCAATATGTTCTGCCTGTTTATCTGCCTTTGTTTTTACTTTCTTTTGTTGTACAGGCTTTTCCTCTTGGATCTCTTCACTCAATGGCGCTCCTCCGGTAGTCTTATTTTTTAGTGCGCAAGCCATATGTAATTTGGTACAATCTTATGGCATCCGAACAAGGAATGAGCGGTATTGATACGCGGGCAATTTTTGCCGAACTCTTAAGCAAGCTGCCGCTCTGGATCGACAAGGTCTACCAGTTCGACAGCCGTACGCTTGGCATCCGTTTGAACGGGGAGAACAAGGCGCATTACCAGTTCCTCATTGAGGCCGGGAGGCGGGCTCACTTTGTCAAAGACATTCCTGTACCCCCCAAGAACCCCCCCCAGTTTGCCATGCTGCTCCGGAAATACATCTCCGGCGGAAAAGTGCTTGGGATCCGCCAGCTTGGTCTTGAACGTATCATCATCTTCGATATCGGCAAGGGTACGACCACGTTCCACCTTATTATCGAGATCTTTGACGAAGGTAACGTCATCCTCACCGATGAAAAATACGAGATCATCAAGCCGCTGCGCCACCACCGGTTCAGGGACCGGGTTGTGGTCCCGAAAGTCCTGTACACCATGAGCCCGTCGGACCCCACGGCATCACCCGAAAACCTGGCCGCTGCGCTGAAAAACGATGACCGCGACCTTGTCCGGGCGCTGGCCATCGGGTGCATGCTCGGCGGGACCTATGCAGAATATATCTGCGGTAAGGCCGGTCTTGACAAGACCGCCCCCGCAGCATCAGCGGACCCGCAACCAATCTTCAGGGAACTGCAGGGGATGTTCGACGCTGTCATGCATGCCCGGAAACCTGTTGTTACCAAAAAACACTGCGAACCGGTTGATCTTCTCGGGGAACCGGGAGCAGAGTCTTTTCCCACGTTCTCACAAGCCCTTGAATCTTTCTACCCGCTGACAAAAGCCGAACGGAAGACTGCCGATGCAAAGCCAAAACTGTCCAAGGAAGAGCGGATCCTGAAATACCAGAAATCAGCAATAAAAAAATTTGATGAGAAGATCCAGAAGACCGAAGAGATCGTTGCAGCCATCTACGAGAATTACGGGTTCGTGACGCAGGTGATCACCTCGCTCGATGCCGCGAGCAAACAGCTCTCATGGCAGGAGATAGAAAAACACCTGAAGGACACGCAGTCGAACGATGCAAAAAAGATCGTTGCCTTCCACCCGGAGGAAGCGTCCGTGGATATCGATATCGGGAAAATTGTCAGGATCCATGTCCATGAGGGTCTCGAGCAGAACGCCGGCCGGTACCATGACGTGATAAAGAAGTTCAGGAAAAAGAAGATCGGCGCTCTTGCCGCGATGAAGACCGTGCCGGTCAAAAAGATCGTCCGGAAACGCGACTTTATCCCGATGAAAAAACTCTGGTACCACCGTTTCCGCTGGTTCATCACGAGCGACGGGGTTGTTGTCATCGGAGGCAGGGACGCTTCCCAGAACGAGGAGCTGGTTAAGAAATACCTGACCGGCGGCGACCTGTTCGTGCATGCGGATGTGCACGGGGCCAGTGTGGTTATTGTTAAGGGGAAGACAGAGAAGATGGATGAAGTGGCACAATTTGCCGCATCTTACTCCGGG
>JBAZHD010000109.1:0-10946 GCA_041652515.1 Methanoregula sp.
ATCGCCCGGACGATCTTCTTCCCTATTTACCCGGTCATCGCCCACCAGATCCTGAAAAAGGCGGATATTGATTCCGGCCAGTGTCTCGATGTAGGCAGCGGACCGGGCCACCTCGCCATCGCGCTTGCAACACTCTCGGATCTTACTGTATTCGCGCTGGACAACGCAGAACCGATGTGCCGGATAGCCAAAGCCAATGTGGCAAAATACCACCTGGAGCAGCGCGTGAGACCGGTCTTTGGCGATGTGCAGAAGATCCCGTTCGGCAACGAGTCGATGGACCTGGTCGTCAGCCGCGGATCGTTCTTCTTCTGGGAGAACCTGACCCGGGGATTTGCCGAATGCCTGCGGGTACTCCGGCCCGGCGGCATCGCATATATCGGCGGCGGGTTTGGCAATGCACGGCTCCGTGATGAGATCGCTGTACAGATGCGGGAGCGGGATCCCGCGTGGGAAGAGAAACGGCGGAGCTGGTATGCGAACTGCAGTCCCCACCTTGTCCGGTCAGCGCTTGCTGCGGCCGGGATCTTCGAGTATGACCTGATCCAGGATGATTCAGGATACTGGATCTGTTTTTGTAAGTGAGGGGAAAAGGAAAAATCCTGAAATTCACATCGCAGAACCGGGAAAACCGGAAATAACTGTCCGTGGCCGCGGGAGTACCATTTCCTCCCATCATTCACCCACGGTATCTGACAACGGACAAAACCAGCAATACGCCCGCTCCCTCCCTCTTTTCAGGAGCGGTACATTCCCTTCGGCACGGTTATCGCGAACCGGGCTCCCTTCCCCGGCTCGCCGTTCTCGGTGATACCTATCCCGGTGATAGCGAGGATCTCACGGGAGAGGAAGAGACCCAGGCCCGTGTTCTTCCCGAACCCCTTGGTGAACAGGCGATCCTTGTCTTTTTCGGGGATGCCAACACCGTTGTCCTCGAACACAAGAACCAGCGCCCCGCCTTCTTCCCGGGTGGTGATATGGATTTCTGTCATACGGTCCCCCCCGTACCGGAGTGCATTGTCGATAAGGTTGTAGAACACTTTCCCGAGCAGCGGGTCAGCATATATTTCGAGCGTCACCGGCTGGATCATCCTGTCCACGCGGACATTCTGTGTCGGAAGATGTGATTCCTTCTCGCGGATGATGGCCGCAACCTCCTGCCACGCCGGTGCCTGCACACCCAGGTCCTGGTAATCGCGGGTGAATGCCAGCTCTTCCTGGAAAACCTGGGCGGTCTTCTCCATGATGGAGAGGTAGTGGCGCAGGACCGTCTCGTCATTCTCGGCCTTTGCAAGCTCGATATACCCGCTCAGGGTGGTGAGCTTGTTCTGCATATCATGCCGGGTGATGCTGGAGAGCAGGTTCAGCTTCCGGTTTGTCATCTCGATCGCGTGCCGGGCTTTCCGCTTCTCGGTCTCATCGCGGAACATGACCAGCCGCCCGTTATACCCGCCGACCTGTGTGATGATTTCCCTGCAGGTTATTTCGTAATCGCGGGATGCTCCGTCATTTCCGGTAATGGCTGCATGCCGTACCGTTGCTTTGCCGGAATCATCGCAGACAAGGGATGCGATAATATCCGGGGAAATAAGACTTGTGACAGGTTCCCCGAGGGGGGACCGGTCGGTATCGCGGATGATCTTTTGTGCTGCAGGGTTGAGTTCGCTGACACGGTCATTCCGGTCAAGGACAATGATCCCATCATCGATAGCAGTAAAGATTACCGGGTAGGCAACCGGCATAAGAGAGAAGAGCTGGAACCGGAAGATCCCGAGCGCCATGATGAGGCCCATGAGGGTGAAGGTGAATGGCGTTATGTCGAATCCCGGGTACGGCTGAATCCCAAAGAGATAGACTATGTTGGCAAGGACCGGGATGCACGCTGCAAGGACCAGAATGATGATCTGCTGCCGGTAGATCGCGGGTAACGTAAAGAAACGGGTGGCGATCAGGAAGAATGCAAGCCCGAGACAAAGGTAGCCGTACCCTGCCTGGATCCAGAAAAGGGGGCCGTGCGTGAATGTCCAGACAGTGGCTCCGTAAAGGATCCCGGGTGTGAAGGTTGTATAATACAGGTAATGATACGGGTTGGTAGCCACGAGAATGACGACAATTACCGGTATGATGAAGAGGACGGCAACGTTCCTCCGGGTTACAAGATGATCATGGCCAGAATAACAGAGCATGACCAGCAGCCAGGCAGCCGGGACGGTGACGATCGCCGGGTATTCGATCGTGGTGATCAGGACCTGGGTCGCAAGATCGGCATTTGCGAGCTGGATCGCGTAACAAAGAGGCCACCAGGTTGTGGCGCACAGGAACAGGATGAACGGCCATATGACCGGCTCGTTTCTGCGCTTCAGGCTCATCAGGGCAAGTATACCGGTAATTGCAGATGATACCAGCAGGGGAACGATAAAAGGGGAGTACTGGAAGATCATTTTGTCTGGTGCTGTCTCCGTGTTTTATTGGTATCCGGTTGATACAGGAGATGTTAGGCATTGTGGTTTTTACCTGAAGAAAGAAAAAGATCGTTTACCAGTGGAGCGGATTCTCCGAAAAAGAGAGATCCGGGCCAACGGATGGATGGGACACTGCAAAAAGGAACTGGGGGATCACGCAATCCTTTGTTCTCACCCGGCACGAATGCCCTCCGGGACGAGCCTTCGCACCACCTTATCCCCCGGCAGCGGGCGGGAACAATGCGATAAGATCTCCGTCTGCAAGCGGTGTATCGAGCCCGGCCAGAAAATGGGTGTTATATAGCCGAGGACTGATCATCCAGTGAAGAGGAATTCCCGCGCTCATCTTCATTAACAGCCTATCATCATCCTAAATTTTTGCGAGAGGGATCTGCTTATCAGGAAAAGACGAGAATTTTGATTTTTTAAAGCCTTTTATTGTATTATCAATTTCGAGCGCCCGGTCATAACACTCAATTGCTTCTTCATACATATCGAGATCGCGGAGAATTGCCCCTTTGCTAAACCATGCTCGTGAAAGTGTTGGCTGTATTGACAATGCACGGTTACAGGCATATAACGCATCGTCATGCTGACCTGAGTGACGGAGTACATCTGCTAAATTGACCCAGATATTCGCATTTCTCGGGGAGTATGCCAACGCATTATCATAAGCATCTATCGCCTCCTTATATTTGTTAAGTTGAGAGAGTGCATCCCCGATAATGAGCCACGCAATTTTATTTGAAGGCTCAAGCAACATTCCCTTTCTGCAGGCCGTGATAGCCTGCTGATACTGGCAATGATTAAAAAATTCCAGTCCGGCCATAATATAATCTTGACTATTAACAGTATCCATGCTATCGCGACTTCCTGCCCAATATGGGATAATTTTATAAATAATTCTATCGTATTTTGAATTAAAATAAACTCTATTTTGTTAACTTATTTCAGGAGTAGTGCATGGGCAGCAACCATACATTCTGAAAGAGATTTCCCGGACAATAACCAGAATCAGGAGGGGGGCAACAGGCGTGAGTGCCCGCAGGGATCCTGTTACAATCCAGGAGATACTGACAAGCACCAGCTCGAAGAGAACAAACAGGACGCTGGCCGGGACTGCTGGCCGGAAACGTACCGGAAGACCGGCCCTGCGATATGGATCGCACTCTCCCATGAGAAGGGTTACGGCGATGAGCTGACGAGCGGGCAGGTGGAACAGATCCTGGACACCTGTGCCGGCGACACGGAGAAAATCCAGTAAGTACTGTCTCCGGTTTAAAGTGAAATTTTTTGGATGCCGGAAGGGTCAGGCATTGTGGTTTTCACCGGATAGGAGAAAGGGATCTTTTACCCCACAGGATACTCTGGAAACGGAAGATCCGGGCCGACGGATGAATGGGACACTACAAAAAGGGACTGGGGGATCACACAATCTTTTGTTCCTTCACCTGGGACGTATACCCTCCGGAGCGAGCCTTCACACCACCTTACCCCCCCGCAGCGGGCGGGAACAGCGCGATGAGGTCCCCGTCTGAAAGCGGCGTATCGAGGCCGTCAAGGAAATAGATGTTCCTGCCGTTTTTCAGGATATTGACAAAGTCCCGGAGGGTGTCCGGGGAGATAAAAAGCAGATCGGACAGGCCCAAAAACCTCCCGGTGAGCACGACAAGCAGCGAGCGGATGGTCGCACCTTCTGGAAAATCCATCCGGACCTCCGCATCCATGACCTCCCGTAACGTAGCAAACGATTTGACCGTGATGGTGATGCGGTTCCCGGTATCGGTCATCACATTCCATTTCCGTGCTGAATCCTTTTGAGGCCTTCCATTACGGCAGGAGGAGAAGGCATACTTGGTAATCCGCCCGCCTGCTTCCACCCCTGCCGGCTTATCCGTTCCCGTTATCCTAGTCCCAGTTCTTTAAGTTTGGCCGGTGTCGGCGTCCCTTCCTTGTCCCAGCCCCGGAGGGTGTAATACTCATCGAGCATTTCCCCACCCCGCCATACCTGCCCAGCGGGGGCCCCTTCCGTCAGGGGTTCATTCAGGAGCCGGGCCGGCAGGGAGTCGTCTTTGCGGCCGAACCCGCGTCTGATATTGTAGAGTTTCTGGAGATTCCAGATCCGTTCACCGACTTTCAGCAGTTCAGCAGCGTCGACTTTCATCCCCGTGGTCGCAGCAATGAGGTCCGCGTAATCATCTGCACCCAGGGCAAACGAGCTGAAAAGGCACATGCCCGATGCATCGATGGCCGCTGTCAGGTCCTGGAATGTCTTGACCCACTGCGGTTTTCCCGTGGTCACGTACGGGTCCAGTTTCTGGGGAGCACCGAGAATCTCGGGCGAGATCATATACCCATAAACGTGGTCGCCGCCCCGGACTGACGTTGCAGTTGCGAGACCGTATCCCTGGATTCCCCTTGGATCATAGGCCGGGAGTTCCTGCTTCTTGGAGCTCATCGATAATTCCGGGTGCCCGTACTTCGTGGCAAACCGGAATGAGCCCTCGGCAAGTTCGTTACCTATCCCTTCGCGCGTTGCGATCTGCTGTACCAGCGCAAGCATCCCTTTTGCATCCCCGAACCGGATCGGATGCTTGACGTACCCTTTCTCTGCCATCTCCATCAGGCAGGCGATCGTTGCCGGTGCCGAGATCGCGTCAAGCCCGTACTCGTTGCAGATGTTGTTTGCCCGGGCAACCATTTTGAGATCGCTGATGCCACAGTCCGGCCCGAAAGCCCAGACCGGTTCGTACTCCGGGCCTTCCCCGCTCTCACCATCGAACTCGCATACCCGGCCGCACTGCACAATGCAGGCATAGCATCCCTTGGGTTTCTTGAGGATGGTTTTTGCCATCGTTTCTCCAGAGACGTTCTCCGCTTCCGGGAAGCGTGCGGTCTGGAAATTCCGGGTCGGCAGGACATAGTTCTCGTTGATGATGTTGACCAGCACTGCCGTACCGTAGTTGTGCAGCGCTTTTTCGATCCCGTTCTCCTCGATCTTCTTTTTTACGCGTTCCTTAACCTCATTCAGCTTCGCTTCATCCGCAGCCTTGATGGGCAGGTCCCCCCGGGCTGCGATCGCTTTGAGGTTTTTCGAACCCATGACGGCCCCGACGCCCCCGCGCCCTGCAGCCCGCGTCTTCTCGTTGATGATGCATGCAAAGAGTACGAGTTTTTCACCGGCCGGCCCAATACAGGAGACACGGACGCTCTTGTCATTTAGTTCGTCGACGATCGCATCGGTTGTCTGCCCGGTGGTTTTTCCCCAGAGATCGGAGGCGTCCCGGAGTTCGGCCTTCCCTTCGTCCAGCAGGAGGTAGACCGGTTTTTTCGCTTTACCGGTTACGACAACGGCATCAAACCCCGCCTTCTTCATCTTCCAGCCAAAAACCCCGCCGCTGTTGGCGCTCATGGCGGTTCCCGAGAGCGGCGATATGGTCGATACCTCGTACCGGCTCCCCAGCGGAATACCGGTGCCGGTCAGCGGTCCGGCTGCATAAACGAGAATGTTCTTCTCGCCCAGCGGATCGGTCTGCGGGTCCACCATATCGGTCAGGAGCCGGATGCCGAAGCCCCGCCCTCCGATGTATTGCTTCTTGAGTTCCGGTGGTGTAGGTTTGATTGTAACCTGCCCGGCCGAGAGATCGGCCCAGGCAATTTTTCCTGCGTATCCGTCCATGATGATTACCAAAAGGATACATCACGATTCCTGTTCATATAGTTTTTTATAAAAAACAGATTATGTAAGATATTAACCGGGAGGGTTTGTTAAAGGAAATTGCCGGATTCGGAATATCCCGGTGCCCTGTCCCTTCACACGAAAAGAGGACGCCAGGGTAAAATGACTTTATCCTTGTCAAATTACAGACACCTGACTTCTTGGATTCGTATTCCTGCATAACGATGGAAATCATTTCACAAAAAAGCCTATGGTTTTTGATAATCCGGTGAATGGAAAAACAGCCAGAATTGTCAAGTCGCCGTGAACCTGCATTCAGCTAATGAGATCCTCTTCGATGTTTTTTTCTGAATATTTTGTCCATATCAGATTCAAGGATGTTTCCACGGGGCTTTGTACTTTCCTGGGATGTGCGATGCAAAATTCTATTGACCTCAATTGATTTCTTTGACATGCGGGGCTTTTTCGGTCTGGTTACTGGGGGTGTTGTCTTTCCGGGTACTGATTTGGGGGGCCTGTCAGGTTTCCGTTGTTCCTGCACAGGTGGCGTCTCACCGGGTTCGACGGTTTTATTTTCAAGATCTTCCAGGAACTGTGAGAAAATCTCTTTTATTTCAGTTTGGATCTTTAATTCCAGAGAGTGGAAATCTTCCTTGGTGATTTTAAGCATGGAATTAAAGATCGTTTGAATCAATATAAATTTTATCATCTGATATACCAACTGATTTATACTCGATGCTCTGATATCATGCATAACGATGATCGATCTTCTCACCGCAGAACAGGTCTTCGATGCTGCGATCCGGATACTGTTATGTCAGGAAAAATTTCTGGAAGTGGATTTTTCCCCGGACCGGATACGGATTCATCTTCCCCCGAAACGAATACTGGCCGTGTCCTGCTCGATGCCGGTGTCAAAAATGACAGCCATCCTTTCAGAAATGGAACAACAGCAGCTGATTGGTGCAGAACAACGCGGGGGCATGTGGGCGACCCCGCTCGGAAACCGGCTCATTGCCGGTCTTCTTGAACGGAAATACCGGAACGAGGCTGAGGCTGTGCTGGGACCGGTTGTGCTGAAAAGAATTCTCCGGCAACTGTAATTGCAGGGTAAAAAAAGGTTATTATTGAAAAAAACACTCATCCTCTGCCGGAGATATCCTGAATTTGGCAGGATCTGACCCATGACGGAAATTTTGCCCAACCCGTTATTATTACGGAATGGCTTAAATATTCAGATGGTTCTAACAAAAATCTGACAGCATATCAGAATTAACCTTCTCAAACTGGGAGAAAATCATCAGCCGCATGTTTTTATGGTTCCTGTATGCGGATTACAACCGTTGTTCCGGGAGAGGGCAGGAAATTAACCGTTCCATGGAGGTTTTCCTTAAGGTCCAGGTTGGCTGTACTTCTCCTGCCAGACCAAGGATCTCCTTGATGACCTCAAACATCACCCCGAAAGAGAGTTGTGAAGTGGTCATCGGGCGGGTGTGGAGTGGTTGGTGAGGATGGGTGGTACCCCCCCTTTTGCGTTCCGGGCCGTGCCAACCCCCCTGGCATGGGGGTGGGGGGGTTGCCGGTGAACCCCCCTCCCATGGCCCGGGAATTATGGGGCTTACTCACTTTTGGGAGCCTTATTAACCCCTTTACTCCGTCTGAGCATTTTAGGTACGTATGCCCGGGAAGTGTGCATTACTCATAATTGGGGGGAGGGGGTTGCCCGTGAACCCCCCCACCTCCTGAATTTTGAATCGAGGGGACCCCCCACCCGGGGCCAGGGGGGGTAGACCGGCAACCCCCCTCAGCGGGCCGGAAATTGCTGGTGAATGGGGTTGGTCAGGGCCTTCACTGAGCGCGGTTTTACGTCAGGGAATGATGGTGAGGATGGTGGTTGGGGTTGCTGTTGGGGGGGAGGGGGGTTGGGCTGGGACCCCCCTCCCTCCGGATTTTTTTCATGGATTTGATTCGCTATGGGGAATGTTACTTGAATGAGAATTGATATCCGGTAGAGGTTTGCGTTAGATGTCGATGAGGAGATCATCGACGGGGCAGAGAAACGGACCTGGTTCAGCGCCGGGGAAGTGACCATGGCGAGCCTTCTTGCGGGGTCCATCGCGGTTCCCGCCGGGTTCTGGTTCGCCACAATCACAGCACTCCCGCTCGCGGTCATCGGTGCGGCAGTTATGTTCCTGCCGCTATTTGTCTTCCTGCCCCGGTTGATCCGGTACGCCATGAAATCGGACACGGACGACGTGCTGGACGCATTCGGGAAGAACGAGCAGGTGAAGAAGGTCTTCTGGACGTTCTTCATCGCCACCGCCGGCCTCGTGCTGGCGCAGGTCGTGGACCCGGCAACGGCACAGGAGATCCTCCGGCTGCTCACCGGTATGATGAGACAGGATCTGAATTCTTCTCTTTTTTTTTACCCGGATGGATAACAACCGCCCGGAATAATACGGATTGCCCGGTGAAAAAAGAAAAAATGATTAATGTCCATTCTTGGAGAACGGGTTGAACACGTTCTCGTAGATCATGTCGCTGCCGGTGTTGTGGAGCCGACCGCGCTCCTCCTTCTCCTCGACATACGCCATGAGCGGGAGTTCCATGTTGGCACCCGGGGTGTGGCCGAACATCTTCTCAAGCTGGACCTGCTGGGCGTGCATGAACATCGCGTTTGGTATTTCTGCAGGGCAAACTTCCTCGCACTGGCCGCAGTTCACGCAGGAATCTGCAATGTGGGCGTACCGGATCAGGTGGAACATGAAGGGGACCGGGAGTTCGCCGGGTGCAACATACGTCGGGTTCTTGGTCGTGCAGTCCACACAATAGCAGATTGGGCACTGGTCAATGCACTGGTAACACTTGATGCACCGGGAGGTCTCGCTCATGATCTTCTTTAACCGGTCCTTACCCTCGCCGAGTGCCTCGAAATCGTGCTTGCGCCACTTGTCGCCAAGCTTGAACATCGCACCCTCAACCTTTCCGCGGATCTCAAGACCCTTGGGGTTGGCCGGCTCGGTTGCCATGATTCCTTTCTTGACTGCACCGTCAACGAGTGCTGCACCCTTCTCGGAGCAGACCTCGACAAAGGTTGCTTTTCCGGCGCGGGGTCCGATAACACCCCAGTTCCCGCAGGCAAGGTCAGCCTGGCGGGGGATCTTCATCTTGCAGCGGCGGCAGTTCGACCTGCGGCCGTAGCCGGCCTCTTCGAGTTCGTCGACAGAGATTCCCTTGTGGCCTCCTTCGTACTCGATGATGAACTGGCCCTTGTCGATCTCTTCCTTGTGCACCTTCTCAGGATCAACACCGTACTTGTCGGCAATCATCTTCCGGGCAACCACCGGGCTGACAGAGCCTCCGCAGTTGACACCGATCATGACGATGTTGTCAAGGTTGATCTGTTTGCGCTTGGCAAGTTCGTAGAACGCCATCGCGTCGCAGCCCTTGACCGTGACACCGATCTTCTTGTCCTTTGCCCCGTCAAGGTATTTCTTGATGAGCTTGGGGATGAGCAGCGTACCGCAGTGGAGCGAACCGGCGGTCCTGGCCAGGTCCTTGGGATCGGTGATGATGACCGGCACAGCATCGTAGAGGTCCACACCCTTGGTGATCGCGAGCACCGCGTCAACCATCTTGGACTCGAGGGCATACTTCCACAGGGAGGTGACTGCGCCACCGAGTTCGGCCTTCTTCTGGATCTCCGCGTCGTTAGTCCATGCGTAGAGCATATCGCCTTTCTTGGTCATGTTCAGGCCTCCGGGATCTTCTCAACCTTGACAGCACAGTGCTTGAGCTCCGGCATCTTGGAGAGCGGGTCGAGCGCGGTGTTGGTGAGGTTGTTTGCACCATTGACAAAGTGCATGGGCATGTACAGCACTTTCGGGCCCACATCATCGGTTACACGTGCAACAGCGATGGATTCGCCACGACGGCTCGTTACCTTGACCTTCTCGTACGGCCTGATGCCGAGTTCCTTTGCATCCAGCGTGTTCATCTGCATGTAGTTTTCAGGCACATCGTTGTGCAGGGTCGGGCTCCGGTCGGTCTGGGTCCTGGTGTGGTAGTGGAAGATGCAACGCCCGGTCATGAGCGTGTACGGGTACTCTGCATCCGCAACTTCCGCGGGCGGGTGGTACTCAAGACCGAACATGGTGCCTTTTCCATCCGCTGCGGCGAACTTCCCGATGTGGAGGATGGGGGTTCCCGGGTGCTCGACCGTCGGACAGGGCCAGTGGACGGATTCGGGTTTCTCCATCTTTTCGTAGGTTACACCGAACTGGGCCGGGGTGACTGCACGCATGTCATCCCAGACATCCTTGGCAGTCTTCCAGTCAAAGCCTTTGAGGCCCATCTTCTTTGCGAGCATGCCGATAATCTCCCAGTCGTACTTCGACTCGCCGGGGCCATCGACGGCCTTCCGCACACGGTTGACACGGCGCTCGCCGCTGGTGAACGTGCCGTCCTTCTCGGCAAAGCAGGTACCGGGCAGGACAACATCTGCATATTCGCAGCTCTCGTTCCAGTAGATATCCTGGATAACAAGGAAGTCGAGCTTGTCAAACATCTTCCTGACATGGTTTGAGTCGGGATAGGAAACAACCGGGTTCAGGCCGAGGACGTACATTGCCTTGACAACCTCACCGCAGTCGTTGATCTGCTCGGTCAGGGTCGAACCGTACCAGTCGGGCAGGGATCCTTCCTTCATGAACCATGACTTCTCCATCTTGGCACGGTTGTCGGGGACGGCAACTGCCTGGTAGCCGGAGTAGACGTTCGGGTACGCACCCATGTCGCAGGCGCCC
>JBAZHD010000110.1:0-10909 GCA_041652515.1 Methanoregula sp.
ATGTGTCGAGTATCCGGTAATCTTTTTTTAAGGTTCCTCTCCCAAATTCGGATCATCTGAAATTATCCAAAAGAAACGATTAGTTTTCATTTGAGAAAATTCGGTTGCGATGAAATCCAAATGGAGTAAAAATAAACGTTTTTTCTGACTCAAAAATAGTTTCAGGAATATCAATTGTCCGGATCGTTATCATGTTTGTTGGTAAACCATAATCTTTGTAAACATAGTAATGGGGGCTGCCGCCCCCTAACCCCTGCATTATGAGGATTCCTACCCCCTGATGGGGGTCGGTGCGACGCCTCGTCGGGTCGCACCTGGGCAAGGCGGTTTTAGTGATTTCGGGTAACCTGACTTAATTATTTATCTTACGCGCCTGTTTCTACAAAGAACCGTTTGTCGTCGACAATTGAAAAAAGAATAGTTGGGTATTTTAATTTCCAAAAATTGGAGAAGAGCCTTTTTTTAACGAGTCCTGATCCAGGACCGACAGAAGAAATGACGAATTGTTCATCAGCATCGGGCACTCTGCATTGATCATGTGCTGTGTCATTACAACGGGAAACAGGAACATAAGAGAAGGGGAATACCTGCATATTCGCGTGATGAATGACAAAAAATAAACACAACAGACAGCAGAATTCTGCCTGCAGGTCAGAGCGGCCAGCGGCACTTCCGGCCAGCGTTCTTAAGGGCAGGGCACCGGTTGAAGTAGGTCTCCCCCCAGACCCATGGCTGGTAGGTACAGCACATATCAGGTTTCATGGTATGGATCCCGCAGAGATACCGCTCTTTTGTTACACGGCGCAGGAACGGGCAGACCGTGACATATTCACCGGTTTCAGGGTTGCGTATGCCGAATGAAACGGCATTCCCGAGATCCTCGGAGGGGAGGGTTGTGCAGGGTACGGAAGTACCGTCCTCCATGAATGCGACAAACCAGCGCAGGATATCGGCGCGATCCTGCTCCATCCAGAGGTACACGTTCGCGGCGGTTGGCGTGATCCCGGGTCCGAAGATCCGGCAGCAGAGCCCGCATTGCTCACACGGCTCGTCTTCAGGTTCAGGAATGTCCATACATTTTCCCCACCTTGTTCATCCGGTATCTACATAAAAGTAGGTATCGGATTTACCTGCACACATCCCGGTTGCCGGAACGGGTTAAAAAAAACTGCGTTGTAGAAAACAGGGTACGAGATGATCGCCCCCTTTTCGCAATCGGATCCCGATTTTGAACCTGCAATCGCGTTCATGATCACGATCGAAAACCGTTCCGGAAAAATCGGTGATCGATTTCGATCCGGAAATCGATCAGCGTTTTTCAGATCAAAATCGATCAGCGATTTTCATTTCCAAATCGATCAGCGATTGAAAAACAGTTTCAGGACCAAAAGTACAGACGGAACGCAAAATCGGATCCCGATTTTCGTACGAAAATCGATCAGCGATTTTGATCTCATAATCGATCAGCGATTTACATTTTAAAATCGATCAGCGTTTTTGAAACTTCAATCGCGATCACGATCGCGAAGAAAAACCAATCCGGAAAAATCGCGATCCGATTTTGATCGCAGGATCGGATCCCGGTTTTCCAGTAAAATCAATCCATGGTTGGTTTCTCAAGAGCAAAAAATCAACAACAGATAACGAATCATTTATGCAATGAAAGGTAATCTCTGGCAGGAAGGGAAAATGAGAAAGACTTCTGATCTGGTCAATGAAATGCTCGAGGAAGCAAAAACAACCTGGCTGGTCGCAATTGCGGTCGGGTTTGAAACTGAAACAAAATTCGTTTTCAGTTCCCGTAAGCAACCGCTTGCAGAACTGAACCAGCTCGTGCAGAACGGGGGTTCGCCCATTGGCCTGCTGCGGTTTGAGAAAGAGAATGCACAGGTACAGGGATCATACCGCCCGTTTGAGGAATATAAGAATGAAGAATGGGCAAAAAAATATCTTGCCGGCCTCCTCGACAATACCGGAGAGATCGTCAGCTTAAGCCAGCAGCAGCAGAGTTTCCCTGCTGCATATTGATCAGATATTTCGTGGCACTAGAGGAGATTACGGTTCTCCTCCAGTGAAAACCCAAACACACATATCCACACGTTTTGTCCGATCACAAAAAAAAAGAAACGATATTTTCAGTTGTTTTTGGAACTCTCTTCGAGATCGGTAATCCAGCTGGCAACTGCCCGAAGCACCGTTATGGTTTTTTCAGTTTTATAACGATTTCCGGTCTGGGTGAAATTCCCGTTATTTTCCTTCGAGATCACTTCGTTGATGACCCAGACACCAAAAGGATCGGTGGTCACGGAAAGACCGTGGGAAAAACCCGGGCAATTTATGAACAACTCACCGGATTCATAATCGATATCAATTTTCAGATCGCGGTCTTCCTTCTGGACCATGTCCTTCAGATACACCGAAAGGTTGTGCGTCGTCAGGATTGTTTCAATATCATCGGGTTTTAACATACAGTATTCCTTTTTTCCCGCCGTGGCGGTATTCTTCCGTTCATGCTCATCTGAAATACAAAAAAGGGAACTTTTTCCGTCACCGGTTATGATAACCCCGCACCCTTATCAGAGAAGATGCGATCAGGTTTTTCCGGTCTTTGTCATCTTCCTGGAAGGCCGTATGGTCGAGGGCGGGTTTGTATGGGCTGGCAGATCATCGCCATGAGGATGAGAATGCGCATCATGACGGGGAGCCAGTTCAGGTTTTACCTGAGGATGGTGGGCCGCATGAGGATATGGATGATCCATAGGGTGGTGGTGTTTCTCCTCATCATGACGTTCCTTGTCCTGGCCGGACTGCGATCCGAGGTGAGACTGCAGATTACCGGGGTGTTTTCCGGGTTCGTGCCGTGGTGACATAAGCAATACTCCTGCTGCCTGCTGATAAAGAATTGGATGAGAGCAGAAATCAGAGGAGATATGCAGGATTTGTTCCCGATAAAAAGGATTGCAAAAACAAAAAAAAGGATCCCGGATGCGGGCGCTAGTTTGTTACCAGGCCGGCTTCTGTATCCGTGATCTTGTACACTGCTTGAGTCTGTTCCGATTTCAGCTGCCGTAGATCATTAATGATATCCTGCAGCTCGTACTCGCGGTCTCTTCGTGCGAGTATATACGGTGTTTCCGGCCGGGGATTTTCCGGCGTAGTGACGAAGAGTTCACAGGAATTGCGCTGGTGGGTGATCTGGAACCGGGATATTTTTTCGAGATCGAGAAATTTATACTCCCCGGCATGGAACGACCCGGATTGCATGAACTGAACCTGTACCGTCATAGAAGATTTCCTCCGGTTTTTTGATCTGCATCAATGGTTTGCATACCTGAGGGTCACCCCATTCCCGGGGGCATTCCGCCCGGCGGCATACCACCGGCAGACCCCTGTGCACGTGACGATGCGATGACATCGTCGATGCGCAGGATCATGACCGCGGCCTCGGCAGCACTCGTGATAGCCTGCGTTTTAACCCGCAGGGGCTCGACAACACCTTCCTTAAGCATGTCGACCGGTTTACCCTTGTATATATCAAGCCCGAAGGTCCTGTTGCCGGCTTCATGAGCCGCCCGGATCGAAACAATCATGTCGATGGGGTCGAGCCCGGCATTTTCTGCAATGGTACGCGGGATGATCTCGAGCGCTGCAGCAAAGGCTTCGATGGCAAGCTGGATACGGCCCCCAACAGTTTGGGCATAGCGCCGCAACTGGAGCGAGAGTTCGGTCTCGGGCGCCCCGCCGCCCGCAACAATCTTTTTGTTCTTTACGACTTCCCCGACAACCATCAATGCATCGTGCATGCCGCGTTCGAGGTCATCAATCACATGCTCTGAACTGCCCCGTATGATGATCGAGACTGCCTTGGGGTTTTTGCATCCCGAGACGTAGATCATATCGTGGCCGGAGAGCTTCTTCTCCTCCACAAGGCCGGCAGTACCGAGATCGCCTTTGGTAATGGCATCGATGCTGTTGACAACCGTTGCACCGGTGGCCCGTGCAAGGTTCTCGCTGTCGCTCTTTTTGAGTCGGCGGACCGCTAAAACACCAGCTTTGGTGAGGTAGTGCTGGGCAACGTCATCAATGCCCTTCAGGCAGAAGACGACGGTTGCACCGCTCTTTACGATCTTGTCGGCCATGGTGTGAACCATCTGTTCGTCCTCGTCAAGGAATGCCTGCACCTGGTCGGGCCGTGAGATATTGATCTTCGCATTGACTTCCGTCTTTTTGTACTCGAGCGCCGCGTTCAGGATGAGGATTTTAGCGTTCTTCACAATCTTCGGCATTCCCGGGTTGGCCCGTTCCTTGTCGATGACCATGCCTTCGATGAGCTCCGTATCCTCCACTTTTCCGCCGACTTTCTTCTGGATATTTATGTGTTTGATATCCACGGCCCCGTCCGGGTCCGCAACCATAGTCACCGCACGCACGATGATATCGCAGAGAAGGCCCTTGTATGCATCGGCACCCTTGCCACAGATCGCTGTTTCTGCAACGTGAGTGAGCATTGCTGTGTCGGTTGGTTTCACGCTGATGGCGATCGTGGAAAGGATTTCCAGGGATTTTGTTGCCGCCTGCTGGTATCCTTCGGCAATAACCGTGGGGTGGACCTGCTGGGTAAGCAGGTTTTCAGCGTTCTTTAAAAGTTCCCCGGCAATGATGACCGCCGAAGTCGTTCCGTCGCCAACTTCATCGTCCTGGGTCTTTGCGATCTCGACCATCATCTTGGCGGCAGGGTGTTCGATATCCATCTCTTTTAGAATGGTGGCACCATCGTTGGTGATGGTAATTTCCCCCATGCCGTCAATAAGCATCTTGTCCATGCCTTTTGGCCCGAGCGTGGACCGGACCGCGTTTGCCACCGCTTTTGCAGCGGCAATATTGCTGTTCTGGGCTTCCTGCCCCCGGTTCCGCGTCGTTCCCTGCCTGAGAATTATAATCTGCTGTCCGCCAAGTTGTTGTGACATTTCATTTCCTGATTTGTTTTCATTGTTCTTTCCGGCAAAGCCGTTCTTACGCCCTGATTCTTCCGCAGAAGGGATACAGGGGGATGGTTATACCTGATTCACGGGCAGGTTTTATGCGGGGAACAATTGCCAGAGGTTCCCCGCCGGGTACCAAACCCGCCGGACAAAAACATCGTCAGCCCCACCGGGCTGATGCGTTTGAGATCATCGCCATGCCGTGTTGGGCTACCATTGCTTCGTGGCACTATATGTCTATCGATGGTGCCGATGATGACCGGTCACCGGGACGGGTCTTCAGCGTTCATCCGACAGGCCGGTACCCGGTATGCCCGGAAATTCCCGGCGGGCACCATGCATACCTTCTTCGTGTCAGCCACTGTATATATTTATATATACGTAGTTGGTTGAATGGGTTTTCACAAGAAAAATAATGACGGAGCAGCAGATCCGAATGCGGTAAATGCTGACGGTTCCCCCGTAGCACGTGTTCGTCTGCCAAAGAAATGGAACAATGAACAGTTCGCCCTTGCCCTGACAATGTTAGGGGCAAACCATATCCGTGTCCAGTGCATTGACGGGGTCGTCCGCATGGGCCGTATCAAGGGAAAGATCAAGAAACGCGCCTGGATCCGGGAAGGCGATACCGTTATCGTCACGCCGTGGAGCTTCCAGGACGAGAAGTGCGATATTATTTACCGGTACCTCAAGCCGCAGACAGACTGGCTGAGGAGAAACCAGTACATTTAATTTTTTTTCGTCGAGTTCATCAGAACAAGGCGGGAGAAGAATCCACAGGATTCTTCGACTTACTGACACCTTCAGACTGAAGCGGGAGGCAGACGGATCTCTTCGATTTCCCGAAGGGATGATGAAGGTGGATAAGCCATCAGGCTTCGACATCAGGAACCATGCCAATCCCGTTTTTCATCGTTATCACGGTTTTCTGGATATCCACTCCGCTTTTCTTAAAAAATCCTGCACGTTCTGCCTTGCACGGTAAAAATGTGTCTTTACCACAACGTATATTGGCAGAGACAACACCCGTCCATGTAACCAGGTAGGATAACACCTGGGCAACAAAAAGCAGGAGGTAGAGAAAATGGTACGACGATTTCACAGATCAATCTACGATGAACTCGATGAACTCAGAGCATCCATGGACTACCTGTACCAGCTTGCTCTTGAACCAGCTGATAATCCGCTGTTGCCTGAGGGGGAAGCCCCCGACATTGTATGCCAGTCTGTGCACAACCTGAACGCAGAAGTCGCAGAGCATAACGATGAAGTGACGGTGACCCTTGATACGATCCCGGGAACCGGGACTTCAAAAATTTCCATTGATCTGATCAATGAAAATACCCTGGCAATTACTCATAACCGGGAGGAGGGAGATGGGGAGGGTGGACACGGGGACTGCCAGCGTGAACGGCAATCCTTCTCCATGCACCATCTGATCCCGCTTCCCTCCCGGGTAATACCCGCCGGGGCGGGCATGAGCATGAGAAACGGTGTGCTTGATATCCACCTGAAAAAAGCCCGGCTATAATCACCAGGAAAACAAAAACCTGCAATCCTTTTTTGATTCACTCTTCACGGATGGATATCCCGGGATACCTGTCCGGACACAAATCCTGCCAGCATCCGGTATTATCAGCGGCCGATCTGGCTCCGGTATATTTTGTGCTCCTGCAGATCGATCCTGAAGAGCGTGGGAACCTCGATAAGTTCCTGGACAGGTATTCTCATGGTTTCCAGATCCGAAAACGTGAAGTGTTCGGAGTTTTTTCGTTTTCCCTCCATCCACTCAAGTGATACACCGGTATCGGTTTTTACACAGTTGTAGATCTTTTCCACGTGATGTTATTGAAAGATGACAATATTTGAACCTGCCGTTGGATCAAAGGGAGAATATCATAGCTCGGTGACACTGTGGATCTGAATCTGATATTCGGCGTCAATTCACGGGCAGAACGGGATCAGGGGCTGATTTAAATGTTTTTTTAAATTTTGACCGCAATACGCAACTATATCACTAGAAGAACCAAAGGGGCATGAGAAATCGGCAAAAGGAGATTAAATGAGACAGATCCGGACAGACTCAACACGGCGTTATCAGTGTGCCCACCTTATCTGTGCTTATCTGCTCGCAAAAAAAACCATACGGGCTGTTGTCACTTCGCGGGAGATCGCCCTGTATCATCACCTGTCCCGGAAATCCTCCCGGTCGATCAGCGCAATGCTGAATTTCCTGTATACCAACCGGATCAGGGAATCGCGTTTCGGATTCTATATCCTGGGAACGTCTCCTTTCCCGAAATGCGATTATCCCCATCACTACACGATTGAACTTATTGACCAAGCCCGGGGGCTGCTCTGATGACCCCTGTCACCGGCCCGGTAAACAACCCAAAAAAGAGAATTCTCACCCGGTATTTTCTGGCAGGATTACTGGCAGAATACGGTATTGAGCCATGACCTATGCGGTATGGGAATGGTTCATGGGAAGAGATGAGGATGAACTGGAGATCCTCTATGATCTTCATGAAACCCATCCGGTGTGGAGAACGGGGTGGTTCCGGATATGTGCTGCGGCACTCTGTTTTGGCATTGCCTGGATCTTCTGGCCCTTCACGTGAGATCGCTTTGCACACGATGAAGATGTCAGGTTTTTCATGCTGCCTGAACCGGGTTTTATAACGGACCGTTGGATCCAGGTCCTGTGACTGAACAGGAAAAAAGATTTTTCCGGGTCCATGGATATCCCCCGCTGAAGTAAAGAAGGACCTTTTTGGTCGGAACTATCCGGGGATTATTTTGTCATCGGTATTTTCACCAGCAACGGAGTGAATCCGGGGTTCTGTGTCATCGCAGGGGTTAATACCACACAGCGTTTTCTACAGGTATGACAGGCTGCATCCCGGCTTACCTTGTAATGGTCCCGGGGAGTTTTGTTGACGATACTGTTTTCGGCATTGCACAGCGGGCAGGTGAACCGGATCACATACCCGGATCTCGTGCCTGCCACTTCAGGTTTTACGGAATGGTTTTTCATTGATTTAATGACCTTGGTATTCTCTCTTGCAAACGGACGCGGTCACATCAGGAACTCCGGTCCGCCATACGGGAAATATTGGAAAATAGCAGGAGGTGAAATCCTTCCCCGGGGGTCCGGGGTGGCACTGGTTCCAAAATCGCGTATGATTATATTACTATTAGCTGGCTGAAGGTAAAGAATGATAGGCCGGAACAGATCCTCTCCAACCCGGCAGGTACACTACGGGGCGGATGAAACAATACCGTAAGATCGGGGGTATCTGGTTAAATCTCATCACCATGGCAGATGTCTGCAATAATCGTACCAGTATCCTGATGAAAAAACATTTAATACCATTATTCTATGATTAAAACCATACCGGGAAAAGGAGTTGGAACAAAAATGGCAGACACCTTTAAGGTAAAGGCGAAAAAAGCGATTGACAATGCCCGCGTGGCTGCACATGCGGCACTGGATGATGTGTCGGTCGCCGCCCATAACACGCTTGTAGATACCGAGGCTGATGTGCAGAAAGTATCAGACGAGGTAAAGATCGGGGTCCATAAAGCCGTTGCCGATGCAAAGATCGCGGCGCATAAAGCTGAAGCAACACTCAAGAAAAAGTGAGCACCAGATAAAACCGGATCCGTGTTGCACGGGCATTGCCGGTATCAGAGCCGCCGCGAGAATCCCGCACCTGCAGAAAGACGCGGTTACATCGCGTCACCAGACATCATAAGGACTTTTCAGATATTCAAAACCCGGTAAGGTAACACCGTTCTTCCGGTGCCGGGAATAACGAGGGGGGGCAGGTGTTTTTTTTGGGGACAAGAGGCGAGTTGTGTCCCGGGGTTTTCTTTGGTACGGAATAGTATTCCAGAGTGAGGATTATCCTGCCCCACCCCCACACGGTTTTTCCTGGATCTGGGTAAGCGCGGCGATTGTCCCGGGCTCCAGGTCCGCCATTACGGCAGGGATATCCCGGGACCATGCCTTGGTACGCTCCCTTGTATTTTTTTTATCGTATGCCACGATTGTCCGGACCAATTCTCTCATGTTGGAGTGTTTTTTTTTCGGGAGTAGTCCGGTATGTATCGTGCAAAAAATTAATTGATATATTCTGACTTCCCGAGCTTGGGCTCGAAGAACTTGTCTGCCTCGGTCCGGATCGCATGGCTGAAGAGCGCCAGCGGGATCTCCGAGGGACAGCACTCTTCGCACTGCCCGCAGTTGATGCAGGAGTCGGCGATGTGGGCAAACCGGCGCAGGTGGAACATCGGGTCGGCCGGGATAAATCCATGGCGGACCATCAGGTCGGGCTGCTGGTATTTGTCAGCACGGGTGACACAGACCGGACAATGCTCGATGCACGCCATACACTTCATGCAACGCCCGGTCTCCTTTGCAATGGTCTCCCAGAGAACCG
This sequence comes from Methanoregula sp., assembly GCA_041652515.1. Taxonomy (GTDB): domain Archaea; phylum Halobacteriota; class Methanomicrobia; order Methanomicrobiales; family Methanospirillaceae; genus Methanoregula. The sequence goes on from JBAZHD010000110.1 coordinate 9,428, forward strand.
GTGCGAGTGCTTCAAAGTCGTGCTTTCGCCACTTGTCGCCAAGCTTGTACATTGCATTCTCGACCTTGGCACGGATCTCGACACCCTTGGGGTTTGCCGGTTCCGTGGCGAGTTTCTTGGCCTTGACTGCGCCATCGAGAAGTTTTGCACCCTTATCAGAGCATACTTCGACGAAGGTCGCTTTGCCGGCCTTATCGCCAATGACACCCCAGTTCCCGCAGGCAAGATCTGCCTGGCGGGGGACTTTCAGCTTGCAGCGGCGGCAGTTCGACCTGCGGCCGTAGCCGGCCTCTTCGAGTTCATCCATGGAGATGCCCTTGTGGCCTCCCTCGTACTCGATGATGAACTGGCCCTTGTCGATCTCTTCCTTGGTGACCGTGTTGGGGTCAACGCCAAACTTATCCTTGATCATTCTCCGTGCGGCAACCGGGCTGACCGATCCTCCGCAGTTGACACCGATCATGACAATGTTGTCAAGGTTGACCAGCTTGCGCTCTGCGAGCTCAAGGAGGCCCATCATATCGCAGCCCTTGACAACCAGTCCCAGCTTTTTGCCGGCCATCTTCGGCACATACTCAGTCACCAGCTTGGAGAGGAGGATCGTTCCACAGTGGAGCGAACCGGCACACTTGTCAAGGTCCTTGGGGTTGGTAACGAGAACCGGGACCGCATCGTACAGGTCGAAGCCGCGGGTTACAGCGAGAACGGCATCAACGGTCTTGCTCTCGAGCGCATACTTGAGAAGCTCGGTTACCGCACCGCCGCATTCCGCCTTCTTTGCAAGGGCGGCATCATTGGTCCATGCATAGAGCATATCGCCTTTCTTTGCCATTTATTTCGCCCCCGCAATCTTTTCGACTTTAACAGCACAGTGCTTGAGCTCCGGCATCTTGGAGAGCGGGTCGAGCGCGGTGTTAGTGAGGTTATTCGCTCCGCCGGCGAAGTGCATTGCCATGTACAGCACCTTCGGGGCAACGTCATCCGTTATCCGTGCATTTGTAATGGTCTCGCCACGGCGGCTCGTCACCTTGATCTTCTCGCCTTCCTTGATACCCAGTTTCTTTGCATCGATGGTGTTGATCTGGATATAGGACTCGGGCACTTCATAGTGCAGCTGTGCGGCACGGTCGGTCTGGGTCCTTGTGTGGTAGTGGAAGATCACACGACCGGTCATGAGCGTGTACGGGTATTCCGCATCCGCAACTTCCGCCGGCTGTTTGTACTCAAGGCCGAACATGGTGCCCTTGCCATCTGCAGCGGAGAACTTCCCCACGTGGAGGATCGGGGTCCCCGCGTGCTCGACGGTTGGGCAGGGCCAGTGGATCGATTCGGGCTTACCCAGCTTCTCGTAGGTGCACCCATTCATGGACGGGGTGCAGGCCCGCAGATCGTTCCAGACATCCTCGGCAGACTTCCAGTCAAAGCCCTTGAGGCACATCTTCTTCGCGATCATACCGATGATCTCCAGTCATACTTTGACTC
>JBAZHD010000111.1:0-10831 GCA_041652515.1 Methanoregula sp.
CAACCTCCTCACCGCCCTCCGTACGCAGGAGTCCCGCTTCCCGCAGATTATCTTAATCTCCCATATCGCAGAGATGCAGGGCGAGTTTGCGAACACGCTCGTGATCGAGCCGGTCACGGACGGGGCGAGTACCATCAGGGTAGCGGAGTGAGGTACAGGATCCAACCTGTGCCGGGATGATAAGCCATGCCTACCTGCCCGATCTGCGCGAGCGAGATGGTATACCCGCTCCTCAACACCCTGCGCTGCAAGCGATGCAAACATATCTGGAAATCCGGGGAGGAGGAGTACAGTACCTGCCGGTGTCCGGACCTGGTCCCATCCCCGAGGGCCCGGAAAAAGACGGATCCCCTTGAGATCCGGCTGGAGAAGAAACTGGACGAACTTCTCGCACGGCATGAAGGGAAATTCTGTATCGCCACCATGACCTGCCGGCACGGGGATCTCCCGTTTGAATTGTTCAGGAGCTACCTCCGGCAGTGCGTGAAAGACCGCACCCTTGCAGAAATAAAGGATCGCAACGGGCGGACATGGTACGAGCGGCCCGGATAGATTCCCTGTACGGCAGGAGTCCGCTCCCCCGGGTCCTTCACGGTTCCCCCTGGAAAGGTGGCAGGGTGGATTTGCGAACACACCGTTGAGCCGGCTGAGCATCGACAACGCGAGCTGGATCCGGGAATTGACCGCGCTGGAGGGGGAACAAATACCCAAAAAAAGAACCCGAGCAGCGTCTTAAGAATTCGCGGCGAGCCGGTACCCGCCTTTTGGTACCGCAATTACAAATCGCACTCCCTTCCCGGGCTCACCCTCTTCCCGGATCGACAGGCGGGTAATTGCCAAAATCTCCTGTGAAAGGAAGAGGCCAAGACCGGTATTTTTCCCAAACCCTTTCTGGAAGAGATGCTGCTTGTCTTCTGCTGATATCCCGACCCCGTTATCCTCGTACACAATCTCCGCCCCGGAGACCGTTTCATAAAACGAGAACCGGATCCGGCTGACGTGTTCCCCGTGACGGAGCGTGTTCTCCATGAGATTGTAGAATACCTTCCCGATAAGGCTGTCGGCAAATACTTTTACCGGGGGGAGATCGATAATGACCTCAATTTTTTCGATCTGATGCAGCTGGGATCGTGCCGACAGGACCAGGTGGGAAATATCCTGCCATTCCGGGGCTTTTACCCCGATATCCTCATAAAATTTCGTGAACTCGATCTGGTTGCTGATTGCTTCTGCAGCTCGCTCTTCTTTTTCCATAAAACCGAGGAGTTCCGGATCACGGGTATTCATCTGGGAGAGTCCAAGGAAACCGCGCAAAGCCAGGAGCTGGTTTTTGATATCATGGCGCGTGATGGACGAGAGCATGGTGATCTTCCTGTTGGCCTCTTTGAGTGCATCTTCCATCTTTTTGCGTTCTGTGATATCGAGAAATGAAATGACCACTTTTCCAAGCGTCTGCTCAAACCCGGGGACAACAATCATTTTCAGTACCGTGACCTTCCTTTCGCCCGACACGGTCTGGACGGGAACCTCGCACTCAAACCCGGTCTTCCCCATGCTCACTGCTATGAGTTCTTCCCGGAATGTATCGTATGATTCCGGGGTAAAAACTGAAGAAATGCTCCCGGATAGTTCCTGCAGGGAATGCGCACCGAAAAGGGCCATGGAGGCGTGGTTGATCCGGGTTACCTTCACCATCCTGATACTGGACAGGACGTCTTCCGGGTGGGTCTCAAAATATGACCGGAAATCATTAACCCCTTCTTCTTTTCTCTCATCCAGCCAGTACCTGATGTCAGAGAAATCTTCTTCCCAGAGCGAGATCGGGGACGCGTCAAACAGGATGCGGTACCGTTCCTCGCTCTCCCGTAATGCTTGTTCCGCCCGTTTCCGTTCCGTGATGTCGAGCATGTTGCCGGCGATCGCAGGCCGGCCCTGGAATGGGATCACTGCTCCCATGATACTGACGTGGATGGTCCGGCCGTCCCTTTTCACTATCCTGCATTCATACACGCTGATCTCTTCCCGGTGGTCAAGACGGCCCTGCATCTTTTCGCGGACAAGGGCACGGTCTTCGGGATAGACAAAGATCATGGGGTCCATACCAACCATTTCCTCCGGCGTATACCCGTACATTCTCGCAAACATGGGGTTGACATACCGTATGACCCCATCGAGAAAAATATAGATCCCCGTCAGGGATGTCTCGCTCAGGGTACGGAATCGTTCTTCGCTCTGGCGCAGGGCGTCTTCTGTCAGTTTCCTTTCCGTGATGTCAATGAGAAGGTGAACCCCGCCGGAAATTTCCCCATTGCCGGAGAAAACCGGGTCAACCGCAGCAACAAACCACCGGTTACCGATCTTCAGTTCAAGGCTCTCGCGCTGCCGGCTCTTTTTTGCTTTTTCCATCGGGCAGCCTTCGAGCGGGTAGGTAGTATCATGCATGATCTCGAAACAATACCTGCCATCAATCTCATCCGCAGGTTTTCCGGTGCATGTTTCAAAGGCACGGTTGTGCCGGATAATCCGTCCTTTGTCGTCGAGCAGGAAGACCGCATCGGTAATGGCATTGAACGTTGTCTGCCACTCCCGTCCGCTTTTCAGTATTGCATCTTCGGCCTTCTTCCGCTCCGTGATATCCCGGACCACCGAGAGCACCAGCGTTTTACTATCGTGCCTGATGACATGGGCATTGATCTCTACCGGGATAACCGTCCCGTCCCTGTTCCGGTGTCCGGTCTCAAACCGTGAATGCCCCCGGGTGATAATCTCCTTACCGATATCCTCAATCGGGCGGTTGTGGTATTCCGTGGTAAAATCGAGCGGGCTGTGCTGCAGGAGTTCCTCCCGGGAATATCCCAGCATCCGGCAGGTAACCTCGTTGACTTCCCGGTACTTCCCGGGGAGGCCGTTATCCATCATCTCGTGAAGTTCAATGCCATCATTGATATTATTGAAGATCTCCCGGAACTTCCGCTCACTTTCTTTAAGTTCCTCTTCCGCACGCTTGCGCTGGATTAGTGTCCATGCGTTCTTTGCCAGGAGGGAGATGATACTGGTATCCCGATCATCATAATCGGTCTCCTTGTTGCCCACACCGATGATCGCAACGATACGGTCCGCATCGAAGATGGGTACGACCAGTTCCCGGGTCAACGGGACATGACCTTCCGGAAGGCTTTTTTTATGCGGAAGACTGGCATAGTCGTTGTGGATGACCGCTTTGCGTTGCCGCAGGCAGTCAACCCAGACACCGGCTTTTTCAACAGGATACTGTTGTTCGGGATCCTTTGGGATGACGCAGTGCTTCTTTGTCTCCGTGGACCAGGCAATCAGCTGGATCGTTTTTTCACTCTCGTTGACAAAATGGAAAAAGCCGATACGGCTGGTCGTCAGTCGCTCTGCTTCATCAAGCGTATAACTCATGCATTCGCCAACCGACATCGTGTCGATCCGGGAGCTGAGCGTGACGGCAGCATTGACCGCTTCTTCCGCAAGCTTGCGGGCATTAATGTCTGTATGGGCTGATATCCAGACATTCCCGAATTCGGGATGGTTAAAAGAGGATATGACGACAAGACACCAGAAGACCGTCCCGTCTTTCCTGATGTTTTTGAGTTCTCCTCTCCACGCTCCCTGAGTGTTGAGGACGCTCGTGATCTCCCGGGCGGTATCTCTTGGACTCATTTTTTCATCCGGTGCATTCACCACGGAAACGTGTCTGCCGGCAAGTTCACCTTTTTCATAGCCGAACATACGATCGAATTTTGAGTTAGTGTATACGATAACACCATCATCTGTCCGGACCAGGTTGATTCCTTCCGCAATGGTCTCGAAGATCTGGTTCTGGAGACGCAGTTGCCCTTCAAGCCCCCGGCGTTCCGTAATATCCCGGTTGGTTCCCCGCCGCCCGATCAGGATGCCCTGCAGGTCAAACATTGCCTGACAGACATGTTCGATCCAGCGGGTCTGCCCGTCCTTACGGATAATGCGGAACTCAAAGGAGGAGGAACCGGATTGTGACAGGTAGGTATCGATATGCCGGGTGAAGGCAGCGCGGTCATCAGGATGGATTAACCGGATCATCGTCAGGGGATCTGCATAGAACTCTTCCGGGGTATAGCCGGTGATGACCGTGCAGGAGGGGGTTATATAGACAAAATCACCCCGGGTGTCGATCCAGAATTCCCAGTCAGAACTAAAATCCACATGCAGTTTCAGCTTCCGTTCACTCTCTTCAAGGGCTTTCTGGCCGTTTTTCAGCTGCTCGGAAAGGTATGCAACAACTGCTGCAATCCCGACAAAGACAAGAAAGCGGTACCACGCACCAGTGATCACCCCGGGTTGTCCCGGATCATAGAAATACACCAGTGCGACATAGATCAGTGAAAGGAGCACCGCGGGTATAAAACCGCGGTACCGGTAGCGGTAGACCAGGAGCACGATCGGGAAATAAAACAGGTGCATGAAGATAATCGTGATTCCCTGCGAGAGGCAGTACACAGAGAAGAGCAGAACTGCTGCGGTGCTTGTGATAATCAGGGCCAACCAGCCCCGTTCAGAATAAATCCATGACAGACTCCCGCCGTTATCTTCGGGTGTATGGGGACGGGCTTGTATAACGCCCTGGTCCTGTTCTTTATCCGGTCTGGTCATATGTCTCTCTCTTCCGATCTGTCGGAAGCCTTAGCGCGATTAAGAAAAAATTACCTTAGCAGTAACGATAACTGTCTTGTATTTAAAACAAACCCGGATGGGTGAGAGTATTATCTCCCGCCATCTCCCCCATTGCTGAGATGCAGGGCGGTTTTGCTAACACGCGACCAATACGGGTGCCGGCAATGCGGGTAAAATCCGGGAAGAGAAAAGATCTCCCGGGTATTGCAGAAAGCGGAGCCGGGCAGGGAAATGGCAAATCCCGGCACTGAACGTGCTTAAGCGGGAACACAGCAGTAATTTTTTTACCGGCAGAAAATGGCAATGCTTATTATCTGACGGGAAGACAAGATCTGTTCGAATCTAAAAAAAAATGATCAGTGTTCTCTTTGTTGATGATGAACCTGTCCAGCTTGCACTCGGGAAAACGTTCCTGGAGCGGACGGGAAACTTTACTGTTGATACCCTCGGGTCCGCAGAGGAGGTGCTTGCATCGGAGAACCTGGAACAGTATGACGCCATCGTCTCTGATTACCAGATGCCTGACACAGACGGCATAACCCTGTTGCAGGAAATCAGGAGTGCGGGCAATACGGTCCCGTTCATCATCTTTACCGGGAAGGGTCGGGAAGAGACGGCCATCCAGGCGCTCAACGGGGGCGCTGACTTCTATGTCAGGAAAGGCCTGAAACCCGAGTCACCGTATACCGAACTCGGACTCCGGATCCAGATGGCCGTACAGCGGCAGAGGGACAAGATCGCAATCGAGGTCAGGGCACGGGCCCTCCAGGAGAGCGAGGAAAAATACCGGTCCCTGGCCGATTCCGCAGAGGACCTGATCTATATTCTCGACCGGGACGACCATGTGACCTACGTGAACCGGTTCGGCCTGAAGATGCTCAATAAAAGTTTTGGTGAGGTTGTCGGAAGGCCCCGCAGGGACCTGTTTTCGGATATCGAGGCCGAACGGCAGTACCAGATCATCAGGCAGGTCTTCGCGAGCGGTTTGCCGGTCCGTACCGAGAGTTGTGTCCCCCTCCCGTGCGGCATGACGTGGCAGGATACCCAGCTGGTGCCGATCAGGTCAGAAAACGGGACCATCACGGCCGTGATGGGGATTTCCCGGGATATCACCGGGCACCGGAACATCGAGAATGCGTTACGCGAGAACCTTGAACGCTACCACCAGATCCTGAAGAACGCCCATGAAGGCATCCTTGTCTTCGAACTGACCACGGACGGACCGGGAAAAATACTCGATGCCAATGAAGCTGCCTGCCGGATCCTGGGTGTCACCAGCGAAGAGCTGCACACCATACGCTTTGCAGACATCGATATTCCCGAGCTGAAAGCCCGGTTTCCGGATCTCATGAGAGATTTATGGCAGGACCGGCATATTATTTTCCAGATCGGCTACCGGGCCAAAGATGGTGAGGAAAAGATCGTCGAGGTCAGTGCCAGTCTCTTCGAACATGGCGGACGCCCGACATCCCTCGCGGTTATCCACGATATCACTCTGCAGATGAAAACGGAGGATGCACTCCGGCGTGCAAACAAGAAACTCGGCCTTCTGACCGGCATCACCCGGCACGATATCAGGAACCAGCTCCTTGCCCTGAACGGCTACCTGCTCCTCTCGCAGGATACCCTTGACGATGCAGAAAAGACCGCTGAATACATCCGGAAAGAAGAGGGAATAACCGAGGTGATCGAACACCAGATCGCCTTCACCCAGCAGTACGAGAACCTTGGTGCCTATGCCCCGGTCTGGCAGAATGTGGAGCAGTGCATCCGGCGCGCTGCCCGGGATCTTGACCTTGCGGGCGTCGGGCTCAGTGTGACGGATATGAATACGGTCGAGATCTTTGCAGACTCCCTGTTGCAGAAAGTCTTCTTTAACCTGGTTGACAATTCCCTGCGGCACGGCGGTGATGCCCTGGGGCAGATCCGGTTTTCATGCCAGGAGACGGAAAATGGGCTTGTCCTCATCTGTGATGATGACGGGTCCGGAATCCCCGCTGCCCGTAAGGAGATGATCTTCGAACTCGGGTATGGAAAGAACTCCGGGTTCGGATTATTCTTTATACGGGAGATCCTCGGCATCACGGGAATTATCATACGGGAGTGCGGAACGGATACCGGTGCCCGGTTCGAGATTATCGTCCCAAAAGGGCAGTACCGGTTTGCAAAAAGCAAAAAAACAATCCCGTAACTGTGAAGACACCTGGCACGGATTGTCTCCCCCTTTTTCCGGTCTCCCGGTCCCGTCACAAAAATTCCTGCCGGGACAAGTGGAGAAGAAAGACCGGATGATTCACGTCAGGGTGTCACCATCCGCACACCGGATGTCCCGGCATGCCCGCATTCTTTTCCCCATCCCCACCCTGCAGATGCGGTGGATTGGCCGGAATTCCTGTACATGGGAGGGGGACGGTCCCTGTAGTCGGGTTCTGCGTCTCTACCGGAATGGGGGGGATTTTCACCGGGCAGGCACGGTCCCGCCCCATCTCGCAGGAAATAGTAACCAGCGTATTATCCATAAAGATATACTGTCAGGAAAAAAAGTACACCCTATGGATGGGGGAATACGGGTTCTTTATGTTGATGACGAGCCCGGCCTCCTTGAGGTTGCACAGATCTTCTTAGAGAAGGACGGTGATTTCCAGGTCACGACATCATCATCAGCAGAACATGCACTGGATTCCCTCCCGATTCGCTCGTATGATCTCATCATCTCTGATTACCAGATGCCGGGCATGAATGGCATTGCCTTTTTAAAGGAAGTCCGGCACCGGTACGGGGACATCCCGTTCATCCTCTTCACCGGCCGCGGCCGGGAGGAAATCGTGATCGAAGCGATCAACAGCGGTGTTGATTTCTACCTCCAGAAAGGCGGGGATCCCGCGGCACAGTTTGCCGAGTTGTCCCACAAGATCCGGCAGGCCGTTTGCCGGAAACGGTCTGAAGCGGAACTCCACGAGAACGAGGAACTGCTCCGGCTTTTTATCCGGCATGCCCCCGTTGCCCTGGCCATGTTCGATAAGGAGATGCGCTATATCGCAGCAAGCAGCCGCTGGATGGCTGATTACCATCTCGGCGACCGGGATCTTATCGGTCATTCCCACTACGAGATCTTTCCTGAGCTTAACGGAGAGATCAAAGAAGCCCACCGCCGCGGTCTTGCCGGAGAGATCATTGCTGTTGATGAGGACCGGTTCGAACGGCAGGACGGGTCCGTCCAGTGGCTTTCCTGGGAGGTGCGTCCCTGGTACACCGCGGGTCATGACATCGGGGGCGTTATCATCTTTTCCGAAGATATCACCCAACGGAAAACCGCTGAACTTGCACTCCAGGCACTGATCCGGAGCATGGTTGGCGCAACCGGGGTTGACTCGCTCAGGATGATCACCGAAAATGTCTGTTCCTGGCTGAACGCCGATTGTGTCATGGTCGGGGAGATTAATCCGGACGGTCAGACGGTCAGGGTCCTGTCCATGCTCCTTGACGGCAAAGAGGTCAGGGATTATTCGTACACGCTCAAAGGGACTCCCTGCGATGACGTTTACGGGAAAGGGTTCTGCCTCTTCCCGGATAACGCCGCCATGCTCTTTCCGGAGAGCAGGGATCTCATTGAGCTCAATATCCGGGGATACCTTGGCACGCCCCTGAAAAATCATGACGGGCGGGTAATCGGGATCCTCTGTGCACTGTTCCGGAACCCGGTGAAATCCATTCCCTCCCTGCAGGAGACCATGGATATCATCGCGGTGAAAGCTGCTGCGGAGATCGAGCGTTCCCAGATAGAACGCAGGCTCCGGCAGAGCCAGCATTCCCTCTCGGAAGCCATGGATATGGCGGATATTGCAGACTGGGAATTTGACGCATCTTCGGGTGTCTTCACCTTTAACGACCGGTTCTATGCCCTGTACGGTACCACGGCAGAGCGGGAAGGGGGTTACCGGATGCCGGCTGACGTGTACGCACGGGAATTTACCCATCCGGACGAACAGGCGATGGTTGGCGAAGAAATTGAAAAAGCTCTTTCAACGCCCGAATCCGGGTATTTTTCCCTGCGGGAGCACCGGATCATAAGGAGGGATGGGGAAATCCGCTGGATTACCGTACGCATCCGGGTGGACAAGGATGCAGAGGGCCGGACCATAAAAACCCACGGTGCGAACCAGGATATCACCGAGCGCAAACGGGCAGAAGAAGCGCTGCGGCAGGCCAACCGGAAGCTCAACCTTCTGTCCGGCATTACCCGCCACGATATCAAAAACCAGCTCCTGACCCTGGACGGTTTTGTCGCACTGCTCCATAAGAAAATTCCAGACCCTGCCTATGAAAAATATTTCTCCCGTATCAAGACTGCCGGCAGCCAGATCGCGAAACTGATCCAGTTCACCCGGGAGTACGAGCAGCTGGGGATGACCGGCGCGGTCTGGCAGGATGTCGGGAAGATTGCAGAGATGGCCGCCGTGGATCTTCTGCCGGAAAGTGTTCACCTTATCGTCGATCCGGAGCAGTACGAAATCTTTGCGGATCCCATGTTCATGATGGTCCTGTACAACTTTTTTGACAATGCACGGCGGCATGGAGACCATGTGACCGAGATCGCGGTCCGTATGAAGGATGAGGGATCATCAGGAATGCTGATCATTGAAGATAACGGCAGCGGGGTTCCGGCAGATCTCAAGGAGCAGATCTTCGAGCGGGGGTTCGGGAGAAATACCGGTCTTGGCCTGTTCCTGATCCGGGAGATCCTGGCAATCACCGGTGCTACCATCAAAGAGACCGGAACCGAAGGGAAAGGTGCCCGTTTTGAGATACGCCTGCAACCCGGCACCTGGCGCCGGAATCCTGTCAGAACAACCGGTGGATGAGTATGCTGGTACAACGGGGGATGAGTGGATTGAGGCAGAACGGGGCGTGGTGTGATCGTGAATAGTGAGAATGGAGTACCGGAGAAAAGCATAATGGGGACACGTGTTCATGGCCCGGTAAACCGGCCCGGGAGGAACCATGGTACCTGATATTTTTTCTTATCCGGACAGTATCTTCAGTCCCTTCATGAAAGTGCTCCCGGTCGTTTTCTTTGTCACTGCAATATACATTTTTTACCGGTGCCGCATAATCTACGGGGGAAAATTACGGCTGATCGCTACCCTGCTTCTCCTGGGGGGAATCGCCGGGATCCTGGCATCACTGTTCCGGTTTGCCGGTGACTATTTTGTTGCATGGAAATGGCTGGAGAGTACGTTTTTCCTTGCACTCGCGATAATCACCCTGGTGATTGCCTATATTGTCCGGCTGAAACTGAAAAATGCAATCCGGCTGTTCGGCTTAACCGAAGGGGGTGACCAGGAATGATGGATCTTTTTGATTATGCCACCAGTCCCCTGAACCCGGCACTGAAAATAATCATATTCCTGATATTTGCCGCGGTTTTCCTTCTCTATCTTGACACCCGGAACCATTTTGGCGGCAGCGTCAGATCCTTTGTCGATCTCCTGAGCATGTTTGGCCTGTGTATGGCACTGGGTGCGTTCTTCCGCATTTTCGGCGATGGCCTGGAATTTGGTTTTACCGGCGATTATTCCCTGAAATGGTTCCAGAGCATCGCGTACCTGGCAGCGGGGATCTTCTTTATTCTGGCTGCCCACAAACTCCTGACGCTGTTTTCGGAGGAAGAACCATGACCGGGATGGCCGATGAGGTAATACAGGTTCTTTCACCGGTCATCGGTCAGGGCCTGGCGGAATCTGCAGTAACCCTGCAATGCCGGAAACTCGGGATCCTTCCGGAGAACCTGTCGGGCGAGAATATCGAAGAATTCAGCCTGCATTTCAAAAAAATGATGGCAATCTTTGCCGGCGAACAGGTTGCCGATGAAATAATCACCAGGATTAAAACGATTGACAAAAAAACGGGCTGATGCCCGGAACCGGCGCATCTCCCCCATTACGGCAATGCAGGGCAGGTCCGGCTGCACGATCGTCGCAGGGCCGGGAGCCGGCAACGCGACTGAAATACGGGCGGGCGCAGCGGAGGCGGTGAAGCCCGGGTATCGCGTAAAAATAAAATCCTACCGGGGCGTGATCACGAACCTGCAGTGATCGTCGCCCATGGCATAACAGGCCGTTTCATCGACCTGCTGGGGTATCCTGAAGTGTTCTGA
>JBAZHD010000112.1:0-10597 GCA_041652515.1 Methanoregula sp.
CAGCAGCCGGCCATGGCGGGGACCGGAACGCGTCTCTCCGGCCGGAATACAACAGGCCGTTCCGGCGCGGGAACCGGCTCATCCGGTACAGGGGCCGCGGACGGTTTCATGGGCAACCCGACAACCGGCGCCTCTGCCATGAACGGTGGTCCGCAGGGAATAGGTATGGGCGGAGGGGAATCCTCGAACGAGAGGCTCACCGCGTACCTGCTTTCCCACACCTCCGGCGAGACCTGGCTCCTTGCCGTCGCGAGTTCCCATAATGGTGCGAACCTGATCATTGAAACAGGAAAGCCGGTCATGTGCCTCGGGGGATTTTCGGGAAGCGACCAGGTCCTGGACGTGAATTCACTCCAGCGTTACATCAGCGAAGGAAAGGTCAGGTATTTCCTCGGGTCGGGAACCGGCAGCGGTGGTGGTGGCCCGGATGGCGGGAACTCCGAGATCTTCAGCTGGGTGAGCCAGCACTGTACTGAAGTGCCTGCCGATGAGTGGGGAGGAAATACCACCACGGCCGGATCGTCCCGTGGCAATACAGGAGCGGGCGGTGCGAATACCCTGTATGACTGTGCAGGGTATGCCGGAAAGACCAGTGTATGAAAACGGGCGGTTCTTTTGGAATGAGCAGCAGGGGCTCCCTCATGACATGGATCGGCAGCGGGAAGATCGTCGGGTTCTTCCTGATCGGGATCATCTCGTCCCTTGTTGATATCGGCCTGCTGGTCCTCTTCTGCTCATACCTCGGGATCTGGTACCTGCCGGCCGCGGCAGTCTCCTACTGCTGCGGGACGGTTGTAAGTTATGTCCTGAACAAGTTCCTGAATTTCCATGATCCCGACCGGCACTATCTTGCCCAGTTCACGACGTTTGCTGCGATCTCGGTCAGTTGTCTTATCGTGAATCTCTGCGTCATCTGGTTGTGCGTGGAGGTATTCTCGCTCGATTACCTTACGGGGAAGGTCATCGCCACGTTCTGTGCATTCTTCTGGAATTATCACGGGCAGAAACGGTATACGTTCCATAACGGGAGCTGAAATGGCAGACACCCCGCCATCTCCCGACCGCCACGATGCCGTGCCGGAACCCGGCAGGGTATGCCCTGAGCGGGACCTCGGGGGGCTGGTCCGGGATGTCAGAGAACGGATAGAAACAGACCGGTTACATGAACAGTCCCTGCAGCGTCACCTCATTGAGCGGTCGCGGTCTGCCGGAACCTGCCAGCGCCGGATTCCGGACTAAATCGCTGTAAGGCCAGACTGGATTCTCCCGAACAATCCCCACCTCCAGCGGAGACCGGGCTGGTTCCGGCCGTTTGGTCCGGATGGGGGGAGACCTCCCTTAAAAAAATGATGGGGGGTAGAGGGGCTACCCCCCCTTCAGGTCTGTCCGGAACGTTCCGGCGGGATCGTGAAAAGCGAAAGGTTACCGGGGTCTGTCAGGTTTTTTCTCTCCCGCAAGAGAATCCGTGACCTGCTTCATAGTTACCGGCAGGGTCTTTTCAAACGGGACCGACCAGTCGAACAGGAAAGCATCGACGGTTGCTGTTCCCCTGATAGTAACCTTAACTCCGCCTTTTGTCACAAAGGTCGCAAGGGCACCGATGAGGGTAGCATTCTGTGACGTGACCGGTATGTGAAGGACGGTGCTGCCGTTCCCGGCGATCTTCACCCGCCCGGTATTGCCGGATGCAAGCTGCTGATCCGTTTTATTGGTACTGCACAGGACCGTAAACGGGAGTTCCCTCAGGGTGATGCCGAGAGGGTTGGGATTCATTACCTGGATTGTTACTTCGAGTTCCAGTGATGAGAAGGAGATCTTCCGGAGCCGGATGTCCTCAAGGGTGATGACAGGGTCCTTCAGGATGGGCATAGGATGAACATTCGTTCTCAACCCCCAAAAGGCTGCCAGTTCCCTTGACCGCTTTTCGTACCGCTGTTTGAAATCGGTCCTTTCCGGGATTACTCCGGAGGTGACACATGGCACTGCCGACCACAAAGCACTCTATCCAATCTCCCCAACCTCTGGTATCATGAAACTTCCGGATTTTTTTTACCAGATATTCGAGTCCCTTCCCCGGCAGGGGCCAGGGTGCACCGGTGCAACAAAGAAAGCCTGGTCATATCTCCCGCCTCTTCCCGGCGGGGCACAGATCCTCGACATCGGGTGCGGGAGCGGCACCCAGACCCGGGACCTCGCAGCGCTCTCGACCGGCATTATAACCGCCGTCGACAACCACCAGCCGTTCCTTGACAGCATCGGGATCTGGGCAGGGAAACAGGGGATGCAGGGCCGTATCAAAACGGTCTGCGCCTCGATGGATGCCCTTCCGTTTGAGAAGGGGCGGTTCGACCTCATCTGGTCCGAGGGGGCCGTCTTCATCATCGGGTTTGAAAACGGGCTGAAGACATGGAAACCGTTCCTGAAAAAGGGCGGGTTCATGGTGGTCTCCGATGCCGACTGGTTCGAACCAAACCCCCCCGAGGAACTCATGCAGTGGTGGGAGAAGGAGGGATATGTTCCTGCTTCAGAGGACGAGATGAAGGAGCGGGTGAAACAGGCCGGGCTCCGGCTTCTTGCCACGTACCGGCTCCCCGAGGCCGGCTGGTGGGACAATTATTACGTCCCGATGCTTGCCCGGATCGCAGAACTCAGGAAGACCCATGGCGCTGTGCCGGAGAATGCCGCCATCCTCGACTCGCTTGAGACGGAAGCGGAGATCTACCGGAAGTACAAGCGGTATTACGGGTACACGTTCTTTATCATACAGAACTAACCCCCTGCATCTCTCTCCGTTCCTCCCGGTATCATTAGTGGGGACCACCAGCCTGAAAATCAAAGGAAACCCTCAGGTACATACCTATGACCACGAACATTGACCGGTGATTACAGATCCTGGCAACCTCTCTTAACGCAGATTACTACGGGGTAGCGGATCTCACGCCTGCCCGACATCTCCCAACCATTTAATATTCCGGCTCCCAAGAGCGTACTATGACTGATAGCCCCCCGGCTGATGCGCTGAAAAACCTTGTGATCTTCATCATCGCGCTCGCGCTCATTACAACGAGTATTGTGCAGGTTCTCCTTTTGAGTAACGCCAGCCATCTGCCGGTACCTCATCCGGACTATGATATCATTATCCGGGGCGGCACCGTGTACGATGGAAGCCTCAAAGAGCCCACCAGGGTGGATATTGGTATCAAAGGAGACAAAATTTCCGCGGTTGGGAACCTTGCCGGCAGGACTGCGACAAAAGAAATTGATGCAAACGGTCGTATCGTCACGCCGGGTTTCATCGATGTCCATACGCATTCTGATTTATCCTTCAAGCTGATGGGGATACTCGGGAACCAGTGGGATAACGCGGCAGAGATCCCTGAGCTGAAAGGCAACTACAACTTCCTCCTCCAGGGTGTCACTACCGTGGTAACCGGCAACTGTGGCTATGGATATTCCAACATCAGCGAATGGTTCGGGCTCGTTGACACACTGGGCTTCGGCACCAATGTGTACCACCTGGCGCCCTACGGCGCTATGAGGCAGGAACTGTTTGGCGAGGATCACCTTACGGTGCTGAACAAAAGCGAGCGGTCGCAGATGGAGGCCCTGCTCGCACGGGAGATGGAACATGGCGCAACCGGTTTTTCCGCCGGCCTTGGGTATTCGCCCGACTACCTGGCAACCAAAGAGGAGCTCATCGGTCTTGCGAAGGTTGCAAAGAGGTATAACGGCGTCTTTGCAGTCCACATCCGCGACTACTCAGGCACGGTGAACGAGAACGGTGAGAGCAGGATATTTGCGTCGATCGAGGAGGCGATAGAAATCGGCAGGCAGGCCGGCATACCGGTGCAGATCTCGCACATCCAGCTGACGATTCCTTATGGCAACGTCACCTCAGAGCAGATACTTGCGCCTGTCAGGGCTGCACGCAGCGAGGGGCTTGACATTTCCATGGACCAGCACGCCTATGATGCAAGTCTCACAACATTAACCTCCTACCTCCCGGGAAAATACGCTTCAGGTTTCAGCGTTGCAGATGAATACAAAACCGATGAGGGTAAGGCACAGATACGTGCGGAAATCGGAAAATTATTCACGAGTATTCCTCCGGATAAGTGGGAGGTGGGCATATTCCTCGCAAAGCCTGAGTACCAGATGAAAACCATCCAGGAAATTGCAGACAGCGAGAGAAGAGACCCACGGGACGTTTTTGTCGATCTGGTCACGGCTGATATGGCTGCTCTTGGCATGGTTTTTGAGATGAACCGGACGGTAAACGAGGAGATCATGGCTGAGGAATTTGTCTTCACTGCTTCAGACGGATACACGTCAGGGCCCGGTTTTGAAGTCCCGCACCCCCGTGCATTCGGGACCTTCCCGCACAAGATACGGACGTTCGCCCTCCAGGAGAAGCGCCTGAACCTGACTGCAGCGATACGCTCCATGACCTCTCTCCCCGCGGAAAAGTTCCACATGAATGGCAGGGGCAGGATAGCGGAAGGCTATTACGCGGATATTGTGGTGATAAACCTGTCCACATTCTCTGACCGCTCAACATACCGGGAGCCAGGCCTCTATCCTGATGGTCTGGATTACATTCTTGTAAATGGCGTAGTCTCTCAGGAACAGGGAAAGCCGGCTGGGAATACCGGTGGCATGGCGGTACGACAAGGGTGAAAAAGACCCGGCTTCTCCATTGCCAGAATATCCGATGGCACAAGGGCTGGTGTGCCAGCTGCCGCCAAGGGAGGGACAATGGCTATCAGCAGGATCAGGAATAACAGAATTTTGTGCACCGGATCGCTGTGTTTCTGTAATGGCAATATCTCCTATGACCCCTCATAGGGTCCGGATCGGTTATAACGTATCCCTCTCACTGATGCCGGTGCAATTTGGAAAACAGGTCATACGATGGTATCGCTACCATGATGCCTCTATCAGAAGAAACCAATGGAAGCGCGATCAGGATTCTCAAAGGATTTATTCGCTGTGCCATGGTGGAGAGGCCCTTTGAGCGTCTCCAGATAAAATAAAACAGAATTATTGAGGTTACTTCTTTGCCAGCTTAAGGATCCGGATCGCCAGCCACGCCGCGTTGTCCCCGTTGTCCACACCAACGCAGGCAACCGGCACACCTTTTGGCATCTGGGCAATCGCAAGAAGGGCATCGAGCCCGTTGAGCGTTCCGCTGACCGGGACACCGATGACCGGCTTGTCGGTCTTTGACGCAATCACACCGGGCAGGGCTGCGGAAAGACCGGCGATTGCGATGAAGATTTTCACGGTACTGGTCTTGATATAGGCATCGAGCTTGTCGGGGTCACGGTGGGCGGAGATGACCTGGGCATCATACGACACCCCGTTCTCATCAAGGACTTTTTTTACCTTGTCGGTAATCTTTACGTCCGATTCAGATCCCGAGATGATAGCAACGTCTGCCATGTCAGCCATCCAAACATATATTGTGCTTATCTAGATATACTATGAGGAGATCCCTATGGAAAAAGAACTTCTCCTGATGATGCCGGGACCGGTACCGATACCGGAACGGGTCAGGTTTGCAATGTCGCGTCAGGCAATCAACCACCGCAGCGCCGAGTTCGGTGCCGCGTATGCCGACTGCGTGCGGGTCCTTAAGCCCGCGTTTGGTACCACCAATGACCTTTTTATCATCAGCGGGTCCGGTACAGCCGGAATGGAATCTGCTATCGCAGGTGTCGGACGGGACAAGGAGATTGCCTGTATCGTCAACGGCAAGTTCGGCGAGCGGCTCTATAAGATCAGCCAGCGCTACGGTAAGGCGCACGAGATCAAGTCGGAGTGGGGCACCCCCGTCAACTTCGAGGCGCTCAAGGCGCAGCTCGAGGCCGGTGCACAGGTTGTAACCCTCGTCCACAACGAGACTTCAGCGGGGATCAAGAACCCGGCCGAGGAGATCGGGAAGCTCTGCCGGAAGCATGATGCACTCTTCATCATGGACGGGATCACTTCAATCGGCGGCGACACGGTCGAGGCTGACAAGTGGGGCGTTGATATCGCGATCACCGGCTCCCAGAAGTGTCTTGCCGCACCTGCCGGCCTTGCCATGGTCTCGGTGAGCAGCCGGGCATGGGAACGCGTTACCAAGAACCCGCCGTATTACCTCGACCTCGCAGCGTACAGGAAGAGCGCGTCCGGAAAACCCATGGAGACCCCGTATACTCCCGCCGTACCGCTCTTCCTCGCACTCCGCGAAGCCTGCCTGATAATCGAGGAGGAGGGCCTTCCCGCACGGATCGCCCGGCACCACAAGATGTCCGGCGCCATCCAGGCTGCTGCAAAGGCATGGGGTGTCCCGCTCTTCCCGAAGATCGACAAGCTGCACCACTACTCGTCCACGGTCACCGCGATAGAATATCCCGAGGGTGTCAAGGATGACGAGATGCGGGGCATTGTCAAGAAGATGGGCATTGTCATCGCCGGTGGCCAGGACCACCTGAAAGGGAAGATCTTCCGGATCGGCAGCATGGGTGCAGTCGGTGCACTGGAGATCCTCGCAACGCTCGCAGCCACCCAGCACGCGCTGAAGAAGTGCGGGTTCAAGGTGCAGGGCGACGGTGTCGGTGCTGCCGCTGAGGTGCTTGGATGAGAGTGGGTGTTGCCGACACCACATTCTCACGCGTCAATATGGGAGCTATCGCTATCGACGAGCTCCAGAAACATGCCAGTGTGGCAATCGAGCGGACAACGGTGCCGGGGATCAAGGATCTCCCCGTTGCCTGCAAGAAACTGATCGAAGAACGCCGGTGCGATATCGTCATGGCGCTGGGCATGCCCGGGGGCAAGGACAAGGATAAGATGTGCGCCCACGAGGCATCCCAGGGGCTCATCATGTGCCAGCTCATGACGAACAAACACATCATCGAGGTCTTTGTCCACGAGGACGAGGCAAAGGACGACCGCGAGCTTGCCTGGCTCATGGAGCAGCGCACCCGCGAGCATGCGGTTAATGCGGTGAAACTGGTCCTCCGCCCGAGGGACCTTGAGCGCGATGCGGGAACCGGGCAGCGGCAGGGATTTGAAGATGCCGGCCCCGCCCGCCGGTAAGTGCCAGTGAAAATTTATGACCCTTAACACGAGATGATAGAGTATGTGTGACACCAACCCCATAAAACTCGGATTCGTTGTTGCGGAATTCAACCGCGAC
Source organism: Methanoregula sp. (assembly GCA_041652515.1). Lineage (GTDB taxonomy): Archaea > Halobacteriota > Methanomicrobia > Methanomicrobiales > Methanospirillaceae > Methanoregula. Next base: position 7,187 of record JBAZHD010000112.1, read on the forward strand.
ATCACCTACATGATGGAGATCGAAGGCCGCGAGCATGCAGCATTCCTTGGCGCAGAAGTGACCGAGTGCCTGTACGTACCCGGCGCCTACGACATGCCGCTTGCGATCAAGAAGATGCTGACCAACGGAAAAGTCGATGCCGTTGTCACCATCGGCTGTGTTATCGAGGGCAACACCCAGCACGACCAGATCGTGGTCCAGCACGCTGCCCGGAAGATTATCGACCTCTCGCTCGAGTTCGGCAAGCCCGTCACCCTCGGTATCTCCGGACCCGGCATGACCCGGCTTGAGGCGAACGAGCGGATCGATTACGCAAAGCGGGCTGTTGAATCCGCCGTCAAGCTTGTCAAGCGATTGAAATGAGGCCCCTGTCGGAGAAGATTGCCGGCGTCACCGAGTCGGCGACCATCGCGATCTCCAACAAGGCCAAGAAGATGCAGCGGGAGGGGATCGATGTCATCAGCATGTCGATCGGCGAGCCCGACTTCGCCACCCCGCAGCATATCACGGACGCCTGCATCGATGCGCTGCGCAGGGGCGAGACGCACTATGCGCCGAGCAACGGCATTCCCGAGCTGCTGAGCGCGATCAGCGATAAGATAACGAAGGAGAACCATTTCCCCTGCACACCCCAGCAGGTGATCGTTGCCTGCGGGGCAAAGGATGCCATCTACGAGGCATGCGAGGCAGTCCTGAACCCCGGCGACGAGACCATTATTCTTACCCCGGCATGGGTTTCCTATGAACCCTGCGTCCAGATCGCCGGCGGGAAGATCGTGAAGCACGCGATCAACGCAAAGACGTTCCAGCTCGACGATTCCCTTCTCGAACGGGTGAATGCAAAGACGAAGATGATTGTGGTCAACACCCCGTCGAACCCCACGGGTGCTGTTTTCGATAAGAAGTCCATGAAACTCGTCGCCGACCTTTGCGAGGACCGCGACCTCTACGCGATGTCCGACGAGATCTACGAGAAGATGATCTACGGGAAGGAGCACATCTCGCTTGCCACCATCAGCGACATGGCACAGCGGACGATCACCATCAACGGGTTCTCGAAAGCGTATGCCATGACCGGCTGGCGGCTCGGGTACGCGGTTGCCCCCAAGGAAATTATCGCTGAAATGTCCAAGGTGCAGCAGCACTCGATCAGCCAGGCAACGACCTTTGCGATGTGGGGTGGGGTTGCAGCGCTCAGGGGCGACCAGTCCTGCGTCGAGGAGATGCGCCGGGAGTTTGACAAGCGGCGTAAGTATGTCATCTCCGAGCTGAACCTCATGGGTTACGAGACTGCACCTGCGGACGGGGCGTTCTATGCTTTTGTCCGGGTTGCCGGGGACGATATGGAAGTTGCCTCCCGGTGGCTGGAGAAGGGGCATGTGGCTGCGACACCGGGGAGTGCGTTCTATGCGCCGGGGTGGATCCGGCTGTCGTATGCGACTTCGATGGAGAAGCTCCGCGAGGCGATGGGGCGGATTAAGAGGGTTGGGTAGAGGACAAGATCCTTTTTTTTATTAGTCATTTTTTCTTGAAGCACACTGGATATATGAATAGAATTATTGGATCATGGTAAAATTTTTCAAATTATTTGTTGATGCTTGGATCAAAATAGTCAAGACGCCGATAATTCTCGTTATAGTATTTCTCTTCGAATTTCTCCAGTGCCCTCTTTTGGCATCTCTCCTCTGCTTTCTCTTCAATCCATCTTTCAAAGAATTTCGTTTTAAGATGCTTTTTTACGACGTTTAATTGAACACCCATACTTTTTATTTTAATTGAATCATCGGATAGGATCTCAAAAAGATCATATTTTTCTCCATAATGAATTATCTGCTCAACCTTTTTTGTGATGAGTGCTTTTTTCTCGTCATCCGAAGCACTTAATGGAATTTTTCTATGTAAATAATTGACAATGTCTTGTTTTTTGATAATTTTTGGATCGTCCACTTCGTTATGGAGATTTTGATCATAACAATGTCCAATTACTGCGAAGATAAGGAATCGATATGGATGCATGTTAAGATAGAAGGAAAGATCATATCGCTCCCGAGAGTGCAGATTCTCTAACTGAAAACCTTGTAACAATAAGTCGGTTAATTTTTTGCTGAAGTGTTTTTGATCATGATGCAGTTTTATCGTCTCACTGTGCGGAATGTAGATCCAGTGTTTCACTAGATCCGGATCAAATTTTTTTACCGCTTTAGCAGTTTGCGCATTTTGTGATTGTAAAAATTTCTCGCTATCTTCTACATAAATACAAGAAACATATTCAAAACGTGCGGGATCTAAAGTTATGCCCAAACAATCAGAAAAGTATCGAAGTTTTTTGATAAAAAAATCCTTTGAGCGTTCAATTTGTTGAAGCGTATCTTGTGCTTTGTGATTTTCACCAATCGATGATTTACATTCGATAAAAATTCCTCTGTTTTCCTCTTCGTTGTATAAGAATGGTTCTTCTCCAGATTTAGGATGAGGTGAAATTTAGAAGAAGAGTATTTTGACCTTCGTTTGTGAAATTCATTTTGCCGATGAAACGCAAACGGAGTAAATACGAAATCGTATTCAAGCACCTGTTTTTCTTTCCGGGATATAAAATCACCGACATTCAGGACACAGAAAATCAAGTGTACATCTTTCTGAAAAAAGTGGAACACTCAAAGTGTCCGCAATGTGGATCAGTCATCAACCATATCGAAGAAAGTTATACTCGAATCGTTCGGGATCTGAACCTCCGCGACAAGCAAAGTCACGTCGTGTTTAAAGAGAACAAAATTCGTTGTTGTTCCTGCGGTTATCGGGGAATTGAGTATCTTGACTTCGTGCGTCCATATTCTCGATGTACTAAAACACTTGAAGGTGCAGTTGGATTCTGTACTTCTCGGATGCCACTAACGGATGCAGCTGCCATATGGGGCCTCGACTGGAAGACCGTAAAAGAAATCGATAAGAGATCAATCCAGGATAAAATGGTTGATCTGAAAACATTGAATCCGACAGTGATAGGAGTCGATGAGATTGCATACATAAAAGGTCATCACTATCTGACAATAGTCCGGGATATCACCGCAAGAAGGGTTATTTGGATCGGATTTAAACGAAAAACTGCTACGCTCGATGAATTCTTTACCGAACTCGGCCCGGAAAAGTCCAGGTACATCACGGTCTGTTGCATGGATATGTGGGATCCCTACATCGCAAGCGTCAAAAAGAATACATCGGCTGATATCGTGTTCGACAAATTTCACATCATCAAAAAAGTGAATGAGGCCGTTGATAAAGTCCGAAAGAAAGTCTTTGCGCAGTCCGACAAATCCACGAGAAAAGAGATGAAACATAAACGGTTCCTGATTCTTCACCGACGAAAAAACCTTACTGAAGAAGAGGATATTGAAAGTCTGGATCAGATTCTGG
>JBAZHD010000113.1:0-10372 GCA_041652515.1 Methanoregula sp.
ATGACGATCCGGACAATTGATATTCCTGAAAACAGTTTTGAATCAGAAAAAACGTTTATTTTTACTCCATTTGGATTTCATTGCAACCGAATTTTCTCAAATAGAAACCAATCGTTTCTTTTGGATAATTTCAGATGATCCAAATTTGGGAGAAGAACCATATTTGATTACGGAATACCCCTGCAACAACCCGGGAACGCTGAGGCTGTGGGGTGATAAATAAAACTCTCATCCAGTACAGCCATTTTTGTTTTTTTAAGATTTTCGAAAAAAAAGAGATCTATACGATCGCCGCGGTGATGCCAATCACACCGGACTGGATAATGACGGCAACGGCAATGATGACCCCGGCCATTTCGAGCGCTACCGCAACGTTTCCTTTCCTGAGTTCCTCGAATTCATTAACGCCTGTAGTCAGCCGGTCAAGGATATTGAGTGCAAGATAGATTGCCCCGACTGCGAGAATGATTCCCAGAAGAAGTTGGATAATTGCGACAATGACCGTTAATATCCCGTCGCTGTTGAACCCGAGATACAGGGCCCTGTTGAGTGCCACAGATAAACCTGATACGCCGGACTGGACAACAAGCGCTATCGCGATGAATACTGATGCGACAAGGATACCGACTGCGGCATTCCCCTTTGCAAGTTCTTCCTCTTCATTGATACCCCGGGTAATCTTGCTGAGCACCCAGAATCCTATATACAGGGCCACGACTGAAAAGGCGATGGCGATAACCAGCTGGATTATTCCTAAAACTGCATTTTCCCACAGGATCATCAGTTAACCTCGTTTTGATTGAATCTTGTTTGACGAAACGTCAAATAAATATATCGCTTGCGGGATGAATCGGAGGCTGATTACAGCCTGTCAGTAAAAACGTGTCCGCAATCGCGAAGTTAAAAAAAAACAGGCAACCGTACGGGAATACCTGGAAGGAAAAGCATGCTGCGAGAGGGTTACGATCCCCCGATCTCCAGATCTCTCGAAGCAGGAACGCGTGAATACACGTTAAAACCCTATGAGTCTGGCGCCCTAACCAGCTAGGCCACCGCAGCACAAAAAGTGCATAATAAAAACGCCGTAAAAACTATTAAAGGTTCTGATATCCCGGCTGTGTTGCATAACTCCAGAAACGCTATCCCCGGGACTTAGATTTATCCGGTAAGTGATCAAAGAAAAAGTAATGGCAAAACTGGAGCGCTGGGGCAAACCGTATGGGGATACGAGGGATTGGCGGGAATACAATGAGCAGCTGGTCAAGCGTGGAACGCTGTATCTGTCGCTGGAATTTGTCGAACAGTGGGACCAGTTAGTCGGCGATTTGAACCGGGAAACGGGCTGGCGGGGGTTAGGAATCGGGCTTACCGAAGTTGGATTGTTGGATGGTATCGAAGGAATCCCGAGTGGTTTGAGGGTTGCGTGGGACGGGTTACCGGACAGTTGAAGAACGTTTCGCGTTCTTCTATTCCTCCCGGTCTGATGACTAGTCGGACTGTGATGGGTCAGGTACATTATCGCAATGTTGTAATTAATTTCCCGGTTGCATTTTTTTAACGCCATTGAAAATTTTAATGCTATAGTACTCCCGTTGAGAACAAAATCGGAATATTTTTAATCATATATTTCAGATATTTATGGTTGGCCGGTGAAAAGGGAACTTGCTGCATGAATCATATAAAAAAAGGGATCGGCCCTCCAGCGTGTGAGGACACGATGAGCCAATCCTGCCTGGTGGCATATACTGAATCGACCGGATATCCCAAGAAGTTTTCGGTCATGCCACCGGGTGAAATGAAACAGAAACCATGGTGGTAAAAGAATGAGGAATACTCAAAAATATATAACGGTGTGTGTAGTTTTGTTATGTTTTGTCCTGGTGATATCCACGGCAGGTGCAACAGCTGATAATAATTCCAGCGAATTCGATCCTGATACCTATCAACTTCCCCCGTTACAGTTTGACCCGTTGCAGGAAAGGATAATTGTAAACGAGGTTTTGAAAGCGGAGACAGAAATGACAGGGACGCTTATTGACCCGAAGAGAACCGCTGCGGTGAGTCCCGGAACTTCAACAATTCCCGCTGGTTCAATAATTTATTATTCTGCGGATGGTGTAACAACCGTGTTCGATAAAAGCGGAATACAACTATTTTCTGCGAATGATGCACAGGCTGCAATGATCCCGACACCGGTTGGAATGATCCCGGCTACCCATGTCAATACAGTCCCCTCTGGGTCCTATGAGTATTATTCAGAAAATGCAACATATATTATCAACAACAATGAAATCGTTCTTGTTAAACTGTACGAAAAAACCAGTACGGATGATATCAGTTCCATCAGCAGATCATCAGAAGGATCGTCAGCGGGTGAACAAAAAATTCTGAAATCTTATACCGTTGAAACCGACCAGATCAATTCTACCCTGATGGCATATGCCGGGATTGATAATCCTGTTTTTTATCCGGGGCAAACATTTACCGCACAATGGATCGTTCCTGATCCTCCCCTCCAATCGGGAAATCTTTCCCCTACATACGTATCTATCGGGTTAGATGAGATGAACTCTTATTACGGATATACGACATGGCATAATTTCAGACCCATCATTGAATATGATTATGACCAGAATGCTTGGCTGATGTCAGCCTGTTCTTATAATCGTTATTATATCTGGAGCTGGGACGCCCTCTGTACCAACAAATTTTTAATTCATCCCGGTGATAAAATCGAAGGCCGTATTGAATACAACGAGGATACGAGTTCGTCTTCAACCCGTCATCAATTTTATGCATTTATTGGGGATTATAATACAGGATTGGGTATTAGTTCGGGATCCCGCTTCCCGGTCAATACCGATACTATCTCTCAATTGAACATTAACCTCCAGGGAGATGTGGCGAATATGAATGAATCTACAATAATAGGGAACGTGACATTTTCTCCGGTTAATCTGCCCGTTTCACCGACAACCTATGTGAATCCCTCAAATCCCCTGTTACCTCATCTGAACGTCGAGAACCTTTGGCCGGATAAAATTGTTTTCCACACGCTCGATGCTCCGGAACCGGAGGGGTACACGTTTTCGATGACGAATATCGAAATGTATGCGAATTCATCGAATAATATGGCAATGTCATACCCTTCAAATATAAACTGGAGTGGAAAACCAAAAAAAGAACCTGGAACCGCTTCTTGCTTCAATGTTTCAAAATGGCTGGAGGGGGATGGTTGGAAATTGGTCTTTTATCACCAGAATCAAAGCGTAACGAAAGAGGATTTTGGTACCGGGGGTAACGGACTTAATGACGCAATATTCCATTTCCATTCTGGTCATGGTGATGAGGGGGAGATCCTGATGTATGAAAATTCGAGTTATCTCCAATATTCTGATGTTACGAAAAAATGGGGTAAAAAGAACAAATGGGTAATGATTGATTCCTGTTCTGTTTTACCCAATGAAAGTATTGGAAAGAGATGGGGACAGGCCCTTGATACCTCTCACGGAATTCTTGGGTTTGCGACGGAAGTACAATATGAATGGGACGGTACACCGTATATTAACAAGTTCTTTGAATATGCACTCAAGAACAACCAGACTATCATGGATGCATATAGAAATTCTACGATTGAAACTGCACAACCGTTCACTTACGGAGCGGCGGTATTCCATAATAAATATCAATTTTATCATGATCATTTCCCCGGTCATGGCGAAGTTGCGCCGGATGCCTCTCCTGATGAGGAACCATATTATTTATCTTGGCAATGCGGGAAAACACTAAACCCGTGGTGGCAATGGTGGTGATGACAATGATGAAGATGATTACGAAAATGTGGAAACCTGTCGCTGTGCTTCTCTTAATCGCGTCAGCAATTTGTGCGGTCGCAATACTGTCTGGAGATTTCAACCCATCAGCGAAACTAAGTAATGTGGAAGAAAACCAGCAGTTATCATCGATAAATGTTACAATTCCTGCAGAGCATCTGTCGCTGGATATAATGACACCTATTAATCGTTTCATCATCAATACGACGGTGCCGCAAACACCTGCAATATTTCCCTATTACAAGGTCATTTATCAAAAAAGCGATATTACTGAAAAGGTGTATGGTCCATTAATTGCAGAAAGATTCAATGAAACACCCGCGGATATTGCACCCGAACTTGCAAAACAGGCGCTTGAACCTTACGGGGGTCTCCCTTCCGATGCGGTCCTTATGTATTCAACGACTTTGTACGGTATATCAACAAATAGTACAACCGGGGAAATTATTTATCATGATCCGATCACAACGGATGTTCTCTTTTATCGTAATCTCAATGGGACGACGATCAAAGGCATGCATGATATGGCCTCCGTTATTTTTGGTGAAAATGGGGAAGTACTTCAATTAACACGAGTCTGGGGTACTCTTCAATATACCGGGCGTGACCTTCCGGTAATTTCTGTTTACGATGCCATCAGGAAATTGGATCAAAGGGATATTATGAACCCGGTATCGGATGCTGCTGATTTTACCGTTAACTCCACATATCTCGGCCATTATGGCAATAAATGGGCTGCACAACCCCCGGAAATCTATCTTGAACCGGTATGGGTCTTCACCGGGACATTCCCTTCCGGGAATTATTATGAATTCTATGTCTACGCCCGGCAGTTCGCGAACATCACCGCAACGCCAACCACCGGTAAAGTCCCGCTGACAGTAACATTCACCGATACCTCAGAAACCACTCCGAACGAATGGCTCTGGGATTTCGGCGACGGGACCAACTCTACCGAACAGAACCCGGCGCACACGTACACGACCGCAGGAACCTACAACGTCTCGCTGAAAGCATGGAACGATCTCGGCAGCGACACGATGGAGAAAACAGATTACATCACCGTCCGCAACCCGGCAGCCCCGGTTGCCACCTTCACCGGGACACCAACAACCGGCTCTGCACCATTGAGCGTTACGTTCAACGACACCTCAACGAATCTACCGACCAGCTGGTTCTGGACCTTTGGTGACGGCACCAACGCAACCGAGCAGAACCCGACACACACCTATACTGCCCCTGGCAACTACACAGTCTCGCTGAACGTAACAAACGATGATGGTACAAATTCAGTAACAAAGCCGGAATACATCACGGTCTCCAACCTGCCGCCGACAACGCTCACTACCGCACCGACTACAATCGTAACAACAACCGCAACGACAACGGTTACAACAACACCGACAACAACGACAACAACGAAACCCACCCCCACGAGGACGCACGCACCGCTGTCGCCGGCTGTAGCAATCGTTGGGATTATGGTTATCGGAATGCTCCATACAATCCGGCAGAAGAAGAATCGGTGATAAGAAAAATCATCCCGATTTTTTTACTATACGACACTGAAAAAACGGAACGATCCCCCATGAACATTGAACAGGTACACTATCTCACTGACAAGGAGAAGGAACTCGTATCCCTCCTATTTGAGTTGGGAATCAAGAGGAATATTGCAAAGATACTCGTATTCCTTGCCAATACCGATGAAGCCACATCCCGGGATCTCGAACGGGGTCTGGATCTCCACCAGACTGAAGTAAGTACTGCCATGCATGAGTTCCAGGAACGCGGCTGGATTACCGTACGGGAATCCAAGGGAGAACGACGTGGCCGATATAGAAAGGCGTACCGGTTATCCAAACCTATTACAAAAATATTTTCTGATATTGAGCGCGGGAAAAAAGAAGAAGCACAAAAGCAGCTGGCACGTATCAGGAAAATACAGGATTATGCTCTATTGAAACCTGTTAGGAAATGATCGCCCTCTCTTGTGCCAGGTTTTGAAATTGCAATCGCGATCGCAATCGAAAAACCGATCCGGATCAACCACGATCCGATTTTGATTGCAGAATTGGATCCCGGTTCTTCCGGTAAAAATCGATCCATGGAGGTTTTTCTATGAAACCAGACATGATGCCGAAGGGCCACAAGCACACTGGATGAAAACGGAGCTCCATTTCTATATTAAAAAAACCAAGTTGAGCTAACAATCTGTATCAAAATTGTGTTTTTGCGTGTGTAATTTTCATGGTTCGGGTGTGAACTCCCGTTCATGTGCGTTTCTACAGAGCAGATATCCTGAATTTTTCAGGTTAATCCTTTTTCTGCTGAAGGTACAGGTTTACCGCTGCTGAAATGGCGGCTACTTTTTTTCCCGGCTGGAAAGTTCCGGCCAGCGTCTGCATCCGGGTCTCTTCATCCCGGGTGTACCGGTCGAGGGTGTTGAGAATGTGCTCTTCCTGGATGAAATGGGTGTGCGTATTCCCATCGATAAACTGCTGGTTGTTCATGATCGCGTAATGGAGGGGAAGGGTGGTCTTGACTCCCAGGATGATGTATTCCGATATGGCACGCCGCATCCGGTTTATCGCATCGTGCCGGGTGCTGTCCCATGCACAGAGCTTGGAGATCATGGAATCGTAAATGGGCGAGATCGTATAGCCCATGTGGATCCCGCTGTCGATACGGATCCCCGGCCCGCCCGGGGAACGGTACCGGACGATCTTTCCAGGATCGGCAGCGAAATTGTTCATGGGATCTTCTGCATTGATACGGCACTCGATCGCGTGACCGCGGATGGAGAGGTCTTTCTGCTCGAAGGGCAGGTTCTCCCCGGCTGCAACCGCGAGCTGCTGTTTGACAATATCAACGCCGGTAATGAACTCCGTGATGGTATGTTCGACCTGGAGCCGGGTGTTCATCTCCATGAAATAGTAATTCCCGTTACTGTACAGGAACTCAACCGTCCCCGCGTTGGTATAACCTGAAGCTTCCACGACTTTGAGCGCGGACTGCGCCATGCGGCTGCGCAGTTCCGGCGTCATGATGGAACAGGGAGCTTCCTCAACCAGTTTCTGGTGCCGGCGCTGGATCGAGCATTCGCGTTCATAGAGATGAACGGCATTCCCGTGCTCATCCGCTAGCACCTGGAGCTCGATATGCCGGGGCTGGAGTAAGTATTTTTCAATGAATACCGTTGCATCCCCGAATGCCGACTTGGCAATGCGCTGGCTGGCGGCAATCGCGTCCTCAAGGGCCTTTTCGTCCTGCACGATCTGCATGCCGATACCCCCGCCTCCCGCACTTGCCTTGACAATGACCGGGTAGCCGATCTCCAGCGCCACCTTTTTTGCTTCATCAAGGGTTTTGATTCCGCCGTCAGTACCGGGAATAACCGGGACGCCATGGTCCTTCATCATCTGCTTGCTGCCGATCTTGGATCCCATGGCCTTGATCGTCTTCCAGCGTGGCCCGACAAAGATCACGTTCTCGTCAAGACAGAGTTTGGCAAAGCGGTAGTTCTCGGCAAGGAACCCGTACCCGGGATGGATCGCCTCTGCTCCGCTCTTCTTGGCAATGTCAAGGATCCGCTCCATGTTGAGGTAACTCTTCGACGGGTGGGCTTCACCGACCTGGAACGCTTCGTCAGCGTATTTTACATGGAGCGCATTTTTGTCAGCATCGGAGTAAATGGCAACCGTATCGATGTCAAGCTCGCGGCAGGCCCGCATCACGCGGATAGCAATCTCGCCGCGGTTTGCAACCAGGAGTTTCTCAAAATACTTCATTGCACCACCAGCAGGACATCGCCGTTCTTGACGACATCGCCGGTATCCACAAAGATCTCGATGACCTTGCCGTCAACCGGGCTGTGGATGGGATTTTCCATCTTCATTGCTTCAAGGACAAGGAGCGTATCGCCTTTCTTCACCAGGGCGCCCCTGCTCACGCTGACTTTGAGCACCATCCCCTGCATGTTGCTCTTGATGCCGCCCTCCATCTCCCCGCGCGGGCTCTTCTGCGGGGTAATGCCGGTAACTTCCATTGCATTCCCGCCAACGGAGATGATGCGGATGGAGAATACCTCGCCATCCACTTCCACTTCCATCTGGTCCGGCATACCGGATGCGGGTTTTGCTGACGGCTGCTTTACCGGGATCATCTCAAGGGCCCGCTCGCCTTTGAGGAACGACGGGGCAATGGCCGGGTAGAGGATATAAGTCAGCACATCTTCCTCTTTTTTAATAAGGCCGGCCCTGGTCGCCTCCGCTTTCATCTTCTCGTACGATGGTTCCAGCAGGTCAGCAGGACGGACGGTGATCACCGGATCGTTCCCGATGATGATCGAGCGGATCTCTGCGCTGACCGGCGCCGGTGACTTCCCGTACTGGCCGTGGACATAGTCCTTGACTTCTTTTGTCACGTTCCGGTACCGCTCCCCGTTGACGAGCACGTTGAGGACGGCCTGCGTTCCGACAATCTGGCTGGTGGGGGTCACGAGCGGCGGGTACCCGAGGTCCTCGCGCACATGGGGTACTTCGGCAAATACATCGTCCAGCCGGTCAAGTGCGTCCTGGTCCTGCAGCTGGGAGACCAGGTTCGAGATCATCCCGCCGGGCAGCTGGTACAGCAGCACGTTGCTGTCAACCCGCTCGGATATCGGGTTGAGCAGGCCGGCATATTTTTCCCGGATCTGGATACAGGCATTCCGTGCCGCCCTGAGCCGGATCAGGTTGATCCCGGTCTCGCGGGGGGTCCCGATCAGCGATGCCACCACGCTCTCCGTTGGGGGCTGGGAAGTTCCCATGGCAAAGGGTGACATTGCCGTATCAAGGATGTCAACACCGGCTTCGATTGCAGCCTGGTAACTCATGGGGGCAATCCCGCTGGTGCAGTGACTGTGCAGGCAGATTTTTATGTCCACTACTTTTTTGATACCGGTGATCAGGTCCCGGGTGGCTTCCGGCATGATAAGGCCCGCCATGTCCTTGATGCAGATGGAATCGCATCCAAGGCTATAGAGTTCTTTTGCCATTTTGATGAAGGTCTGGTTGTTGTGCACCGGGCTCGTGGTATAACATATGGTGCCCTGCAGGTGTGCACCGGTTTTTTTCACCTGGTCCATGGAACGTTTCATGTTCCGGATATCGTTGAGTGCATCGAAAACCCGGAAAACATCCACCCCGTTTTTATGGGCTGCAGCAACGAATTTATCCACAACATCGTCAGGATAGTGACGGTAGCCGACAAGGTTCTGGCCCCGGAGGAGCATCTGGATTGGCGTGTGCTTCAGTTCGCCTTTCAGGGCCCGGAGGCGGTCCCAGGGATCGTCATTCAAAAACCGGATACAGGTGTCAAAGGTTGCGCCTCCCCATGCTTCAACAGAAAAAAATCCGCATTGGTCAAGGTCCCTTGCGAGGGGCAGCATGTCCTCCGTACGGAGCCGGGTCGCGATTAGCGACTGGTGCGCATCGCGGAGGGTTGTATCGGTGATCTTCACTTTACGGGAAACGACAGCATCCATGGGGGGACCTCATCGGGGTGGCGGGAATTGATCCAGCACCTAAAAAATTCAATGGTAAAGTATAAAAAATTCACTAACGGGAACGAAGGCAATGATTCCCATGCATAATGCTGCAATACCCGCAATGATATCCTTCACCGGTGTCTCAAACACCGGGCAATAACTCCCCCCCGTTGTGTACCCCCGTACCGCCATAAGTTCAGCAGTCTCATCAGCCCGCCTGAGTGCGCCCTGGATTAGGATGCTGCCGGCCGGTACGAGACTCCGGAGCCCGAAGCGTATCCCTTTGAGTTCCTGGGCCTGCCGGATCCGTGAGAAATCCGACACCATCAGTTCCAGTGACTGCAGGCCCATTTCGGCGATCATCCCGAGATCAAACCCGGTTTTTTTGCCGAACAGCCATGTCCCGAGCCTGAGAAATTCTCCCTGGTGGTAACCGGTATACACCCACGCCCCGATCAGGATGATTACGCTCATGCGCAGGCAGTAGGAAAAGCCCCCGCCCCCGCTCAGTTCGAGAACGAGACCGAAAAATGCGATCAGGATGATGGCCGGGATAACCATCCGCATCTTCCTGATGACCCGGGCCGGGCGGGAAAAGATCAGCCACCAGATGAGCACCACGACCGCTCCCGTGATGCTCGCGAATGCCGCAATGGAGAGGAGCGCTGCAGTTCCCGCCCGGAGTCTTATGTCCTGCATGCCGCCTCCAGCAGATCAGCCTGCGAGATATTTTCCGGGATCTTTTGCCGTGCGATCAGGTTTTTCACGAAGGCTGGTGCATGGTCCCAGCGACTAAGTGCTGACGGCAGTTGTCCCCGGTCATGGAGCGCCCCGTCCTGGATCTCCCAGATCCGGTCAACCCGGGGGAAGTGAGCCTGTTCGTGCGTGAAGATGATGGTAATTCCCCGTTTACGTCCGGAGAGCGCCGCACACAACCGCTCTTTCTCCGTGCAGTCCAGCGAGCTGAAGGGTTCATCCAGGACCAGGAGATCATGGTCCTTTGCAAGCA
>JBAZHD010000114.1:0-10221 GCA_041652515.1 Methanoregula sp.
GACCATGCCGTTGTCACGTACAAGGGACCAAAGATCAAAAAATTCGGTCTCAAGGCACGGGAGGAACTGAACTTTGCCGTTGAATGCGGCAGGACTTTCGAGACCATGCTCGACCGGCTGGGTTTTACAAAAACACTGGAAGTGAACAAATGGCGGGAGACGTATAAGCTTGGTACGGCATCTGTCTCGCTGGATATGGTTGACGGACTGGGCACGTTTGCCGAGATTGAAGTGATGACAGAGAGCGAGTCCGATAACCCGACGGACCAGATCGAGAGAATTGCTCAGGAGATCGGAGTGGTGGGGGAGCCAATCCTGGCGTCATACCTTGAAATGCTGCTCGATAAGCAATCAGGAAAAAAGCACTAATCTTTTACTTCTTCTAAAGATACTCCTGTCGATTTTTCAGTGGCGTAACCTATCGATTATAGAGAAACGTACAAGGACGCCAGGTTAAATCCGAAGGTTAAAATCGCATGTATGAGTGTTCTCCGCAACAGGGCCTATTCGAGATGTTGAAAACCGTAAAAAAACGCGAGAGGAGCCTTCAGGTACTTCGGAGCAGCGCTATCCATCATAATTGGAAGTATGGGAGTCTCAACCCCCACCAGTAATTCCTGAAGAGGCCAATTTTCATGGGAAACAGACATGATGCCTAAGGGCCGCAAGCACACAGGATGAAAACGGAGCTCCATTTTCATATTAAATCATTTACAGGAACCTGACGCTCCAGGGGCTTCGCCCCGCTGCCGAGGCGCCCCGGTTACGATAGTGCCGCATTACCTATACATAAAGATAAGAATGACTTTCTGTACGGGTATTTCCGAGGTATCATATGCGCCCCCGCTCCCAACAGGGGCTGGGCTGGAGCAAGGGGGGCGATCATCTCTATTGAAATCGGTTTTCTCCAGAGCAAAACTTCAGTATTCAGAGGGAATTTTCGCTCCGCTCACTTCATCGAATCATTAAAAGAGATAAGAATAAAAGAAGACCTGCCCGCCTAAACGGTGAGCAGCTCAATCTTGATATCCTTTGCTTCGGTGCCGAAATGGATCATGGCACAGTGGCCGTCCATCGCAGGACCGGGGTTGACGATCTTGACACCGTCAACGTCCATGATACCCCGGGCTTCGTGGATGTGAGCACAGCAGACAAGGTCGAAAGACTTCATGTGCTTCCGGATGCTCTGGCTTCCCACGTGCTCTCCCGCCGGCTTGTCAAGCGTCTCATACGGAGGCGCATGGCAGAGGAGGACGTTGTGGACCGTCTTCTCCATTTTTTTCATCGCGCTGTTCAACACGTCATCTATCTGCTTGTCGGTGAGCTCGAACGGGGTGCCAAAGGGGGTTGGGTTGGAACCGCCGACACCTACCAGGGTCATCTTGCCCAGGTTCATCGAATGGCCGTGCATAGACACGGTATCCGAGTGTTCGAGTACATCGAGGATCTCACGCGGGTCGCAGTTGCCGGGCACTGCAAAACACGGAACATCGATGCGTGAGAGCACGTCATCGACCGTATCAACCGGACCCATATTCGTAATATCGCCTGCAATAAATACCGCTTCTGGATTGAGTTCCAGAAATGAATCAATTTTACCGAATTGACCATGGAGATCTGCTATAAGAAGCACATCTTTCATGGTATATCATTTGAAGGATGTCTAAAAAACCTTACCGCCGGGTCATTCCATGACCCGGTCAGTCTTCCCCGTAACGCGAGTTTTCCGAGTATTTTTTCCGCTTCCGGAAGAAGGTCACGCGCAACAGTTACGGCAAGAGGAGTCCCGGGCAGGGGGATGAACCGGTGGGCATGGACAGTACCATACCGTGCAATCTCCACTATCAGGTCAAGCGTTTTCCGCTGGTCGTCGTCAGATTCAAACGGGAGCCCGACAATAAAGTCAACCACCGGAACAAGCGAATGTTCACGGCACAGGTCGACAGCACGGAGGACATCTGCGACAGTATGCCCGCGGCGGAGTTTCTCAAGAACTGCATCGCTGCCGGACTGGGCACCGAAATGAAGTTTTGTGTTGGCACAATACTGCGTTACGAGCGCAAGCGACTCGTTGCAGACAAATTCCGGGCGGACTTCGCTCGGGAACGTGCCAAAGAAGATCTGGTTCCGGCAGGCTCTGAACAGGTGCTCTATCTTGTCCCAGCGGGGGTGTACCCCGTCCGATCCATAAGCAAACGCATTGGGCGAGAGGAAACGCGACTGTTCATGACGGTTTGCAAACCGGGCAACTACATCAATCGAACGATGCCGCATACAGTGGCCGAAGATCTGCGGGGTCTGGCAGTACCCGCAGGCATGCGGGCATCCCCGGGTGATCTCGACATAGCCTTTCATTTCAGAGAACGCAGGATACGCATCGGGTACAACGCAGGTAATTGCCGGTTCATAAAAATTCCCGGTCATCACACCGGGAATCCGGCCTTCTCCGCCATCGCGGATGTTCGCGAGCAGACGCGGGAGGGTGTATTCCCCCTCACCGACTACAACATAATCCGCGTACCCTGCCACCTCCCGCGGGCAGGCAGCAGCATGAGGCCCCCCGACAATAGTAAGGCAGTCAGCAGCAGCAATCTCATCGTGGAAGCTGGCTGCGTTGACAGAATTCAGGCTGTAACAGGTCACATCGTCCGCGGGGTAGTCCACCGGCTTAAGCAGAAAACCGTCACGTTCGCATGCAGCATAGAGGACTGCGTACGAGTTCCGCGCTGCCTGGATCCACCGCCAGTTGACCTGCATTATCGGTACTATTCCGCGTGCACGGGGAAAAAAAGAGAGGGTTATTCGTACCCTGTACTCTTACCGGGTACGGTACTCGCTCATGGTATCGGCAACCTTGTACTCCTGCCCGTTCACTTCAGAGACATATGCAACGACCCGATCGGCCTGCTTAGTTCCCTGGAGTTTTACGAGATCTCCCTTCTTGATGCCCAGGTTTTCATTGATTACCTGCCCGTCAGAACGGTAGAGTGTAACCCGTGCTGATTTTACGAGGTACTGGCCCTTACCGCCATCGAAAACAACGGAAATGGTTGCATCATATTCTTTTTCCTGGACAATAACGCTCACCGCATTGTTATCCGGGACCACATCGGTGGCGGACACGACAAGGTTGTTGGTTGCCGGTGCGGAAGCCTGTTGCGTACCAGCCGGGGCTGCCGTTGCGGGCTGGGACGGGGAAGTCGCCGGACCTGTGCATCCGGCAATGCCGATCGCTGCACAGAGAAGAAGGACTGCGAGAAATGCAATTTTCTGCTGCATACCAGAGAATGTACGGCAGGCATTATTTGATAATTGTGTTTTTATGAGTGGATGGTCATGATTCCGGCAGGGTGCCTTCATACACCATCTCGCCGAGATCCCCGTCGACTGTAACCATAGTCCCGTTCTTCATCCGGTCAAGCGGGAGCCCGATCCGGTCGATCATCGGGATACCGCCGATGATTGCACCGGTCGCGATGATCGCCTCGGCTTCGGCATTAATGATGGCCGCCGGGGCATGCCTGTTCCGGCTCAGCGCATACAGCACGTAGGAACCCACGGTCGAGCCTTTCCCGTACGGGAACGCGAGCACCGTGCCGGCGATAGAGGTACCCTGCAGCGGATGGCCTTTTTCAATGATTACCCCGCTCTCCGGATCCACTCCTCCCAGGAAGGAGATCGGCGCCGGGCTTACCAGCAGCGGACCGCCAGACCTGCCTTTTGAGATACCTCTGCCCCTGATATGCAAAATCACACCACATAAATGGTTGAAGATAAACATATAAGATAAGTATGGAAGAGACTGCCACGAGTAACACTGCACCTGCCTCCGAGCTCAAATACCAGATCCAGCTCAACGAGCTCGAAGCCTCCCTCCTCGACCTGAAGGTGAAAGTGGATGAACTCACCAAAGAGAACGGGCAGCTCAAGCGCGAGAACAACCAGCTCAAGCGCATGCCGCTTTTTGTTGCCGTTGTTGTGGATATTCTCGGGAACGGGGAGATCTACCTCCGCCAGCAGGGCAACAACCAGGAATACCTCACCACCGCGCCGGAAGACCTCCGGGTGCTGCTGAAACCGGGCGCAAAAGTTGCAGTCAACAATGCCCTTTCCATCGTGAAAGTGATCGGCAACATCTACGATGCCCGCGTCCGCGTGATGGAACTCGAGGAATCGCCGGATATCTGTTACGAGCAGATAGGGGGCTTAAGAGACCAGGTCAAGGAAGTGCGGGAAGCCGTTGAATACCCGCTGACGAAACCGGAGATATTCCGGCGTATCGGCGTTGAACCGCCAAAAGGCATCCTGCTCTATGGTGCGCCGGGAACAGGAAAGACCCTGATCGCAAAAGCGGTTGCCCACGAAGCGAAAGCAACATTCATCCGCATGTCGGGAAGCGAGCTTGTCCACAAGTTCATCGGCGAAGGTGCCGGGCTTGTCCGCGAACTGTTCCAGCTTGCCCGCGAGCGTGCACCGGCAATCGTCTTCATTGACGAGATCGATGCGGTCGGCAGCATGCGTACCAACGATGGCACCTCCGGCAGCGCCGAAGTCCAGCGGACGCTCATGCAGCTCCTTGCCGAGATGGACGGGTTTGACAACCGCGGCGACGTTCGGATCATGGCAGCCACGAACCGTGCTGACATGCTGGACCCGGCGCTCCTGCGCCCCGGCCGGTTCGACCGTCTCATCGAGATCCCCCTGCCGGACAAGGAATCCCGGCTCCAGATCCTGAAGATCCATTCCCGGAAGATGCACATCGGAGACGTGGACCTTGAGAAAATTGCAGCAGCTACTGAGAAATCCACGGGTGCCGAGCTCGAGTCCGTCTGCCGCGAGGCCGGCATGATGGCGGTGCGCCGCGAGGCGGACTTTGTCGCCATGACTGATTTTATGGATGCTGTCCACAAGGTCAAAAACGAGGCCGTAGCCGATAACCGCATGTATACGTGACCGGGCTGCTTCCGATCACGTCCCGATTTTTGGAGACCCGATGAACATACTCCTGATCCAGCGGGAAGGCACCGATCTCCATCATACCTTCTTCTCTTCCGAGACCAGCCGTATGGTACTCCGTTTTTACCACCCGGAGAAAAAACGCTGCGGGGTATACATCTCCTGTGCCTCGCTTTCCAGTGCCCTCTCGCTCGTAGCAGAGCTCCGCTGGTATATCCGTCGCTATGTGCGTGAACCACTCTTTGAATTCCAGCCGGGAATTTTCTTCACCCACCAGCTGGCACAGGACGTCTATTACGAACGGACCGCCGTGCTGGGCCCGGGATGGAAATTCAGGAAACTCTACGGGTTCCGCGACGGAAAACTCATCAGTTCCGTCCCGATGTCCCCGGGGTCCACCCTTGAGGAATACCACCAGGAATATATCGGTGTCAATCGATCGATCGAGATCTGGTGCACGGAAGATGATGTGGAAGAGGGCGAGCTGGTCGGGGGAGAAGAACCCGGATCAGCGGCCGGGCCGGAGTCCTCCTAGGCAATCCGGGTCAGAGGCACAAAACCCGGCGGGGTTCTTTTCTGTCCAGGGGTTGTGTTCCCGCATTCTTCAGGAAGCGTACGATCTCCCCCCGGAGTTCTTCCGGTGTGATAACTGCATCAAGGTCGCCCGCGTCCTGGTAACGCCAGACGCTGCAGTTTTCTTTCACCTGGTCAGCCACCTGGACCTGTTCCTCTTCACTCATGTGGCTCTCTTTTGCAAGGAGCCGTATTGCCTTGGGCCCGTAAATCGTGATATTGGCCTGGGGGAATGCCATGAACCGCTCGGGTTCGAACCCCGGCCCGCCCATAGCGTAAAGACCGGCGGTATATGCTTTCCGTACCACGACACAGGCGTGCGGGACAGAAAGATTGGCAATCGTTGAGAAGACAAGCGCCCCGTGATGGATGATTGCGGCCTGTTCGGTCTCCTTCCCGACCATGAAACCCGGCGTGTCAGCAAGGAAAACGAGCGGGAAGTTGAATGCATCGCAGAGCGAGAGAAATGCCGCGATCTTCCGGCAGGTCTCCGGAAAGAGGATCCCGCCCCGGCGGTCCGGGTTGTTTGCAACAATCCCGACCGGCATTCCTCCACGCGGGCAAACGCCGTGATCACCTCGCGGGCATACCGTGCCCGGGATTCGAGGAGTGTGTGTTCGTCGACAAATGATTCGATCACGTCATGCATGTCGAATGCCGTGTCAGGGTCAGCAGGAACAAGAGACGGGTCACCGGAGAATCCGTCATCCGGGAGACCGGGTGGTGCACAGGGAGGCATCTCCTCATAATTGAGAGGGAACAGGGCAATATACCGGCGGACCCACTCAAGGGCTTCCTCTTCAGAGAATACCAGCTTGTCGCAGGTCCCCGATATCTCGCTGTGCATACCTGACCCGCCGTACTCATCATACGGACTCGGGTCCCCGGTCATCAGCCGGACCATATCGGGGCGGGCAAGAGACATGCCGGCCCGGTGTACCATCACGACTGTATCGCATTCCGTTACCGGGTACGTCAGGGTCGTGGCTATGGGCGAGAAGACCACGGCTATCCGGGGCACAACGCCGGAGAGTTGTGCGAACCGTGCAAAGACCCTGCCGGCTCCATGCCGGTCGATGAACGTCCGCATAATATGAATCGGGATGGCTGTCGTCTCCATTGCCACGCGGCCCGGGCGGTCCGCAAGGTGGATGACAGGTATCTTTTCACGTTCGGCAAGGTCGAGGAGCGAAAGTTCCTGCCTGAGGATCTCGACCGGGTCTTCCGGAACCGTTGCCCTGGGGTTTATTGCGATGACACAGACCCTCCGGCCTCCGATCGTACCTGTTCCGCCAACCAGCTCGCTGTTATGATCCGGCCCCTGCCGGCAGAAGCTCCCCGTGTCAAGCAGGAGCGAGAGCCGGATTTCCATCAGCGGGTTCATACAGGGCCCCATCCCGGATGAATTTTCCGGGGTTCAGGAATACCATATCCCCTTCCGGACCCGGCCGTGCAGCCGGTAAGATTCACCGGAGGTGCAGCCAGGATATCCACCCTGCGGCCCTGCATTTCCCCCTCATCCCCGATCATTGCACTTTCACAACCATCAGCGTGATATCATCGTACTGCGGCTGGTTCCGGCTGAACTCATTGACTGAATCGATGATCGATTCGACCATCTCACGGGCACTCCGGGACCGGGTCCTGCAGATGACCTCTACCAGGCGGGGGATCTCAAACATCTCATCCCGGCCATTCACCGCTTCGGTTACCCCGTCAGTATAGAGAACGATCACATCCCCGGCCGCAAGGGTGACTTCCTGCTGTTCGTACGTGGCATCTTCCATTGCCCCGATTGCGATGCCGGTTGCCTCGAGTTCTTCCGGGATATCGGATCCGACCCGCAGGAGGAGTGGGGGATTATGACCGGCATTCACATAGGTAAGGGTATGGGATGCATTGTCCAGCATACCGTAAAAGACCGTGACGAACATCCCGGTTTTCGAGTTCTGGCTGATGATCGGGTTGGCATACGCGATAGCTTCTGAGGAGCGGGAGAACCAGGTTGCGCTTACCCGGATGACAATACGGGAGAGTGCCATGAACAGTGCAGCCGGCACCCCTTTACCGGAAACATCGGCGATCATCAAACCCATGCGCTGCCGGCTGAACGGGATGACCTCAAAGGGCATGACATCGAAAAAATCGCCGCCTACCTCTTTTGCCGGGATACTGGTTCCGGCAATTTCAAATCCCTCGATCTGGGGAATAATATCAGGGAGGAAGCTCTTCTGGATCTCGGCTGCGATCTGGAGCTCGGCATCCTTGCGCGCAACCTCGCGTTCGAGGGATTCTTTCTCTTTCTGAACCCGCCGTTCATTGATCAGATTGTGGATAATAAATGAAAAAACGCCCACAGCAACGGCAGTGAGGATGATCATCGGGAGGGCTACGTTCAGGGTGATCTTTATGAGTTCCTGGGGGGTGGAACCGCTCGTGACCCGTATGGCAAGCGCCATTGCGGATACAAACGATTCCACGACGATTGTGAGGATGATCGCTGCCCGGGTGGAAACAAATTCCCGTTTGTTGAAGAGGTAGACAAGCCCCATAAAAAGACCTGAAATGACCGGGCCTGCAGCCGCAGCAAGGACATTCGACCCGCCCAGGGTCATCCGGTATGCTCCCCCGATAATCCCGGCAGCAAGCCCGACATACGGCCCGCAGAGCAGGCCACCAATGATAGGGCCGAGATCGCGGAAATTGAGGGTTGCACCGGAAAACGTTACTCCGGTACTCAGCCCGTAGATGGAGAGAGCGCCGAAAATAATGATAAGGAGGACCTGGGTAAAAAATGCCGGATGATGCTCTGCCACTTCAATGAAGTAATGGCTTCGTGTGAAGAGATATGCAACCACGATGACCACGCAGATCATCTGGGTCAGCAGGACAAAACTCGACAGGATACTCAGGTCCATGTAGAGGTTAATTGGAGAACCAAGAATATAGAGGTTAATGTTAACAAAGGGGTCACCAGGTTACCGGGATGAGAAGAAGCAACCGGAATTCTCTGAAGGCTTGAGGGGCACCAGAGTCCGGAAGCCAGCGGGTTGTTGAGCGGGTTCGTTCAGGAAAACGGGAGTTATATGACGTAAAACCGGCATCCTGCCCACAGGGGGATCACGAAAAAAGGGAAAATGATGAGATTATCCGGCCCGGTGAGCAAAACGGGATACCCGGGGGAATTTGTGCAGGGTATGGTGTACGTTTTGTTTCCTGCAGAAGCTGATGGTGAGGATGATCCCTGCAAGGAGCAGGAGTCCCAGCCCCCCGGCAGCCCGGACAATTATCGATAGCAATTCAGGAGTCCCGGACCCGGTCATGTTACCCGCGCCCTTCGCACTCTACCGATTCCAGAAATACCTTGTATAAGATAGTAGTGAGGATTTCCTTTTGTTCGAGAGTTGGCGGGTATTGGGTATCACTGAGGGTGGTTTCGACCTGTCGTATGACATCGCCTACATTGGTCATAGATAAAAAAATACCTCCATATTTTGTTGGGTACCCGGTCAGAATTTCAGATTATATATTGCCAGAATAGGAGCGGTTTACCGATGTACGGGACCAGCTCAATGAGATAACCCACAGGATATAGGAATAACGTTACTCTGGAGAAAACAGGATACAAAATGATCGCCCCCGTTGCAGCCAGTCCCGGGTTAACGATCCTGATGAATCCTCACCTGCCACATCCCCGGGGGGACTGGACAAATCGAAGCCCCTTAAGATTTATAACCAGGAGTGATGATTTCAAAAGAGCATCATTTCGCAATCGGATCGCGTTTTTGAGACTGTGCCCTGTAGAAAACTTGTTTCGAAGGTTATGCTCCGTAGAAATCATTCAGAACAATCTGACGCTCCGGGGGGCTTCGCCCCCGCCGCTGGAGCAGCCCCCAATCGCGATAACAACGTATTACCTGCAACCTGAAACGAACTATCGCAATGCGCCCCGTCCCCCAACGGGACTGGTGGCGGAAGAGGGGTATCGTATCACGCGAGAAAGGTTTTCCCATGAAAACTCTCACGATGTCTGCGGCTACAGGCTCACAGAACGGAAATTCTCATGACATTTCCATATTAAATCGCGCTGGAAGATCTATAATGGGGGCTGATGCCCCCATACCCCCATTACGATGAGTGCCGCCGCCGAGGGGGCTTTCGCGGCGGCTTCAATTCCCGGTTTTCCCGGAAACCGAACTAGCCCCGCTGTGCCGTACCGGGGCCCTGAACCGGGGAGCTTTCATAAATATTTTAAAAGGGTCGTGATTTTCATGGTTTGGGTGCGAACCTGATCGGTTCATGTGTGTTACTACAGAGCATGAAACTGCAATCGCGATCGCGATCAAAAACCGTTCCGGAAAAATCAGTACTCGATTTTCATCTCGTGATCGGATAATGGTTCTTCCGGTAAAATCGATCCGTAGTTGTTTTCCCCGGAGCAAATCATTTTAAAATAAAAACTGTTCCGGGGAGATCATTCCTTGTTACCTGCTCCCGCCGAACTCTACGGTGCCTGTATACACCTTGTAGAGAATAGTGTTCAGGATTTCCTTCTCTTCAAGAGCTGGAGGAAAAACATTGTCGCACAGGGCGGTTTCGACCTGTCGTATAACATCGCCTATATTGGTCATAATTTCAAAGCCTCCTTTTCTCCGGGTACACCATGGGGAAGTACGCGGTATATATTGTCCA
>JBAZHD010000115.1:0-10069 GCA_041652515.1 Methanoregula sp.
ATGAGCCTCTTTTATTGGAACCATGACATCGACCGGGGAGATACGGGAAATCCTGCGGAAGTACCTGCCGGAGATCCGTGAAAAATATGGCGTGACATCTATCGGTATCTTCGGATCCTACGCACGCGGAGAAGCAGCCCCGGCCAGTGATATCGATATTATTGTAGAATTCGACCGGCCGATCGGGTGGGAACTTGTCGACCTCGCCGATTATCTCGAATCCATCCTCCATCACAAAGTCGACCTGGTCATACGGAGATCCCTTCATCCTCTTATCCGGGATACCATCCTTGCCGAGGTCCAGTACGCATGACCGCCCGGTCTCCCGTTTATCCACCGGAATCGGCTATCAAACCGGAATTTGTCCGGCATATAATAAAAGCCAGGTCTGAAATTGAAAACGGCTTGGGAATGCGCTATCTTTCTCTCGATGATTTTTTTCGGAAAACAGAACCTCGCTAAAAGAGATGATTCTCCCCTTCGCAAAAATATTCCAGATCCTAAAACATTTATTAATAGTTCGTCACCCATTTTACCATAGGTACTATCATGAGATCAACCCGGCAGGATATCCTTTCCTCACTGAAAAAACTCAAAGGGGAAGTTGCACGGGAATATTCTGTGAAGAAGATCGGAGTGTTCGGCTCGGTTTCCCGGAACGAATGGACCGAAAAAAGCGATGTCGATCTCCTGGTAGAGTTTTCGAAACCGGTTGGTTTTGTCACCTTCATGCGGCTTGAAAATTTTCTTTCCGAGCAACTCGGGGAGAGGGTTGATCTCGTGACTTCGGATTCCTTAAAGCCGGTGATCCGCCAGGATGTTCTCGCCGAGGTCATCTATGTCTAAACGCGAGGTAAAACTCTACCTCACGGACATCGACGATTCCATCTCCACGATTCTTTCCTATACCGTTGGCATAACCTATGAACAACTGCTTGGCGACCGGAAAACACGCGAGGCGATAATTCTCAATTTTGTTGTTATCGGGGAAGCGATAAAGAAAATCCCTCCGGAGATTATTGACCGGTACCCTGACGTCCCCTGGAAAGAATTTGCAGGAATGCGGGACAAGATGGTCCACGGGTATTTCTCGATAAGTCCCATGATCCTGTGGGAGACGATCCAGCACGATCTTTCGCCTTTAGCAATTGCGGTAAAAGAACTTCTCCGTAAATATTAGAGGATTTTATGGAATATTCCATCCTGATCCACAAAGCTGAGGAAGGTGGATTCTGGTCGGAAGTGCCAGCTTTGCCCGGCTGCTTCTCGCAGGGGGAGACGATTGAGGAGACGATCGCAAATACGAAGGAAGCGGCGGAACTCATCATTTCAATCCTCAGGGAAGAGAACCGGGAGATTCCGGTTGAAGATGAATTTACCGTCCACCGGATTTGTGTTGATAGAATTCAGTGATAGGCCACGGTCTATGATCCTGTCGGCCACATGCGTCGGGGCGGGGCCCTGGCTTGTGGTGATTGGGCGGACCCGGGACCGGATTGGGAGGGGATCATAGAGAGGCTTCCCCACCCGCCAGGGATGTTTTTTTCATGATGGCACCTGACAGAACCCAAAGCCTCCGGAATCAAAAACGAGGATAATATTTCCGGCTATTGCTATGGGTGACGATTCGTTCTGGCAGGCCGGAACAAACCCCCCGTTTTTCATGTCAAAGAGCATGCCCTGCGATTCGGGGATGTCACTTCCCCGGAACTCCAGCGAGGTCCAGACAACAAAATTTTCTGACCCGGAAAAGGAGATCACATCCCCCGATGAGCTGTCATCGAGAATCCGCTCTGTTCGCAAGGGAATATCGTACAGGTGCACGCGGGAGGAAGATCCTTTTCCTGTATCGCTCCAGAGAACATAATTCTGGAAAATGTACGGTGCAGATGCCGTTGCAGGGACGGGAGCAGGATTAATCGCGGTAACGGATCCATCCGTGATATTGTAGAGATAATAATCTTTGAAGTATCCGAGAGCCGGGTAATTCCGTGAATCGCTCCACACGATCCAGTCCCCGGAGACAGAGGGATATTCCTGGGATGAGAGATTGGGCAGGATGACAGATTCATTACCGGTCCGGATATCATAGAGATAGATGTCATAGAGATAGTGATTGCCTGAAAGCCTGTCCTGAACATCACGTTCACGGTGGTTATTATCCTCCCATACCACATAATTCCCGGAGATGGCGGCATACCGGGGACTTTTCGGGTTCATTCCAAGGCAGGTCCTTGTTTCCGAGGTAATGTTATACAGAACCAGACCGTTGGTCTGGCCCGGCGACAGACATTCCGTGCTGTCGGCCCAGACAAGATAATCCCCGGATATTTTTGGCGGGCTCAGGCCGAAGGGATCTGCAGGGATCTCAGTGTAATTCCCGGTTGAGATGGTGTAAAGCGTAAGTCCGCGCTTTTCATAGTACACCCATGACCATACAATACGATCCCCGTCGGTTGCAGGATTTTCCATCCCGATGAGCGTGGGGCGGGTCAGATGCGTAATGCCGGATCTGTTATCATAGCGATAATAATGGAGATACTCTTCAGAAGGTGCGATATCGGTCATCGCGGGATCCGGGTACCCGGGTGCATCCCGGATATTGTAGATGACATGCAGGACAGGAGCGCTGTCTTCGCTCCATGCTTCCTTATCGACCGGCATGATCCGGAAGATTTCCCCGTTCACGGTGACAGATCCGACAATAAACCCCGGGCAGATGGTCAGAAGGATCGAACTGTTCAGATCATCAGACAAAGAACCTGAATATGATGTAAATGAGTGATATTCCCCATCTGAAGAAAGAGGGTGGAGTCTGGCCCGGTATTCTTTCCCCCGTACCTGGATCATGAGATCCTGTCCCGACTGGATCTTCTGGCCGATAGTACGATAGTCAAAGGTCACCACATCATATCTGCTGACCGCAGGGAGCAAAACCGAAAGGGAGGGCCGGAATATCCCCTTCATCTCCAGGTCATGTAGTGAGGTTACATTGGCAGCAATGACCGTGGTACTTCCGGGAATTTCAATCACGGGCGGGTTATTCCCGGCAATACATCCCGCCGCCAGCACTACCCCCGCAACGAGCAGGAGCAGGACTGTCACCAAACGCAGAGAGGTCATGAAGAAATCACTCGTTCACCATTTCGTTAATCCAATTGAGCTATAGGAACAATAAACAGGAGATCATAACCATGACCGTCCTTCAATTGCCCGTCCTCTGTAATCAGAAAACCCCCGCACCCGCGAAAAACCGAGGCATTGACCGTGAATGAAGTCTGGTTAAGGCCGGCTTCGCCCTTTGTCACCTTTGTTGTCCCATTGATAGTGGTCCTTTCGCTGAGAACGGCCAGACCTGCTGCCGGAATTGGGCGGACCTCCCAGGAGACATCATTGCCCGCTGAAAGATTCGTCGTGCCCCTGAACGTGCAGTTACTGTCCACGGGATGCAGGATATCATACGGATCGATATGTTCAAAGGCCGGACAGGGTGTGATCCTGATGAAGTACGGGCTTGAGGGATGGGTGCTGGTCTTAAAACCGGTGCTCCCGGAGACAGAAATTCTCCCGCGATGGTAATCCTCGGAAACCAGATATTTGTCGTACTCTACCCGTGGGAAACCTGAGGTGTCAACGTTAAATGTGGTGGTATTCACGCCATTGCTGCCGTTCCTTATCGTTACATTTCCTCTTATCATACTCGAGCCGTTGATCATGGAAGAGACGACGACTTCCAATTCGTCACCGGCAGGAAGACTGGTCGTCCCGGTAACTGTGAACATATCCCCGACATGTTTGTCGGCAACCGGATCCAGCGAGATATCGTAGGGCTTTTTTTCCAGTACTATCGGCAGCTCATCCCGTGCATCTTCCCTCACGGCCCTTTCGACGAGGGACAGCCGGACCGTGTCATCCCGGGAACCCTGTAAATAATCATCCGGAACCAGTTCTGCAGAGTCGATATACAGGAGGGTGTGATTCAGGCCATCGGCCCCTCCCGTGACATGAATTATTGTCGCTGCTGCACTGGTATTTTTCAAGGTATACTCAGCAGGCTGAGATGAGATCTCACAGACGACTTCCTCACCAGCCGGAAGGTTGGTATCACCGGTTATGGAGAATCTGTCACCCATTTCCCTGCTGCTGATATGGTCGATTTTGATCCAGAATGTGCCATTTCCGTTTTGCAGACGATTATTTTCGGTTATTTCCGGCGTTACTTCGGATTGCTCCGCACACCCCGCCACCAGCAGCACCGCCACCATCACCAGCACAAGGGTAACCGCCATACGTACGGGTCTCCTCATGATTTCAGGAAAAGTCGGGCGTGCGGACATAAGATAGAAAGAATCTGTGCAATGCGGGAAATATGTTGTGAACTATTCTTTCGGGAGAATCACGGGCAGACCCGGGAAAACCGGCCTTCCGCCGGGTTCCTGAGTAGCTAAAGCACCTCTGCGATCTTCCTAATTCCGGGACGTCCCTACCGCAACCGTGCCGCCGCATGCGTGGTGCGGACCCGTCCTCTCCCTGATTGACGGACCCTTGGCCGGGTTTAGTACCGGCCCCGTCGTGCATCTCCGGAACCGGGGGCACTGAGGAGTTGGCTGGTATGGACGAACCGGGGAATCGTACTGGGGGGTAGGCCGGCAACCCCCCTCCCGTTTTCTTTGGAACGCGGTGAACCCCCCGGGCTGTTTGGGGTGGGGCGGGGCCGGGGTTGTGGTGATTGGGCGGACCAGGGACCGGTTAGTACCGGACCCGTCGTCAGGTGCTGGTAATGAGGGCACTGAGGAGAGGCTGGTTCAGACTTGCCAAACTCCATCAAAATGAGATACCGGGAAAACCCGAGAGAAAAAAGAATCAATAGTATCCATATTTTTTATGAGCCTGCTCAATGGGCAGGATCTCCTGGACAATCACCAGTTTTTCCTCTTTATCAATCTCGTAAAATGCGGTGTAACTGCGGGAAATGTGAAGCCGGTAGATCACAACCCCACCCCGTAAAACCAGTTTTTCCTTATCTCCCTGGCTTCCCGGGAACGGATCTTCTTCAAGCCGTTTCAGGGCAGTTTTGATTATTCTCCGCGTCTTATCCGGCAGGCGGTTGATCTCATCAGATAACTCGTGCCAGAGCACAAGGGAAAATATCAATCCTTAATCTCCGAAAGTGAAACATATCCCTTCTTCTTCCGGCTGGTCCACGTTTTGACATCTTCCTCCAGCCGTCGCCTTTTACGGTCTTCGATCATCTCTGCCAGAAGATCCGTATAGGTCTGGCCGGCCGTCCGCATCTCGGCAAGGTCCTTCCACACCGGTTCTGTTACGGGTATCCTTTTAACTGCAGACATGATCAGATTGTAAACGTTGTAAGTATGAATAATTTTGGTGGTTTTTTTTTCTTTGGCTGCATATGGCGGGGCCGGGCTATTGGTGGTTGGGCGGACCCGGGGCCGGTTTAGTACCGGACCCGTCGTCAATTACTGGAACCGAACAGACTTTGGGGAACGCAGGCACGGATGACGCGATAGAAGGGGAGGTTAAAACCCTGGATCCGGCATCCGAAAAGGGACCCGGACGTCCTGAACTCTATACGGCCCTGACTTCGGCCCTCCAAACGTTGCTATATATTGCCTCATATTTTCCCGTCGGAGAACCCTGGCAAATTCCGGAATTATTCCGCGTTTTTTGCGGATCATTGCCTCTTGTACCCGGGGGTTGAGGGAAAAGAGGTACAACCGGGCTCGCAGCGGGCTCTGTTTCCCACGGGCACTTCCAGGTCTCCCGTGAGGCGGATCTCCGACGGAGGCACCCTCAAGATCCCGGGTCGGGGGCCGGGTGGTTTTACGCCCGGGCCGGATCAATCCGGAAAATATTTTGTTGCCCGCACAAGATCCGGAAGAAAAAAATCCGGTGCGACCGGAGTTCAGCGGCCCGGGAAATTTTCTGCTGCAACCGGAACCCGTCTGAAAATTTTCCGGCTCGTGCCGGTTCCAGCCGAAAAAAATCCGAATCAATTGCATCCGGATGCCCGGGACATTTTCCGTTTGCCGGGAATTATCCTCCGGACCGCCCACCCAGAAGTCCCGCCCACCACGCCGAGGGCGGGAACCATCGTGTCCTGTTCGCCGCGTGCAGGTCGGGGGCCGGGCTTGTACTGATTGGGCGGACCTTTCGGCCGGATTTAGTACCGGTCCCGTCGTCTGGTGCCGGTATCGAACGAACCCCCCCACCTGCATGGGGGGGAGGTAGGCCGGGAACCCCCCCTGGTCAATCACAGGATTTTCCCTGCGCCTCTGGAATGGAAACCTGTGCAAAACTCCCCGCGCCGTCGAAAAATTTCGGCAGAATAACCTCCGGGCCGGCTGCTGGGAACGAGGCCCGACCCGCAATCCGGAGGGGGGGTAGGCCGGCAACCCCCCTCCCGTTTTCTTCCGGATGCGAAGGAACCCCCCCATCCTCCTGGGGGGGAGGTAGGATTGGAACCCCCCTCATTTCCTCCGCGGCTTTAAAAAATTCCCGGGTTTGCCGTCGAGAAGTGTTGTGAAATTTAGCCCGGGAATATCCTGTGGTGTGGTTGCGCCCAGGCAGGGGGGGTAGGCCGGCAACCCCCCCTCCCTTTTTCTTCCGGATGCCAGGGAACCCCCCTCGCTGCGTGCGTGTGGGGCGGGGCCGGGCTGGTACTGATTGGGCGGACCCGGGGCCGGTTTTGTACAGGACCCATCGTCAGGTGCAGTACTGAAAGCACTGAGGAACTGCCGGTTAGTATGCGAATCGCTGATATAAAACCGGTTAACCCTAAATCCTATGATCATAAAATAAAAGCGTGATGAATTTGAAAGAAATTTCCCCTCGCTTTCGATCAACAATTCTCGTAGTTTTTTTGATATTGATTATCATTCTTATTTTCTCCGTAGGGTATTCGCTCCTTCATACCGGCCATAGCATTTCACCACCTAAAAAGGTTGTTGCCGTGGCAACATGTAGTGGGGAGAATATCACTGTTACTTATACTGGCGGGCCAGAAGCCGGATTGCTTGTCAATATCACGGTTTATGATAGTGATCCTGCAAATTTCCGGGTTATGGGAGGAAAAGACGGGATTCTTCCGGTGGGATCATCGCTTGAGCTAATTGGACCGTTCTTTTCTCCGGCCCACATTATCGCAGTCGCACATTATAACGATGGGACAAGTGATTACATCGTAGATATGTCGCTTAAGTGCGGCTCCGGTCCAGTAAGAACCTATACACCAGTTCCGTCCCAACCGAATCCGAATCGGAAATAACATTGGCCGCGTGCGGTGCTGCGGGGCGGGCTTGTGGTAATTCGATGGACCCGGACCGGATGGAGAGGGGTTGTCATCTTTTTCACTTTCATGCCACAACCTGAACCCCTTTAAATGCCCACGCTGATTGTCTGAGCACCAAGTATGAAAGATATCATCATCAAAGGTGCCCGCCAGCACAACCTCAAAAATATCAGCCTCACGATCCCCCGGGATAAATTAGTAGTAATAACCGGCGTCTCCGGCTCCGGCAAATCAACATTAGCGTTCGATACCCTCTACGCGGAAGGCCAGCGCCGGTACGCCTGAGTCCCTCTCCTCGTACGCCCGGCAGTTCCTCGGCATCATGCAGAAGCCGGACGTGGACTCCATCGAGGGTCTCTCGCCCGCTATCTCCATCGAGCAGAAGACCACGAGCAAGAACCCGTGTTCAACAGTCGGGACGGTCACCGATGTCGGGATCGCACCGTCGAAAACTTGGAAACCTTGTCGGGATTGACGGGATCATGAGTAGTTCGTTACGGGTTTATTCAGACCAGAAATCATCGCCCGGATATTTCATTAACTATATTTCTTGCCCGGTCGAATCTCACCAGTAACACGGCAGAATGTGCCGGGGGAATCCCTTGTGAGTAAGAAAAAAACGGACCTTGCGATCTCCGGAGATCCGGAAGATTCGGATCTGCCCTCACTGGTCCGGAGGATAGCGGATATCCACAATCATCTGGTTGAACGCGCGACAAAAGCAGTAAATGTAAGCCTGACCCTGCGCAACTGGCTCATCGGCCTCTCAATACAGAACTACGAGCTCGAAGGGAAGGATCGTGCCACGTACGGAGACCGGTTATTCTCAAAGCTTGCCGGGGACCTTACTTCACGCGGCGTTTCAAACTGCAGTCGTCGCCAGTTGTACCATTACCGGGATTTTTACCTCGCTTATCCTCATATTGTGGGTTCGCTGCCCCCACAATTACAGGACCTGCTTTCCCTCCCGGAAGTTCACGCTCCGGCAATTGTGGGTTCACTGCACCCACAATCCGGTGAAGGGTCCCGGGATCTCCTTCACCGGCTGTCATACACGCATTTTGAAGAACTCGTTGCAATCGAAGATCCCCTTAAGCGATCTTTCTATGAAGAGGAATGCGTCCGGGGGAACTGGTCCGTCCGGGAGTTACAGCGCCAGATCGGCAGCCTGTACTATGAACGGACCGCAATGTCGAAGGACAAAAAACGCCTCGCGAGGACCGTTCAGGGAAAAGCCGAACTCATGAATCCCGCACAGGTTATCCGGGATCCGTATATCTTCGAGTTTCTCGGGCTGCACCCCCACGAAGCACTCAGTGAAGCAAATCTTGAGGGACAGCTGATCGACCGGTTGCAGGAGTTCCTCCTGGAGCTTGGCCGGGGATTCTGTTTCGAGGCGCGGCAGAAACGCATCCTCATCGGAGGGGAGCATTTCTTTGTCGACCTGGTCTTTTACCACCGGATTCTGAAATGCCATGTCCTGATCGAGTTGAAGGTCGATACATTCTCCCATGAATATCTCGGCCAGCTGAATACGTACGTGAACTGGTTCCGACTCCATGAAACGGCTGGCGATGATAATCTTCCGATCGGGATCCTGCTCTGCACAAAAAAGAATGAAGCACTCGTTGAATATGCACTTGCGGGAATGGATAACAATTTGTTTGTCTCGAAATACCAAGTCGAGCTTCCGGGAAAAGAGGAGATCCGCCAGTTCATCGAGGACCAGATCCGAGACGAGGGAGATACGCTGTGAGGGCTACAAATTCAAGATCATCGGGGCTGATACTCATTTAGAAACGCGATCGTTCAGCCAGGTCGGCAGCTTCCCTGATCAGCTTACGTCCTTCCTCGGTGTAGGTCGGATTATCAATATATTTCTGGAACCTGACAGACTCTTCCCGGTCAAGGACGAGACCCAGTTCAATTGGTTTTGCCACGGTTGTCCACCACCCCAATAATGGTAACTAAGTTCGTTTGCATATTACAAAATTGTGGTCAACGTATCGCTTCGCTTCGATACTACGCCCGGCATAATTCCGGCATACTACAATAAATTTCACTTTCATGCCCCAACCCTCAGCCCTTTAAATGCCGGAGCTGATTGTCTGAGCACACGAACATGAAAGATATCATCATCAAAGGTGCCCGCCAGCACAACCTCAAAAATATCAGCGTCACGATCCCCCGGGACAAACTGGTAGTAATAACCGGCGTCTCCGGCTCCGGTAAATCGACATTAGCGTTCGATACCCTCTACGCGGAAGGCCAGCGCCGCTATGTCGAGTCCCTCTCCTCGTACGCCCGCCAGTTCCTCGGCATCATGCAGAAGCCGGACGTGGACTCCATCGAAGGCCTCTCGCCGGCAATCTCCATCGAGCAGAAGACCACGAGCAAGAACCCGCGTTCAACGGTCGGTACCGTCACCGAGATCTACGATTACCTCCGGCTCCTCTATGCCCGGATCGGGACGCCGTTCTGTCCCGAGCACAACATCCCCATCGTGGCCCAGACTCCCGATAAAATCGCCGGCCAGATTGCGGCAGAACACCCGGGGCAGGTCACCATCCTCTCGCCCATTGTCCGGCAGAAGAAGGGGACGTACCAGCAGCTCTTAAAAGATCTCAACAAGGAAGGGTTCACCCGGGTCCGGGTCAACGGGAAGATCATCCGGACCGACGAGGAGATCAAGCTCGACCGGTACAAGATGCAGGACATCGAGATCGTGATCGACCGGCTCGAATCCTCCGACAAGTC
>JBAZHD010000116.1:0-9887 GCA_041652515.1 Methanoregula sp.
GGGATAACAAGGCAAGGGGTATCCCAGGCACTCCTCGTGATGAACGAGAAGATCGATACCTCGCTCCGGGAGATGGCCCATGCAAACCGGATCCAGATTGAGAAGATCGATGTGGAACGGGGCGTCCTGTTCGGACGGTCCATCCCGTTCCAGACAAATGCCTACATCTTTGTCTCGGAGAAGCACGGCATGCAGGTCTGGTACGAGCATGACGGCGACTGTAAGGCCTGCGATGAATTCACCCAGTGTATCGAGTTCATCTGGGACTTCGCAACTGAGCTGGGGATAAAACTCGAAAAGACCCAGGACCCGACAAAGATGGCAGAGGAACTGCTTGCTAAGATCCGGGAGAAAGAGGAATGACCAGGTTATCCGAAACTGCTGAACACTGGTTCGGCCTGTGCCGGAGAGCCCCGCTGGTTCATACAACGGAGACAGCCATCCGCAATCAGCCTGAGCCGGTCCTTGACGGCCAGCCGGATGGCGGGGCCGGAGGGGCAGGGACGATGCAACGGGGTGTGGGGATCCTCATCTCAGGATCGAAAACCCTGATCCGGAACCGGCAACTTTTCTGGTTTACGATTCTCGCTGGCCTCGTCATTGCCGGGCACTTCCTCGCCCAAGGGGCGCTCATGGTCGCCGGCCGAAATAATGGCGGGAACGTTTTGATCGCATCACCTCTCGTCACGTTTCTCCTCGAGTTCCCGATTGTCTTCTGCCTGGTATTTCTGCTTGCGGGCCTTGTCCTGGGCCTCTCTTCAAAGAAAGAAGGGCCGATCTTATTCTTTCGTGGACAGGGGATGGCTGTACAATATCTGAAACCTCTCGCTGGCTGGTCCATGTTCATTGCGCTCATAGGCACCATCCTCTTCACTCTCGGCCTGAACATGGACCTGCTGCAACCCGCGGCGTTGTACCGGCCTTTTAATATCTTCGGGGAACTCTCGGTGGTTCTGCTGAACGTACTCCATCAGTTTCCCTTCAGCTGGTCCCTCAACCCGGATGTCTACATTCCATACGGGACATTTTCCCGGTTTTTAGAAGCGTTCAGGATCGGGATCGTATTTGCCATGATCCTTTTCGGGATCAACATACTCCTGTTTGCCGTTACCCTGTTTGTCGTGCCACAGATAGTACTGGAGAAGAAGCGCCTGAAGGAAGCGGTCTTTGGATCCTTTGCCCTGATGAAAAATATCCGAAATGAAGTTGCCGCATCTCTCCTCGGCCTGGGAATTATCGTGTCCGCCGCCCTGCTCACGTTCTTCCTCTTCCAGTTTACCGGTATCGATCACGTTACAGGGATGCACATTTCGTCTACCCGGCCCAGCGATGCGTGGATCGGTTTCGGACTTCTGTACGTCATTGTCCTGACCGGCTTTGTTTTTGTCGCGGCAACCATTGGAGGGATCGCAACACTGGAACTCTATAAGGATGCGAAGATACGGGAGAGTGTAAAATGACCCGGGTATCCGAAATTGCTGAACACTGGTTCGGCCTGTGCCGGAAAGCACCGGTGGTCCGTGCCTCGCAGATTGGTATTGGTGATTTACCTGAACCCGCCCATGAGGGGAGCCCGGATGGAAGTGCCGGTGGACCGGGAACCATCCGGCGGGGAATCGGGGCCGCCCTCTCAGGAACAAAAACGCTGATCCATAACCGGCAGCTCCTCTGGTTCTCGCTCCTGATCGGACTTGTGCTGGCCGTAAATTCCATCGCCCAGTGTTGGCTCATCGTATTCCCCTCATCATCAGAGTGGCGGTTCTTCTTTAATCCCGACTCTGTCCGTTTACTCCCACCGCTTGTCCTCACATTTGTGACCGGGCTCCTGACAGTGTTCTGCCTGGTTTTCTTACTGGCGGGCCTTATTTTGAGTATCTCTTCAAAGAAAGACCGTCCTGTCTCATTCTTTCAGGGATTCAACAGGGCAAAAAAATACCTGATACCTCTTACCGGGGGGTCCGTGGTCGTGGTACTCGCAGGGATCCAGCTCTTCGTTCATCCCTTCATTGTCCAGGGGGAGCTCTTCGTTCGCAACCCCCGGTGGCTGCTCTTCGTTGATCCCGACTCTACCCGTTTACTCATATCGTTTGTCCTGACATTTGTGATCGAGTTCGCAACGGTGTTCTGCCTGGTTTTCTTACTGGCGGGCCTTATTTTGAGCATCTCTTCAAAGGAAGGCGGTCCTGTCTCATTCTTTCAGGGGCTTAACAAGGCAAAAAAATATTTACGGCCTCTTACCGGATGGTCCGTCGTTGTGGGACTCGCAGGCAGTCTGCTCTTCACCGCCGGTGAATATTCTTATCTGCTGAGCTCGGTCATCTGGCAATCCCTGATCAATGTGCTCAACCAGTTCCCCTTCAACTTTATCCTGAACTACGTCCTGCCTCCCAACCTGTGGTGGGGACTTGGCATTGCGCTCGTTGATACCCTGATCCATTCAGCAATCAACATACTCCTGTTCGTCCTGACCTTGTTTGTAGTACCCCTGCTCGTGCTTGAGAGGAAAAGCCTGAAGGAGGCGGTTTTGGGATCATTTACCCTGATGAAGAAGATCTGGGGTGAAGTGGCTGCCTGCGTTCTCGGCCTTGGAATGGTAGTATTCGCTGCCTCGCTCATGTTCCTGCTCTTCCAGTTTTCCGGGGTTGATCAGGTATGGTGGGATGCCGGCCAAATGTATACTTCGTATTCGCCCCCCAGTGATGCGTGGGCTGCTGCCGGTCTCCTGTACGTTTTTGCCCTGTCCAGCCTTGTGCTGGTCGTGGCAACCGTTGGAGGGATTGCAGCACTTGACCTCTACACGTATGCAAAGACCGGGCAGATGCCCCAATCAGCTGAAACAGAACTCATCGCATAACTTTTTTTAAGGCCGGGCCTTCACAGGCAGACATCCCGCATTAAAATGGTGTCGGCAAATGCCCGCGAACCGCTCAGCCCCGGTAGTGAAAACACAACCGGATAAAACCTGGGAATATTCCTTTTACCCAGCGAATCTCCCGTTAGATGCCGGGACGTACAGCGTTTATGCTGTGAGCCAACCGAAAGCAAAGGACCAGCTGGGTCCGGCTGCCTCTTCCAGCCCCGTGGGGGGATCATGAAAAATGGGGGGTTTATATACATTCACAAAAACCCGGTTATAAGTCCGGAATCATGCCGAACGGTTCTCAAAAGTGATGTTGTTTGAAGCATCATCCCCTCTGCTGTCTACCAGTTTCAGGGTAAAGGTATGCGAGCTCCCAGGAACCGCAAAGATGACTTCTCCCTGCCGCGTCTCACCCGGTGCAATTGTTCCAAACGGGAGCGGGTTTTCAAGAGGTCCCCCCAATTCCCCATTTTCCGAAGAAATTCCCGGCTTGTCATCGAACATCACATGTATGCCTCTTTCATCAAGGGAATACCCTTCGGTCTCATGGATATTCCGGATGGTTACATTGACGATCAGGAACATCTTTTCTGAAAAGGGACGGAAATTCCCCAGGCGGGAGACTTTCTGTTCGGAATTCAGGACCAGATTGATGACGGGGGCCGGTGGGGTGGAACTTCCGGTATCGGCGGTACGATGGAATGTCTCCCGGTAATATGGATCATAGAGCTCGTCCTTAACCGGATCATACTGGAACGTGCCGGAACTGCCGGAGACCAGAAAACGCATCGGGTACTGGTTGTCG
This sequence comes from Methanoregula sp., assembly GCA_041652515.1. Taxonomy (GTDB): domain Archaea; phylum Halobacteriota; class Methanomicrobia; order Methanomicrobiales; family Methanospirillaceae; genus Methanoregula. The sequence continues at coordinate 3,666 of JBAZHD010000116.1, forward strand.
CCCCCGTTTTTCCAGGTTCCGTGGGAGTTAACCTTCGTTCGATCCGTCAGGTCCCTGTCGATACGGGTCCACGTAGTATTCTCCCGGAACGTGTAGACCTTCTCCGTCCTGTCGCCTCCCTGGTAACTGTAACACATCCAAGTCCCGACTATCGGATCGGCGGGAATAACGGGAGTGCCTGCCGGTGTACTTGTTACAGTAAAAGGAACGGACGGGGTGGACAGGGATACCAGTACTGAGGGAGTTGGTGTTTGTGAAGACGTCCGGGGTGCAGAACTGCAGCCCGATAGCAGAACGAGGAAGAATAAGAAAAGAGTACAGATGACCGGAAATTTCATCAATTGTTAAGCATTTTTTCGGACATTTAATGTTTCTTTTTTATTTTTGCTTGCGTGCCGGGCCGTGTGGTCTGCGGGATCCCAAAAAAAACTGATAATCATGCACTACGCAATGACTGATTCAGCGCTCTTTTGCCGGATAACCCGCAAGGAACGATCAGCGAACATGACCATTCCGGTTCCGGGAAAGGTACCCCATAAGCATGAGCATAAGAGGAGTCAGATCGCGTTTGAAAAACAAGAGGCAGGGGATTGGCCTTGTCCAGAAAAAATTATTGGAGATGGGGTCACCCCCACGTGAAATCCAAATGGGGGGGGATCTGCCGTTGATCCCGTCTCTCTAACGATGTCGAGCCCGGTTTCAGACCGGATTCTTCTTTGAGAACCGGTATGCACCTTTCGGCACCACCATCTCAAACCGTGCACCCTTCCCCGGCCCGCCGGTTTCTGTGAGGGTTATTCCGGTAATTTCAAGGATTTCCCGGGCAAAGAAAAGCCCGACACCTTTCTGCTTCTGGAAGTCGGGTAAAAATATTTTATCCTTGGTATCCACAGGAATACCGATGCCATCGTCTTCAAAGAACACGGTCACGGAATCCGGCCCCTGAACATACCCCAGTGTTACGTGTGTTGCCGTTTTTCCGTGCGAGAGAGTATTATCCGCGAGGATCTGAAAAACCTGTTCCAGCAGGGGATCGGCAAAGATTTCAAGATTATCCAAAAAGACCGTATGTTTAATTTTCAGGAAATCCAGGTGGGAAATTGCAAAGAGGAATACCTGGTTTGCATCCTGCCATTTTGACGGTCTGAGCCCAAGATCCTGGTAACCCTGTGCAAATTTCAGGGAATGGGAAATTTTCTGCAAAATGGCCACTTCTTTTTCGATAATTAACTGTGCAGAACCCTCTGTTATCTTGTTTTTTGCCAGGTGCTGATATCCCGAAAGGGTGAAGATCATCGTCTGGATATCGTTAAACGTCACATAGTTTAAGAGATTCAGTTTCTTTTTTGCCTGCTCCAATGCGTTTTGTGACCGCATGGATTCGGTAATATCCGAGACTATGTGAACTGCGCTCACGATATCCCCGGCGGAGTTCGTGACCGGGTCCACGGTCACCTGAAGCCAGCCGGGTCCGTCCCGCATCGGGAACTCGGCGATTTCCCGCTTCCTGCTCCTCAGCATACGCAATCGCGGACAACTGCTATCGTGGCATTCAGTCCCATGAATGAATTCGAAACAGTTCCTGCCTAATACCTGTCCGGATGGAATACCAAGTAAGGATTCAACGGACCTGTTCGAGCGGAGAATCTGACCTTGAGGAGAGATCAGGGTGATCCAGTCGGAGATGGCATTGAATGTTGATTCCCATTCAGCCTGACTGAGTGCAAGAGCATCATACTGTACCCGCAGCTCTTCCTCACGCTGCTGTATCTTTTCCTGGCTGAATTTCAGATCCTCATATTGAGCCCGTAATTGTTCATTCTTTTCCCGCAACTGGCGGGAGAAATGCTGGATGAGCAGGAACAGGAGAAACGTGGTGACTGCGATAAAAAGGACGCCCTTTGCCGATGAAATCATGACAATATCCTCCTGCCGTGCAGCCAGCGAGAGAAATATCCTGTCTGAAAAAATGATCCAGACGATACCAAAGACGAGATAGATAAAGCAGATCCTCAGGGGATCCAGGGAAAAGATCCGGTCCAGGTGAATCCTGCGACATGCCATTTCAATGGGGGATGTTTCCTTTCCTGGTCCTTTTGATTCCATTACTACTCTCCCGATTTACGTGATTCTCGTAATCGTGCTTAATGAGTAATACCTTAAGTTATCTTGGACGAGCACATCAATCCACCGAATCCGGTTCCACCGCGGTGACCGGTATCCGACATCGGTCGTCTTACGCTGACTCCGGTTGTGGACCTGGTGATAGTATTTCATGAGAGAGCAGGGGTCACTAGGGGAAAGGGTGATTCATCTGACTCATATTTCATGATCCCATTAAGCCATCTCATCTTTACCCGGCTATTTCTGCTTTTGCAAAAAATTTTTAGCAATATGCCAAAAAGTTTATACACAATGCAAAGTAAACTGTGCATATGGTCCTTGATAATTCGATCACCTGGAAAGGTATCATCGAAATACCGGATACATGCCGGAATTTTGTGAATACATACCAATGCCAAAATCTTGACATCAGAGGCCCCTTCCCGGCCAGAAGGGCATGAAATTGTCATGCTTCCGGGAAAATCTAAAAAATAATGGAGGAAAAGCATGATCCAGTTTGATCACCTGAGTAAAGATTATGGAGGCCTCCCGGCAGTCAGCGATCTTAATACTGAGATCCCTTCCGGTGAAGTTTTCGGGCTCCTTGGCCCCAATGGTGCCGGGAAAAGCACAACCATCCTGATGCTGGTCGGGCTTATTGAACCGTCTGCAGGGTGCTGCCGTATCGACGGAATCGAAGTAGCTACAAATCCCATTGCGGTCAAGCAGCATATCGGTTATATGCCGGAGGATGTCGGGTTTTATCCCATGCTCACTGCAGAAGAGAACCTTACGTATTTCGCGAGACTGTTCCGGATGGATCCCAAAGAATACAGGAAACGCATTCCGGACCTCATTTCACTGGTTGGTCTTGACAGCGTTACAAAACAGGTCGGGGAATATTCCAAGGGAATGCGTCAGCGTCTCGGGCTTGCAAACGCCCTGTTAAACGATCCCACGGTCATCATCCTTGATGAACCAACGGCAAACCTCGACCCGCAGGGAGTTGCTGACTATCGCCGGATTATTTCTGGTGTTGCACAGGATGGAAAAACCGTCTTCGTCTCTTCGCATATCCTGTCGGAAGTAAGCCGGATCTGCACATCCATAGGGCTTCTTTCCAAGGGACACCTGATTGCCCAGGGAAGATGGGAAGACTTAAGCCAGCAGCTGCAGGCCCGTGAGGACCCCCATGTCACTATCTTTGTTGAGGCACGGGACCCGGTCCCGGAATTATCCCACCCGGACATTGTCTCCGCCACCTATTCGGGCGACCGCAGAACTGCAACCCTTGTTGCCCGCAGCGATATCAGTGATGCAGTGATCGACATGTTCACAAGAACCGGTGTCAGGCTGCATGGGATCCGGCGGGAGGGATTAACGCTTGAAGACCTGTTCCTGTCGTATTACCAGGCTCCGGTGTGATGGAACATGGCAGATTCAGGTACCATCACCATTGCCCAAAAGGAATTTTTCGATCATATCCGGAGCCGGAAGTTCCTTATCATATTCGGGATCCTGCTCATCATAGCAGCCATGGGAATACTCAACGGGATCTCGGACTACCACACAAAAGTAAAGGATTACGACAGGCTCCAGGGGCTCATATCCTCCTCACCCGGGGGGGATTCCGGGCTCCCGGAGTACATGACCGTGAAACCCTCCGTACTCCTGGTCTTTTACCAGATGAGTACACTTTTTGTGACGATCGGGGGGATCCTCGGGATCGCCATGGGATTTGATCTCGTCACGAGGGAGAAGGAGAGCAAGTCGTTAAAGCTCCTCCTGGCACACCCGACATACCGGGACGAGGTGATCAACGGCAAAGCCCTTGGGGGTGTTACCGCGATTGCTCTCGCCCTTGCGGTCGTCCTGGTACTGTCGCTTGCCATACTGCTTATTGCAGGCATCGTACCCGATGGATCGGAACTCCTGAACATCCTCCTGTTCTCGGCTATTACCTTCCTCTACATCTTCACCTGCTTTGCCATCTCCCTGTTGATGTCAACCGTATGCGAGGGGAGCGGTAAGTCGCTGATCTATTCCCTGGTTATCTTTATCGTTCTTGGGTCCCTGATTCCCACGGTCGTAAGTACCCCCTTCGTGATGGAGAAGATCATCGGCCCGGCACCGGAGATGCCCCAGGTCCTGAGCGACCAGGTGATGGCATCGTTGCAGAACAGCGGGAATAATCCTCCTGATGATGCCCCGGCAGAAAACCCGAACCGTGAAGCATGGAACCGCTACAATGATCAGACCCGGGAGTACGGGGACCGGCAGATGAGGCTTCGGGAGGTCCAGTACCTGTTCTCGCCAGTAAAGAACTATGAGAAGATCACGACGTGTCTCACAAGCCCGACATGGACCCGTTATCTACTCTATTTCACCCATAACCAGGGCCAGGTGCAAAAGATAGACGATGATGGAAACGAGCTGTCGGTTGATATCTCTTACACGCCGGACATTAACTTTGATTTTTCAAGTATCATCTCCCTGATCATCGGGAACATCATCGCGCTTCTTATCATGCCCTCCGTGTTCTTCGGGCTTGCCTATGTCCGGTTCATGAGAATGGATATCCGGTAGGAGGGAGTTTTATGACAGGTAACCATTACACAGGACACTCATTAAAAAACACGACAGGTACGTTGCACGCAGTGAATAGTCCGGAGGAACCGGACGGCGGGGGTGGAACGAAAAATGACAGGTAATTCTGTTATTGCCATTGCGAAAAAGGAGTTCTTCGACCAGCTGATAAGCCGGAAGTTCCTGCTCATCCTCGGGATCCTGCTTGTTGTTGCTGTTATCGGGATCCTCAACGGGATTTCTGAATACGACAAGTCAGTTTCAAGCTACAACAACCTGCAACAGTCCGTTTCCGGAACTGACGGGCAGGTACCGCTGGTTGACCTTCTTATGAAACAAAAACCATCCGTACTCCTCGTCTTTTACCAGATGGGGATGGTCTTTGAGGTGATCGGGGGCATCCTCGGTATTGCCATGGGATTTGATCTCGTTACCAAGGAGAAGGAGAGCAAATCACTGAAGATCCTCCTCGCACACCCGGTATACCGGGACCAGGTGATCAACGGTAAAATCCTTGGCGGTATCGCGGCGATCGTGCTCGCTCTTGGATGTACCATGGCGATGTCACTTGCGATCCTGCTTCTCTTCGGGATCGTGCCGGACCTCTCGGAGCTGCTCCCGATCCTGGTCTTTTGTGCCGCAACGTTCCTGCTCATCTTCAGCTTCTTTGCCATTGCCATCCTGATGTCGACACTGTGTGAAGAGAGCGGACGATCGCTTGTCTATACCCTGATCATCTTTGTGATTCTCGGATCCTTCATTCCCACCCTGATCACGTCGCCCCTTGTGATGGAGAAGGTCATCGGCCCGGCACCGGAAATGCCAGAGATGGTTACCGGTCCGACAGAAAACCTGGCGGATTCTGCAGACCAGGCTGCAGAGGCTGAACGGATCCAGAAACAGAACATGGAAGCATGGGAGAGATTTAACCAGCAGAGCCAGGAGTATGGAGAGAAACAGATGAGGTGGGCTGATACACGGGACCTGTTCTCGCCAACGAACAATTATGCAAAGATCTCCGCATTCATGACAAATCCGAGAATGATGAGTCAAATGCTCTACGGTACGATGGGAATGACGTCAGGAGGTATGAACGAGGAGGAACAGGATATTATGGTCAGCGTAATGTCCCAGAAAATCGTAGACCTCGACGTTTATGGAATCCTCGCCATGCTTACCGGGAATATCATCGCACTCATGGTCCTGCCGGCAGTATTCTTCGGGCTGGCGTATGTCAGTTTCATGAGAATGGACATCCGGTGAAGCATTTGATCGTGAATCATCCCCCGGGAAAAATACCTCTCAAAACCCGGATATTTTTTTTCATACTCGTAACAGGTATGGTTGTCCTCATCCAGCCGGTCGCTGCCATAGATTCCTCGTCCAACAGCGACATGATCATCCAGTGCGATGTACCGGGAAAAGTCATCGAGGCGGGTGAGACCGTAAGTTTCTATCTCGTTGTCACGAACAACGGGCCGGAGATCTACCGTAAACTGTGGTACGAGACCTTTGATGGGAAACGACTGGACT
>JBAZHD010000117.1:0-9884 GCA_041652515.1 Methanoregula sp.
CCTTGAGGCTGTAAAGCGGCTCGTCCCGAAGAAGACCATCGAGATCAATGTAAAGGCGTTCGAGTCCGGCAGGAATGCTGGCGGTAAGTTCTGATGAAACGGCGCCTCGGGCCATTTCGCGAGGACACCCTGTACGAGGGGGACGCCCTCGCCCTCCTCCCGCAGGTACCTGAAGGGTCCGTTGATCTTATCGTCACGGATCCCCCCTTTGCCATTGACTTCAAAGCCCAGCGGCTGAACTACAACCGTAAGGGTAGCAATGTTCTTGAAGGGTACCAGGAGATCCCGGAGGCAGAGTACAGAGAATTTACCCGGCGGTGGATTGCAGATGCGGAACGGGCACTCGCACCGGCCGGGAGCATGTACATTTTCTCCGGCTGGAACCGTCTCCGGGACATTCTCGAAGGAATCGATGCCGCGGGACTTACAACCATCAACCACCTCATCTGGAAATACCAGTTCGGGGTTTTTACGAAGAAAAAATACGTCACCAGCCACTACCACATTCTCTTCGTTGTCAAGGACCCGAAACGGTATACCTTCAATAAGATCGATCATTACCCGGAAGATGTCTGGGTGATCAACCGCGAGTACTGGAAGGGCAGGAAGAAGACACCGACAAAACTGCCCTCGGAACTGGTGAAAAAGATCCTTTGTTATTCAAGCGATCCCGGCGATCTCGTGCTCGATCCGTTTTTAGGATCCGGCACGGTTGCCGTAGTCGCGCAGAATGAGGGGCGTCATTTCCTCGGATTCGAAATCGTGCCGGAATACTGTGCATTTGCGCGGGCAGCCATGTTCCCAAAAAAAGATAAATGCTGATCCTGTTCGCATTCAGTACATGGCAGGATCCCCTCTCGTTTGAAAAAAATTGGTGGGGTGTCAGTAACGATAGTATAGTCATCCTGTTTCAACACCTGTATCCTCTTTTTGCATGTGACCTGGTGTAACGGAAGCCATGGCAATCGAACCGACCCGGTTTTATTATGATCGGATCGATCTCTGGAAATTTTTTTTTCAATCGCCCCCTTACCCCCGTCCGCAAATTTTCAATCGCGATCCGATTGCCCGGCCGGAACACTCACGCCGGAGAGAACCAAATATTGTAGGTTGTACACCCGAATTGTAGGTTAATTAACCTACAATCGCTTCGCTTATTAACAACAAATGATCGCGATTATTTTTTTTCGGCAGGGTCGGCTTGATAAATATCCGCAATCCGGCCGATCATGGACCTGCCGGAACCCATTCCGTGATCGAATCGGGTCAGGGTCAGCATAAAACCGGATAGATCTCTCCTTAAAAAAACCGGGAAAATAAGAAAAACGCTGAGGGGGGGAATTGAACCCCCGAGGCACTTTCGCACCACAGGCTTTCCAGGCCTGCGCCCTACCGCTAGACTACCTCAGCAAAAAGTGTATCCTATTTGTATGCCGGGTATTTTTTTAATGGTATCCCTTGTTCCGGGGCCGGGAAGCGGGCCTGGTACCCGATTTCCAGTACTGCTTACGGTCTGTGTTTCCACCTTGCCGTCCTGACGGTCTCTGCCCCGGCTTCTGGTCTGGTTTTTTTGGCTGTTTTTTCTTTTCCGGAAATACCTTGTCGGATTTGGTCCAGCCCCGGGAATAGGTGCCGGGCTGCAGGAAGACCGTTGTGGGGACAATGACTATACCCGTATCACCGGGTTTGAATGCGGTGGAGGGCACCCGCGCCTTACCGAGACAGACAAACTCGTTTTTCTGCGACAGGACCGCCACCGTGTCCCCGGATTTGAACTCTTTCATGCTGATAACACCAACGCCGGCAAGCTGTGCGCCCCGGCACACTGCATCGATGGCAGCGTCGCGAATAACTACGGTCGGCAGGTCCGGCACAGCGGCATCGACCGAGAGGATCATGGCGTGCAATGTGGCAGGGTCCCCGGCTTTTGCAGCAAGGGCAGCATCCTGTACATCGTAGAGTGAATGCATCCCCGCTTCACCGAACGTGCCCGAGCGGGTTCGGCGCAGCTCCTGCATGTGTGCGCCGGCTCCGGCTGCAAGTCCCATGTGGTGGCAGAGCGAGCGGATGTACGTACCGGCTTCGCATTGTACGCGGAACAGGACAAGTCTCCCCTCTGTATCAAGTATCTCGAGTTTCTGGATCTCGCGGATGCGCAAGGCGCGCTTGACCGCGCTCTTCCGCGGCGGGCGCTGGTACAACCGCCCGGTAAACTCCTCTGCCAGTTTCAGGATCCGTTCCCGGTCAACATCCTTATGCAGCCTCATCAGGCAGACATACTCCTTGTCGTGCTGGAGCAGCAGGGGGGCAAGGCGCACGGCATTGCCGAGCATGATAAGGAGGACACCGGATACCTGCGGATCGAGCGTGCCGGCATGCCCCACCTGGCACCCGAGCATCTTCCCCACCCATGCGGCCACTTCGTGACTTGATGGGCCCTTGGGCTTATCGACAACAATGATCCCGGGCCTGTTCCAGATGTGGATTGATCCTGCTTCCAATGGTTCTTCGGTCATGATCCTGGTCCTCCCTGTGTGGCAAGGTACGTATTAAGCGCAGCGAGTGTCCCTTCCAGTGACCCGTTCCCGATTATCCCGGGATTGGTCCCGCCAGTGCGCAGGGCTTCCGCCGTGATCTCTCCTATTGCCATCACGAGCAGGCCCGGGTGCGGTGTCCAGACCGCTTTCTTAAAGGACATGGCACTGGTAAACAGGATCGCACCGGCATCTTCAAGATTGAGTTTCTCACCGGTGGGCTCGAGACTGTAGCACCGGAACTCTCCTGGGATGCCCCCCGCGGCCGTAATTGCATCCATGAGCCCGGGGTTCGGCACATCCGCCCGCGGGATGCCGATTCGTTTTCCCCGGATCCAGTCCCCGAGAAACGGCACGAAGTCACGGGAATAGAAACTGGTCAGGACTTCGCAGTCGATGTCATGCTGACGGAGTTCCTTTGCAGTCTGCGGGCCGATGGCGATCACGCGGGGGAACCTGCCCATGCGGGGTGCGATGAGCTTTGCCGGGAGAGCGCTCGTGAAGAAGATGCAGTCGAACTCCTCACGGTCAACAGCATCGATAAATGACGTGATCTCATCCTCACGGATCGCGGATCGCAGGGGGTGTACACTGTAGCAGCTGTGGCCGGATGCCGCGCACCGTGCCGCATCGCTCTTCTCCTTTCCTGCCAGACGGGTTACTGCGATCTTCATTACGGATTCATCGCCTCGTTATGTATTCATGATATGCATTTCGGTTGATTTATGTCCATTCTCTCCTATGTTTTTTCCATGCTTGAGATCCTGCTTGGTGTCCTGCTTGGTGTTATCCTCGGGACCCTCAGCGGGATCATTCCTGGCGTCCATGTAAATACCCTTGCTGGTGTCCTGCTCAGCCTGCAGGCAGTGCTCCTCTCCGTGCTCGGGCCGGTTGCCCTAGCCGGCACATTATTTGCCGCCCTGATCACGCACACGTTCGTGGATGCAGTTCCGAGCACGTTCCTTGGTATACCGGAGGCTGACACCTCGCTTGCCGTGCTGCCGGCGCATGCGCTCTGCCTCGAAGGGAACGGTGAAGAAGCTGTCAGGATTGCAGCACTGGGAAGCGCCTGCGCCATGGTCATATCCGTCCCGGTTTCGGTGCTCTGCTTTCTCCTTCTGCCGGCCCTCCAGCCGTACTTCGACTGGTGGATTGGGATCCTTCTTGTCGCAAGCATAGGGTACATGATCGTCACGAGCGAGGCGCCGGGCTGGGCTCTTGCAATCTTTGCCATATCGGGAGTTCTCGGAGCATTCGCGCTGCATTATACGTTCCTCAGCTGGCATACTCTTGCCGGTGAAAGCGCCATCCTCATGCCGCTCCTTACCGGGCTGTTCGGTATATCAGTTCTCCTTGTGGCGTCGCAGGGGTCCCTCCCGGTGCAGCACTTTTCCGGGCTTCGTATTGAGGATAAGGCAGTGATAAAATACTCCCTGCTGGGGACCGGGGCCGGTATTGCAGTCGGGTGGCTTCCCGGGCTGTCAACAGCATCGGCAAACGGGGTACTGGCCTCCGTCATCGGGTACGATAAAGATCGACGGTCCTATATCCTTGCAACCAGCGCGGCAAATACTGCCAACGCATTCATCGGCCTTGCCGCTCTTTTCGCCCTGTCCCGCATGCGCAACGGCGTTATGGCTGCCCTTGCGGAGATCCCGCTGCCCTCCATGGGCGAGCTGATGGTCATCGGGGTGCTCGCGTCATGTGCAGCGTATATCATTACGGTCCGGCTTTCCGCATCTGCATATCTCCTCAACGGGTTCGACAGCAGGGTCCTGAACCGGGCAGTCATCGCATTTGTTGTCCTGCTCAGCGTCGTTCTCACCGGTCCCTTCGGCTTTTTTATCCTGCTGCTCGCCACCGCAGTCGGCCTTGTCCCGCATCTCGTCAATATCCCAAGGATGTACTGCATGGGTGCGATCATGATCCCGGTCATGCTCTACTCGTTCGGTTTCGCGTGGATTTGACCAGAGTCTGGTCGTAATCCGCAGGCCGATCTATGGTTTTATACTGGCATACTTCCAATCTATCCTCCGATGCAGTCCTACTGGTTCGGGGATATCGAAGACGGGCGCTGCTCGCCATTTTCCGGTGATGCCAACGCCATTGTCAGCCGTATCCTTTCCTTATCTGTACAGATGGACACGTTTACCCCTCCTGACTGGCAGCAGGCAGTGTCCTGCGGGTTCTGCTCAGATCGGGCAGATTACCTTGCCCGCCTCCAGGCCGTTTGCATAACGGGTTCCGAACATTCGGTCCGGGAGCACTATTCCGGCAAGGATGCGGAGTTGCTCCAGATGGTACGGACACTCGACGAGATAGATACCGTGATTAACCTACTCTCCGAACGTGCAGCTGACTGGTACATGGTGCGGCACCCCGCGTTCTCGCGGAAGTATCGCAGGACCCCGGCCAATATCCTTGTCCGGAACATACGTGAGAAAAGCCGGGGGGCACTCGGGAGGGTTGCCGGGGAGATCGAGCAGCTTGCTGACACCCGGACTGCGCTTGCAAAGGAGGTCTCGGCACGGGCAAACGATGTACTGCCCAATACCAGTGCCCTGATCGGGGGTCTCGTTGCAGCGCGCCTCATGGCCAATGCCGGGGGACTCCTGCCGCTCTCCCGCCTTCCTGCAAGTGCGATTCAGGTGCTGGGGGCGAGGACCGCCCTGTTTGCGCACCTGAAAACCCATACCCCGTCGCCCAAGCACGGGATCATCTTCCAGCACCGGCGCGTGCATAATGCCCCGCGGGATATCCGCGGCAGGGTTGCCCGGGTGCTGGCGGGAAAACTGGCGATTGCAGCGCGGCTCGATTATTTCCGCGGGGTTGCCGTGCCAGAGTTCCTGGAACCGGCACAGGAGCGGATCGACAAGGCCGGGAAAGGTGACGGAACATGATCTGGATCGGCGACGTGCTGGTATCGCGGGGCGAAGGCGGGGTCTACAACGAACGGATGCTCGGGGGAGCCCGTGTCTGGGAGCCATACCGGAGCAAGCTTGCTGCCCTGTATCATGTCGGAAAAGGGGTTGAACTCGAATCTTCCATGCGGGTACTCTATCTCGGCGCAGCGAATGGGACGACCGTATCCCATGTTGCGGATTATACTGAAGTAGTCTATGCGGTCGAGTTTGCCCCGCGTCCCATGCAGGACCTTATCGAAGTGGCACGCCGGCGCAGGAACGTCATGCCGATCATGGCCGATGCGACCCGCCCCGAGACCTATGCCTCGTTTGTTGAAGCAGTTGATCTGGTTTATCAGGATGTTGCCCAACCGAACCAGGCTGCCATTGCCATCCGGAACTGCGCGTTCCTCAAACCTGACGGATATCTCATCCTGATGCTTAAGACACGGAGCGTGGATGTGAGAAAAGATCCCGGGGAAGTGTTCGATGAAACCATCGCGGCACTCAGGGAGGCCGGTTTCACCGTACAGGAAAACGTGTGGCTTGCCCCCTATCACCAGGACCATGCGGCGATTGTCTGTACAAAACCTGCAAAGCCCGTGATGTGAGTGGTTTCATGGCAGGTAATATCCGTTTCTTTTCCGCAGGACCGCTGTCAGTTCTTGCTATCGTCCTGTTTATCGGCTTTGTCATACTCCTGATCCCGCTGCTCATCCTCGGGGTCATCGGCGCTGCGTTCACGCGTCTGGGATTATCGTGGGTTGCTGCACTGGCCCTTGTCCTGCTGATGCTTGCCGGTAGTTTTGTGAATATTCCCCTTTACCGCATCCAGCGCGACATGATCCGGGCTACCCTCCTGGATTCAGCGGGGAATGAACGGTTATCTCCATTTGCAGCCCCTCCCGTCTGGGAGACCGTGATATCGGTCAATCTTGGCGGGGGAATTCTTCCGGTCGGCATCGCAGCGTATATAGTGTACCGGGCAGTCACGATTGACGGGACCTCTCTCGTAGTCCCTGCTATCCTCTGTACCGCTCTTGTCCTCGTAATCTCCTTCGTATCCACTCGTGAAACAGCAGGTGTCGGGATCCAGGTACCGTTTATCATCCCTGCTCTTACAGCCCTTCTTGCGGGAGTACTCCTTTCCGGTGGAACAGGTCTGACAGCTGCCGTCACAGCACTTGCCGGCGGAGTGCTCGGGACGATTGCGGGAGGGAACCTCGCCCATCTCTTCCGGGCGCGGGATCTTGACATTCCCGAAGTGAGTATCGGAGGATTCGGTACCTTCGGTGCGGTCTTCCTCTGTTGTATCCTGCCGGCGCTCATCGCATGACGATGAAGTAAGGAAGGTCCTACACAATTTCCAGAACAACGGGAAACACGACAAAAGAAGTAGCCCGGAGCAGATTCGAACTGCTGTCGGGGGATCCAGAGTCCCCCATGATTGACCGCTACACTACCGGGCTGTGTGCCTCTTACTTTTTGCTGCTGTTGCTTAATTAAAGTGACGGAAACCCGGTAGATCAAACCGGTTTTGCCCGGTCACATCCCCCACAGGCATGGCAGACTTCCTGCATTGGGTGGATATACTTCCCTTTCCCGCAGAATGGCTCGATATCGTGCATGTCCCGGATATAGTATACGTGGGGAACGAGCGAGATGTGAGTATAGGTGCCGCATGGCAGGTTCAGCTGATCAGCAATGGATTTCTGGAGCTGGACGAGGGCGTACATATTGGCACCGGCAGCGGTCAGCATATCATTTGACCGGAATATAACCCGCATATGCAGTTTACTGTCTCGTACGGTACACTGGACAAGCTGGAGACAGGGACAATCATCAAGTTTTTCATCAATGACCGGATTCCAGGTGATGGCAATTGCCCGCCGCGTATTCGGTGATGTTCTGAGTTTGTCAATAATATAGGTGATCTGATCGATATGTACGGGCTGCCCGTCAGACACAAGGCGTTCGCCCCAGTCGAAGAGCCGGCCATGATAGTCATATTCAAATGAGGCGTGGGAACCGTGGAGCAGGTCTTTTGCGTACTGTTCGACAAACTTCTGCTGGAACCTTGAGTGTGGGCTCACCATTGGTTCTGCGAGCGGGGTATCCACCTGCATAGCGATCTCCTCGAACTCAACGGTGGCTTCTGCATCTTCGGTCCGGAGGATCCAGCCCTTTTCCAGGATCATTTTGACCACCAGTTCGTGTGCATGGCCAATGCTTGGTGCCCGGATTATTCTCATACTTATTGCTGGGAAATCATACCTAGTATATTTGTTGAATCAGCCGCGGACGATTGTCCGGTTTTTGATCACGTCAATATACTAAGTATCTAAGATGTGGGATGTCTGTGTGAAACGGATGGTATTATTCAATGGGTCTTTCCTGAATGGTGAACCGTGACCATCCTGTGATTATTTATCTCAACAGGAATTTGTATTTCCTGAAAGATCTAACTGTCCGCCATGATTCAGTACGGGGCAAATCTCGTTATTGATATGTATTTGAGTGATACACTGGCAACCTGTCCCGGGCTCGCAGGTTTTTCAATGATTAAAAATATACATCATTGCGCAGTACATATATCATACTGTATACTACAGGGCATGCGCGAAAAATTCCAATATATTATCCGGGAGTCCGGAGGTGCAATCCCCCATGTTGCTGAAAACATGTAAGAATCCCCTCAAAAATCGCGCTAAATCAGAAAAAGGACTTTAATTCATGCTCTGAACGATCCTGAAAAACAACCACAAAGGATATATTAGCTCTTTTACAAATACTGTTGCATATTCCGTCTAAACGGAGTATGGGGCTCGCAGAATCGTTATTCGGCATTTGTCGAAGCGGTTCGCGGCTTGAAATGTATGATGTAACTTTGGAGGAAAAGAACACATGACTAAGCGATTAACCATTGCACTCGTTGCAGTCGCTCTCTTTGTCTTAATGGCAGTCATGCCGGTAGCGGCAGTCGGCCTTTATGCAAACGGAACGATCATCAACCAGGGTGCTACTATCTTCATTGGCGAAGAGGGCCTCAACGTCACTCACGCCATGAACCAGGCCTATTACGGCGCGACCCTGTTAGGAATGGGGTCCGGCGGTATTGGGACGGCGTACGAGAATAACTCTGAACTTCACCTGACCTCAATCGGCTGGTGGGCATCAGCAGCAGACCTGTACACGACCTCCCCGTCAAGGAGCATCGACCTCGGTGTTAACCGCAGGTTCGCGTCCATGACCGTTGCACCGTCCGACTTTGTCGGGTACACGGGCAACTGGTATCTGCTCAATGCATCCGGTGCACGCCCGATCGGCAACACTCAGGACGCAGCCATGGTCTTCAATGTTCAGGATCCGTCCCTCGACCTCAAGATCTGGGACTACAACCAGAACACCGATGTAACCGGCAAGTCAGTCCCGCAGGGCGAAAAGCTCGGCTTCAGGATTGACACCAACATGTACCCCGCTGTTGACGGCAGGTACCGCAGCAATGTTATCGATGACTCGATCATCGGAACATGGAGCACTACAGGTTACCTTGAAGTCGGATCGAACGCGATGATTGACTCAACCGGCACCTGGGTGAACGGAACCGTAACGATTCCCGACCCCGCAATGGCGTGCTGCCGTGAGATTACGCTGTACAACATGGCGTACACCAACTACACCAGCACCGGATACTGGATGACCTGGAGTGACGGACACTATGGCTGTGACTTCTACACGTCCCCGACGATGTACTGGAACAACACAATCCGGAACTTCACCCTGGTCAACAGTCTTAACACATATAAGATGACCGCTACCGACCTTGTATGGAACGGCACCGGTTACTGCGACCAGATGTACCCCGTTGAAGCAACTGATGGATACATCAACCTTAAGATCAAGGACGAATCAAACGCCCAGATCATTAAGCTCTACAACCAGTCTGCAAACGATGTCTCGTTATACCCCGGCCCGTTCTCGGTCCTGAAGAACTTCGTTGACAACCAGCCCTGGTTCTGGGGAACTGGAACCGCTAGCCCGGTCCACCTCAACGCTGACGGTCAGCCCTATGACGGCAACGTCTGGGCAACCGGAGCACTCGACGACTTCAACCAGTACGCTTACCCGGTCGGCACCTACACTGTTTGTGCAGAGTCCATCCTCAACAAGATGAAGGACAACTACAAGCAGGGTGGAGCAGACTACACCGGCAAGACTGTATCCCAGTGCTACACCATCACCCTTGTCTCAGACTCGGTGAAGATTGAAGCAAACAAGGACTCAGTCGTCCGCAGTAAGACCTTCTCGGTCACCGTTACTGGCAGACCCAGCACCTACTACTACCTGTGGGTCAAGGGCACCGGCTCAATGCTCGGCGGATACGACGACCAGTCCCCGCTGATGGTCCTTAACCAGGAAGGCGTCTATATGGACTCCAACCCGTGGC
>JBAZHD010000118.1:0-9772 GCA_041652515.1 Methanoregula sp.
CTGCAATCTCCATCTTACAGGATGTGCCACGAATATCACGGAGGGTGTTTACCGATTCGCCGGTCGCGAGCCGCTTTGCAATTTCCACCATCTGCCGTTCACCCATGCCGAATACGAGAAGATCTGCCGGGGCATCGGCAAGGATGGACTGCCGTACCCGGTCCTGCCAGTAATCGTAGTGGGCAAACCTGCGCAGGCTTGCCTCGATACCTCCGATGACAACAGGCACACCGGGGAAGAGCTCATGCACCCGGTTCGTATAGACAATCGTGGCACGATCCGGCCGTTTCAGGATCCCCCCCGGGGAATAGACATCTTCACTCCGCCGCTTTAGGTTCGGAGTGTAATTATCCACCATCGAGTCGACGTTCCCTGACGATATGCCGAAAAAGAGTCGGGGTTTTCCAAGAACGGTGAAATCTTCCGGTGATTGTACCTGCGGTTGTGCAATAATCCCGACCGAGAACCCGGCGTCCCACAGGACCCGGCCGATCAGGGCTGTGCCAAACGAGGGATGATCAACATAGGCATCCCCGGTGATAAGGATAATGTCAAACTGCCGGATACCCGGCTTTTCCCCTTCCTGAAGCGACATGGGGAGAAACGGTGGCTGGCGGGACATACAGGATAAGGATATGACCGGGACGGGTAATGGTGCCGGGTAATTTCAGCCGGACGGGCGGCGTGTGAGGTCCCGGATGATCTCTGCAAGACCCCCCGGGAGTTCATCGGAGTTCTCATCGCTCTCCGGCTCTGTGCTTTTTTTATCTTCTTCTGCAGGAGCGTTTTTGTCATCCGTCTTTTCGTCTGTCCTGGTCTTCTGGCCGAGCACAGGAAGGTTGATCTGCATCTTTTTATCGAATTCCCGCCGGGCGGAGAGGCCGGTAAACTCCATGATGACCGCTTCAACGATGAGGTAGGTGATGGCCTTTTCCCGGAGACAGCCGGTGAGGGCATGGCCTGACCGGCCGACCGATGCATGATAATGGATGTGCGGACCGCCATCCCCCGGATAGATGGTGCCAACACCAAATATCTCCCATCCTCCTTCAAACATAATAAAATGCGGGACCGGGGGAATGACCGGCTCTTCCGGGCCGGTCACCATGCGTCCATTCATCAGGGCACCGAGAAAATGAATCGACCCGGCCTGGACGTTCTTGTCAATGATGAACTGGCGCAGCGAAAGCAGCATATCCTCGCCATCGTCAATCCTGACGACAAAAACCCTGCCGATCTGCCCTTCAGTATATTGCATGTGATCAGGTTCCCGTTTTAATTTAACATATGGTACGCAGAGATTTATAATGTATAATTACTCATGGACGGTTCCCGATATGCTCTTTCTGGTCTGATCAGACTATCAGGAAGGGAGGGAAAACCTGAGGGGGGTTATCTGCCACCCGCTCCTCCACCGCCAAAGCCACCGCCACCGCCAAAACCTCCCCCGCCGCCAAAGCCGCCACCGGAACTGCCGTGGCTTGGGGGCGAGAAACTCATGAGGGGTATGAAGGCATGGTTCATCCCGATAGCACCGATGGGGACACCGGCGTCAGCTACGCGGATATTGAGCGTTTTCATGGCGTTTTCTACTTTATCCCCGACACCGAGTGCGGTGCCGTAGACCAGCCATTCACCCCACATCGAGAGATCCGCCGGAGCATACTTCTGGATCATCGCCATATCCGAGAGGAAATGGGTGAACGCATCCCACTCCAGTTTCTCCCGGTACCGGTCGTCTTTCCAGTGACCGAAGAGTGTTGAAGGGGCAGCAAAGGCAATCGCTGCATGGACGATGACAACCCCCCAGAGGATCACGGCAGGAGCGAGGATATAGGACTGCATGGACGAGACAAAGAACAGGATAAGGCTGATCGCGAACATGACGATACTGACAAGCGCGAGCGGAAGGATATGATCCCTTCCGTCAACAATATACTTTGTGGAGAGATCCGAATCCACCCGGCTTGTCACATCGGTGAGTGAGCGCTGGTATTTCAGTGCTTTTTCCTCGGCAGTCGCGTTCACCTGGGCTTTTTTTGCCAGCGCTTCGATGGAGTCGGTATCGAGCACCCCGTCATCGGAGACCAGCTGGAGGAACATCAGTACCCGCTGTTCGTAGGGATCCAGGTTCGCATTGGAAAGGGTCTTCACGATAACGCCCTTTCCCTCTCCTTTTTCCGTTATGGAGATGTTCTTGCGCCGGTGAAGATCCAGCAGGGTTGCATAATAACCATCCTCATCGAAATCCATGGCATCTCCCTTGAAGAGCAGGTTGACCTGCCAGGCTTTGAGGTTCGTACCAGGGAGCGTGCTCAGGTAGGCTGGAACGGTGAACTCCTTCTCCCGCCCATACCTGTTGTAAATAACGATCAGGAGCAGGGGGACAAGAATAACCGCAATTATGCCGAGGATCTTCAGGAGGTAAGCGGCATAGTAGGGTAAATCATACCACATCGCTGCCGAGGCGGTCTTGCCACTGACATCATCAACAGCACTCCGGAAGCCCGGGAACTGGCTGAGCCCTTCAGAGGGGCCGAGCATCTCAATCGCGAGGATCTCGTTTGTGGCAAGACTGCCGGTGATGACATAACTGTCGCCCGTTTTCTCGGTATTCATGAGAGGCGGGTACGCGTATACCTTGTCAAAACCCCGGGCAGGGATAGTAACCTTCACATTCCGGTACGGGAAGTGCGACTCTCCGGCCAGTTTCAGGTTGAGGTGGGTTGTCGTGGAATCGTATTCAAGCGGGGGATTGATGACATAATTATATTCGGTATTGTACTGCCCCGAGTCATAGTAGGACGGATTGTACATCCCTACTTCGTTATTATACGGGTCAAGATCTTCAATTGCGCTGCGGGAAACGTCAGGGGCGGATGATCCATACACCGTGATATCCCCGTTATCTTCCTTCACGTATCCGATCATGCCGGGTTCCGGCGTCATCGAAACGAACCGGATATACGGTTCTGTACTGGTGCTGAGAGTGACCGGGGACTCCCAGATACGATAGAGCATGCGGTACTGCCCGCCGCTCGAGACATCGTAGGTATAGTGTTCCGAAAGGGTTCCGTCTTCGTTGAGAACCGCATCGTAGGAACCGACGGTAAGGTCACCGTCAAAAAGCGGGCTTATAAAAATAATAAGGAAGAGGGCAAGGAGCCCGAGGGCGAGCCCGGCTCCAGCCACCCATGAGAGTTGCCGTGTTTCGCTCACAACAATTACCCTTTAGAACTCGATCTTCGGGGGAGTCTTGATCGCCTCTTCGAACTGGAGGTACTCGAGCTTGATAAGGCCCATCAGTTTGGCAACGAAATTCGAGGGGATGGTGTCCATCATGGTGTTGAACTCCTGCGAAATGTTGTTGAAGGTGTAACGCTGGCGGGCGATCTCGTCTTCGAGCCCTTTGATAGAGTCCATCATGCTCATGACCGTGCCGGAGGTCTTGAGATCGGGATAATTTTCCGCAACGGCAAGCAGCCGGCCGAAGATGGAGCGGGATTCCGCCTCGACCTTGTTCAGGTCACCAGGTGATGCGGTTGCAACACTTGCCCGCATGGCGGTGACTTTCTCAAGGGTCTCCTTCTCAAACTTTGCATAGCTCTTGACCGAGCCGAGGAGCTGTTCGATCATGTCGAGCCGCTTCTTCATGGCAACCCGGATCTGGCCGAGCGTTGCTTCGGAGGAGTTCCTCAGGCTGACAAAGCGGTTGTAGATGCTGACCACCCACAGGACCAGTACTACGACAACAATGGCGATGACGCCAAGAATAATCCATTCAATCATGGTTCTCAGAGTAGTGATGATGTTTTATGAGATAAGAAGATTGGGAGCGGGGGATGCAGTGTGATTAACTTTCCGGAAAACCCGGCTGTTTACTGAATTTGCCGGCCGGTTTTGACGGGATTTGCATCAACCTGATTTTAAAATTTTCACCACGATCACGATACCAATTTTAAAAAAAATCCGGAAAAACCGCGGATCGTTTTTCATTTCGTGTTGTGGCGAATTCTCCAGATCCCTGACGGGCCTGGTGAGGAGGCATATCCCCCGGCCTGTACCCGCCCGAGTCCGTAACCACATCCCCTCCCGCTTTCGGTCGCTGTAACGTTGCTAAATTTGACCTCCACAATTCCCGCCGGAGACTGCCCGATTATTCCGGCCCGGTTTCCGCGTTTTTCCGAATTATGACCTCATAAATCCAGGCGGTGGGGGAAATGTGGTACAACCGGGTTCGTAGCAGGCTCTGATGTACCAGAATTTTTACAGGGGTTTTTGATGACGATCTTTCCTGCATCCGATGATAACATCCGGCCTGGTTCCCCTGGTATATGCCAACCGCCCGGTTGTGATCTTCTTCTCAACACGCGATATGCTCCAAAACATGAAATGATAAACGGATCCGGTTTTCAGATTATAATCGCGATCACGATTGCGATTAAAAATTATTCCGGAAAAATCGGTGATCGATTTTTATTCCGGAATCGATCAGCGATTTTGAGATCAAAATCGATCAGCGATTGAAAACCGGATTGAGCAGCGACAACACAGACGGAGCGTGAGATCGGGATCCGATTTTCGTACGAAAATCGGTTTGCGATTTTTCCGGTAAAATTGATCTGCATCTTTATATTTTCATCATGATCGCGTTTGAAAACCAATCGCAGATCAGTCAAATCATATTTTTAATTTTTTTTTCAACCGGATCCTGATTAAAAAAGTTTTATTCAATGATGAGCGAGCCGACAACCCGCAGCTTCCCGCCCTCAAGATAATGGAGGACAACACGGGCTCCCGGGAGATAAACGAGCGCCTTTTCCATGGTCAGGGTGATCACGGGCATCCGCCAGTCGCCATCAACCACAGTCTTTTCAAGCCGCGTAGGGAGGAACTGCATCCAGTTGCCTGCATAGAGGACCATGCCTTCTTTTAAAGGCGCCGGCCAGTATTTCACGAGCTGGGATTTGCCGGAGACGGTCGTCGCGTACCTGACTGCCGGATCGTTGGTCAGGACAAAGCCACGGTCCAGGTCCTCCGATTCAATATTCTTGAGTGCGAGACCGACGCGGTCACCGATGATGGCAGTATCAGCGTCGTCGTCGTGTTTCTGGATAGAGCGGATCTGGGCAGTCTTTTCGGTAGGGAGGACCCTGAGGGTGTCGTGTTTCTTGATCATTCCCTGTGCAACAGAGCCGAGGACGACAACGCCGACCCCTTTCACATTAAAATGGGCATCGACAGGCACGACACCTTTTGCTGCGGTCTCGTGGGCTTTCTGGTGGGCAGTCTGTTTAACTGCGATCTCCAGCATCTTCTCACGCAGGCCTACGATATCCTCTTCGAGGACTTCGTAGTGTTCGAGGACTGTGCCTTTGATGAGCGGGGCGATCTGGTCTGGTGAGATGTAGTTCTTGAGGATGAGATACCCGGCAGATTTACCGGCACACTGGAGCATCAGCACACATTCTCCGAATGTGGCGTTAATCTCGTTCACGACAAGGACAACGCGGTCTGACAGGGAGACCGCATAGAACAGCGAGGAGAGTTTCTCGGGATACCGGGTCGGTTCGATGAAGGTGACCGTTGCTTCCCCCTTTTTCAGATTATAGAAGGTAATATCGCTTGCCGTGCCCTTTTTTCCCAGATCTTTTGAATAATCCGGGGGAGCAAGAACCGCGACGGTGAGATTGGACATGATGAAAAATATTAACCTGAAAGTATTAGGGGTTTGGCTCATCGGCGGTTTTTTCACCAGAGGGTGAATTCACAAAATGATGATATGCCCCGGTGTGAAGGGTTCCTTGCATATGTCGGAAGGGATTGAGCATCAGAAGACCCCCGCATTTCAGCATATTTATATAGTGTTTCCACGAAAATTCCAGAAATAAAGAGTGATTATCATTGTAAGAGAAAAATCCATTAAAAAGGGAGGGCCAGGTAAGCTACAGGAGCTAACACCGGTTCAGGAATTATGGAGAATTGGTTATGTCTTATTATGCGGGATCCTTCTGCTCATCACCGTTTATATGCTTTTTTCCGTTATATCGAGTCCCGGCACCGGATGGGATTATCGTGTATATATGGGTGCAGTTGACGCACTCAATCAGAACAAGGATCCCTATATCCTCGATAATATCAAGGAATATGTGGGGGACGATCTTCCCTTTGTTTATCCACCCCATACGTTTATCCTGTTTGAATTTCTTTTCCTCTTCCAGAGCATCGGTGTTTATCGCCTGTTTTTTGCAATCCTCATCCTGATCAGTGCGTATCTTGTCTGGCAGATTGATGAAAAACACCACTATCTTTTTTTTATTACCCTGCTTCTGACAGGATTTATCAGCATATACTGGAATTTTCTCACAGCCAATGACAGTATTGTTTTTCTCTTTTTCACATCCGTCATCTTCTATTGTCTAAAAAAGGGACGTATTACCGAATCTGCAATCGCAACCGGTCTTATGGCATCGTTCTCGCTATTCCCCATCCTATTTTCTGCGATATTTCTTCTGATCAGACAGACCCTCGTGGAGCGGTTAAAACTGATTTGTATCGCCGGGGGAACACTTGGGGCCATCCTGGTATTATCATATATCGTAAACCCGTCTCTTATGATGTCATTTATTCATTCCCTTGTTTCCGATACAAGCCGGATCTATGAGTCCGGTGGAATGTCAACTCCGACACCATACCTGATGTTCGGGGACATCACAAAGGGACTCGGTCTGGGCAGTCCTGTTTTTACCGCAATCCTCTCGTTACTCTATATTGGTGCAGTCCTAGGTTCAACCTATTTCTTCGTTATGAAAAACCAGGGTGACATGTTCAAGGTCTATTGCCTCGGTTTTTTAGCGATTTTTATGATACTACCGAGGTTAAAACCTTACACATTCATCATGCTTGTTGTTCCGCTCTACTTTTTATTGAAAGAATCCAGTTATAAAGCGAAAATACTTGTTTTTTCCGGGATCTCCCTGTTTCCCATGGTTGTGTACCTGAATTATTTCATTAATTCAAAACTTGTTCCGGATCTGATCAATTTATACGCTCAGTCGATGAGCCTTTTCTTTATTTTTGCATATATTATCCTGAATGATCTCTATGGCTCCTCGGAACCCTCATGATTTTTTTTCTATTCATTACCTGGGAATTGGTAATCCCAATCATCTGACGGGATTCCAAACGATCCTGATAATCTGAATTTTCTTACAGGAATCGGGTACACTACCCGGTTTTACTCATGAAAAATTTTTTCAGATTTTTTACTGAGGGATTCACTGCCACGAATATCAGGAGGATCAATACGAGATATTCAAGACCGAAAAATCCAACTGTCAGGAAGTACCCGGCTGAATTGACCGGATTCAGATATTCAACATTTGTATAGAACACTCCAAACAACAGGGGGAATTCAATATAGGTGATTACCTGAGCAGAGAAAAACAGCGCTACGGCATACATGCGATCAGCAACCAGCAGGCACACAATGGGGGTATACCATACAAGATATTGCGGACTGTGGTATTTCATGAAAAACACAACTGAAAAAATTGACAGCACCAGCAGTTTCAAGAGATCAATCTGGTTGATTTTTTCCATCTTAAACGCAATAAAAATCAGAAGAAGGAGAATTATCCCCATGACTGCATACATGAGATTCGAGATCAATGCGGTTGAAATGTCAATATTCAGTAACTCGTGCAGGACTGAATAGAGGACATAGGTCGGCGTATTGACATACACGGTATCTCTGACAAGACTCGCAGAAAAATACTGGCTGATAATTTCTGGTTTTACGACAAGGATCGGCAGTGCCACCAGAAGGAACAACGGAATAAATATTTTTAATACTTGAACAATTTCTTCCTTCAGAGAGGTTATCTTTGCATTATACAGAACGATGAATGGCAGTGCAATGAGAGGATAAATTTTTGCGAGTGCCCCGGCGGTGTCTGCAAGGTATCCCCTCATGTTCATCCCGTAGATGGTGAACAGGACCGCGATCATAAGAAGACACGTGGGGAACGCATCATATTTTGTCAGGACAAAATATGCCGTGGAAAACGCAGCTGAATAAATGAGTGCTGCAAGAAATGCCTTTTTTTCATTGTAAATCTTCAGGCCGATAAAATAAACACACAACGCGGTAAAAATATCACAAATCACCATCAATGCCTGAAATGAATAAACAAAAGCATACTGGTTCATTGTCAGAATCGCGGGGATCATCGCAAGCAGGATGGGAATAAGAGCCAGGGGCGGATAATCAAATGCGAAATCCAGGTAAGGAACCTGACCATTTACAACCATCGTGCCATGTTCGACATAATACTGAAAATCGAACAGGTCAATAAATGAATGAAAAACGGTGGTTGTCAGGAACAATACCACAAATTTTGTCATAACAGATACAAGGATTATATAAAAAATATGAGTTTTAACAACAGTTGTATCGATATTATCGAACTGTTCATTGAGAAAGTTAAACGGAATCCTGCCTTTTTTTCCTTTTTTTACAAACGAAATATTTTCATCCTTGTTCTTCTTTCCCATTGCGAACCCCCGTGCCATTTCTAATTGATGAATCGTGTTTGCATCAATTCCAGAAAAACCCTCGGTTTTATAAAAAGAAAAACTGCGGAAAGAAGAGAGACCATTACGTTCTTGTCCAGGTAAAACGGCGGTTAATAAGGAAATTCCAGACAAATGCTATCAGGATTCCGATAAACTGGGCCGCCATATAATAAACCGCGAACCACGAGGTCAACATCAGGAAGATACCATAATTGATCACTGCACCCCCAACAGAAACAATGTTAAACGTAACAAAGCGTTGCCATCTGCTGGATACTTTCTGATCCTCAACGGAACCGAACGTCCAGAGGTCATTCCAGATGAAATTGTTCAGGATAGAGAATTCAATTGCAATGGGGCTGACCAGATCTTTATTCAGGGTGAAAAATTCGACAAGGAAAAAAAGAATCCCTAGATTAACCACGATCCCGGAAATTCCGACAATCCCGAACTTGAAGATCCGCTTCCACTCCCGCCATGCTGCACTCTGGTGGTGGAGGAACGAGTAGAGGGTGATATCGAGGACCTGCTGGGCATATTCGATGATGGTCTTGATCTTCAGTTTACTCGACCCGATCTCCCGGTCCACGAACTCGAACGGTATCTCCTTGTCCCTTTCCCAGGCCCCCTTCCCAAGCACTTCGAGCAGGATCTTGTAGCCCCGGGGTTTCAGCTGTGCTTTCTCCACGACATCTTTCCGAATGGCAAAAAAACCGCTTACCGGGTCTGTGATATCCGGGAAGAGGAGCCGGCCGAGAAACGTAGCGCCGAGGGAGATGACTCTGCGCTTCAGCGGCCATTTCCCGATCCCGCCCCCCTCCATGTACCGGCTGCCGATGACGACATCATATCCTTTCCGGATCTCGTCATACATTCTGGGGATCAGCACCGGCGGATGAGAAAAATCTGCATCAATAACAATAAAAACATCAGAAAACGCATGGGAGAACCCGTCAGCAACAGACTGGGAGAGCCCGTGATCCTGCTCGCGGACGAGGATCTCCACATTCTCTTTCTGTCTTTTCAGTTCGTGTACGATGCTGATCGTCTCATCAGATGAATTGTCATCAACGATAAGTATCTGGCCATGGAGCGAGTTTTCATGGAAGACCGCATCGACTGCCATGACAATATTGCGGATATTTGCTTCCTCGTTGAAGGTTGGTATGATAACGGTCAGGTCGTACATGGTTGC
>JBAZHD010000119.1:0-9356 GCA_041652515.1 Methanoregula sp.
CCTATTTGAATAATTACACAATCAGGGTATATTGATCTGCCGGTTTGATCGTCTCAGTAACGCTAACTTGAGGACAATTATGATAAAAAGATCGGGGGGACTTCTTTGCGGGTATCTGGATAATTACTTAATTTTTTTTATAAGGGTATCTTGGATCGGTTAATGGGAAAGGAATCTCCATGCACCGGATGACCTGCCACGGGCCATCCGCCTGAAATCATGAACACGGGAGCATTGATTCTTTCAAACCGATGATGCGGAGCGGGACCGTATCCGGGTCTGCCTGATCATCCCCGGAATTGTGGCACCGCTCATCACCTTCTGCTTCACAAGATACCTGCATTTCGGGGGATTTGAACGATCGTTCCCATCCATCTGCTCGATCCTTGTAACAATGTAGGGGAACTGCCCAAAGGGACCGGACTCCAGCCGGCGTAAAAAACCGGAGACCGTATTCCCCTGGTACCGGGTCAGACCGAACCGGTCCCGGAGTTCCTGCACGGTAACCCACCGTTCATCAGCACCCTGCTCCCGCATGAACTGCTCCAGTAGTTCAGGAATACCCGGATATCTTTTCATGCCTGTGATCCTTTTTTGCCAATGACTTGTCAGGACTCTACCCGTTTCACCACGTTCTCCATCACGGCGTCCACGGCTTTCCACGTGGGTGTATCGGCATGCCGGAGAACGTACGGGCGCCCTTCATCACCGGCTTTCACCATGGCCGGATCGAGCGGGATGGCGCCAAGGTAGGGAACACCCAGTTCCCGTGCAGCCTTCTCGCCGCCGCCCCTGCCAAAGATGTCAATGATATCTCCACAGTGGGGGCAGACCATCCCGCTCATGTTCTCGATGATCCCAATGACGGGCAGTTCCAGTTTCTCGATGAACTTTACTGCCTTGATCGCGTCCATGACTGCCACATCCTGCGGCGTGGTGACAATAACGGCGCCCTGGACATTCGGAGCAAGCTGGGCGATTGTCAGCGCTTCGTCCCCGGTCCCGGGCGGGAGGTCAACGATAAGGTAATCGAGCGATCCCCAGTTCACGTCCGAGAGGAACTGCCCGATGACGGCCATCTTCATCGGCCCGCGCCAGATGACCGGCGAACTGGTATCGGGAAGCAGGAATGCCATCGACATCACGGAGAGATTCCCGGTTACGCGGACCGGGTCCATGTGGTTTTCCAGTACGGCCGGCCGCTGGTCCTCGATTCCCAGCATCTTGGGGATGTTGGGGCCGTGGATGTCGAGGTCGAGAAGGCCGACCTGCCTCCCGTGTGCCGCGAGAGCGGTAGCAAGGTTGGTGGAGACGGTTGACTTGCCGACCCCGCCCTTCCCGCTTAATACGAGGATAACGTGTTTCACATCGATCTTTGCTTTTGGTGGCAGCCCTTTTGGGGCACTGTGCGGCTGTTGTGCTGAAGCACAGGTACTGCAGTTCTCACTGCAGCCGGTTGCGTCGTTTTGCTGGTGTTCTGTCATGATGAATCCTTTGAAAAATCGCTAGTCTTTTTTATCGTCTTCGGTGACCTGTGAGAGGATCGCTTTTGTCGGTCCGATATCGATGATCTTCCCGCCCCGCATGAGCGCGACCCGGTCGCAGATATCCTTAACAAAATCCATGTCGTGCGAGACCACGATGAAAGTCTCGTCCATCTCGTCGCGGGCATTCAGGATCGAATGTTTCACGTCCTGTTTTGTTATCGGGTCCATGGTGCCGGTCGGCTCGTCAAGGACCACGAGCCGCGGTTCCCGGATGAGCACCTGTGCGAGGGCGACTCGGTGCCTTTCCCCGTCCGAGAGTTCGCCCGGGAACCGGTTCAGGATCTCCTTTGCTTTCTCTTCCGTAAACCCGGCCATACGGAGGGTGACAACCGCTTTCCTGATTGCCAGCTCTTTGGGAAAATCCAGCCCGATCGAATCGGTCAGGTTGTCGATGACCGTGCGGTGCGGGAAGAGATCATACTCCTGGTGCAGGAGCCCGATGTACTCCTTCGCCCTGCCCCGCTGATCGATACCGGGCTTGGTCATGTCCACCCAGTCATCCCCGATCAGGATATTCATTTCCCCGCTCGTGGGTTCGATAATGCCGGAGATTATCTGTGAGAGCGTGGTCTTGCCTGCCCCGCTCTTCCCGATGATACCGAAGATCTCCTTCTTTGCGACATCGAACGTGACCATGTTTACCGCTTTTATCACGCCGCGATCGACCGAGATGTACTTCTTATTCACGTCCCGCGCCTGGAGGATCTGCCCGCCCAGTTCCACGGGTTCCTGTGATTCGATCTCATGGTAGTCTTCTGCAAACGAGCGGATCACCGTCTTTGGCGAACCGATGGATGCGATCTCGCCGTCCACGAGCAGCATCGCACGGTTCGCCATGTCCTCGATCACCTGCGAGAAGTGGGATGTGACGACCATGCCCATCGAGTTCTTCTTTGCTGCTTCAATCAGCATCCCATGCACCAGCCGGGCGGTCTCGGGATCAAGGGTGCCGGTCGGTTCATCGGCAAAGAGCATGGACGGGTTCTTGGCCAGCTGCCGGGCCAGCACCACCCGCTGTTTCTCGCCTCCCGAAAGGTCGCGGGCGATGTGCATCATCCGGTGGGAGAGTCTTACCTGGTCGATGAGATCTGCCGCCCGGCTGATTGCCTGCTCCTGCGGGTACTGGATGTCATCGAGTGCATGAAGTACGTTCTCGATGACCCGGTCGTCGCCATAGAGTGCGAACGTGCGCTGGAACATGATGGCGGTCCGGTTCATGACCCGGGATTTCATGCCGTCGGTCTTTGCACCCCAGAGATCGACATCCACCGCAGCGAGCCCGCCCCCGCACTCGGGACATTTCCCGCCGGCCCTGCTCTGCACATCCATGAAGGAGCAGCGGTCGCAGGCAGCCATGTGGTAGACGATGGAGCCTTTGGTCGGCGGCTGTTCAACGCCACGGAGGAGGTGCATGAGCACGCTCTTCCCGGCACCGCTCCTCCCGATGACACCCATGATCTCGCCTTCCGGGATCTCGAACGAGACCTTGTTCAGGACCCGGGTGTTGTCGAAATCCATGCAGAGGTCGTGTACGCTGATGAATGGTTTTGGCATAATCTCTCCCGCAGCCCGGTTATTCCGCTTTTACCTCTTCATTCTCAGGCGTTTCCGGGTCGGGATCCCGCGGGCAGGACCTGTTGGCGTTCTGTATGCAGGCACCGCGTCCGCGTCCGATGACCCGACCCCTTTTCAGCGGGCCTTTCCCGTCAAAATTCGGCATAGTATCTTCTCACACCTTCCCGGGAATTATTACACATATGAGCATAAAGATTTAAGGATCGTGCGCTAACAGGAACCATGTGCGGAGAGGGTGCCGGTGTGCATCTCCCGGCGGCCCGTGTGGCACCGGCACGCCCGGGGCACCTGACCGCAAAAAAGGATTCTTATTTCTGACCCGCGGCATCCCGCGGACATTTCGGGCACCGGCCTTCAGCAGCTTTTGTGCAGCCGGCCATAGTGATACCCTTACCGTTGACGAGGGCGTCGGTAATCTTCCGGCGGGCTTCGTGCAGGTCGCGCCATGCTGTCTTGCGGGAGACCCCCATCCGCTCTGCCGCTTCTTCCTGTTCCAGCCCTTCAAGGTCGATGAGACGGATCAACTCGATCTCGTCTGGCTTCAACACGATACCGAGTCCCTCCTCTTCATGGCAGCAGGGCTTGTAGCACCGGCATTCGGAGGCACCGGCGATTGTGCGCTTCATACGGGGCCTGCCCCGCCGGGGGCATTCAGGCATCTCCGGTTTTTCATCCATTCCCGTCTCTGCTCCTGAATATTATGTCTGGCCGGATGAGTATAACAGGTTAATGGACCTGCCGGAGCGGTTCGCTGTCCCCGGGCATTTTTTTATTCCGTTGTACCGGCCGCGGCTGTACGAGATATTTCCTGATAACCCGGTACGGCGGTACATCATCCCGGAACTTCTCGATACGGGCAACCTTATACCGGAACGTGAAGAAAGGTCCCTGGTAGATCTTCTGCAAAAAACCTGCGATTGCCGGCCCTGCCAGATCATCAAGGCCGAAATACATGCGGAGTTCCCGTACAGTAACCCAGCATTCCTGCGTACCTGACGCTTCCATATACTGCTCCAGCAGCTCAGGGACATCCGGATGGTGCGGCATGATCTGCGGAAAATCAAAAACAGGGGGTTAGAGTCTCACTGGCACCGGGGGCCATGGCCGCAGCGGTGGCGTGCTTCTTTACCGGCTTCACCGGATTCACAGCAGCAGCTGTCACCGAATTTTTTGGGGGACGTGCATTCGTCACGGTGGCTGGGGCTGCCCGGGGTGTGCGGGTGCTGTTCTCCACACGCACAGGTGTGCAGGGTAGCATTGTCATCACTTTCTGGAATATCACTGGAGGATTGCTGTTTGTCTGATGGCATGTGTTCACCAACGTACGGTTGTCGTACGATAATTACTCATATGCGCATAAATCATTTAAAGAATCGCATGGGGGCATATGCGTTACTGATATTCACGTCATACAATCGTCCGGCTCTTTTGCTTCCGTTTTCAACCTTTTTCCAATATGCCGGAAAAACTTCCCGGAATGGAAAATCTGGATGATGAGCAGAGCGGCAAAGGCAAAACCCGCAACATCATAATCCAAAATCCCGTCATGCCGGGTAATCCCCTCCCATTTGACCCGGCTGCACCCCCTTCCCCCCAACAGATGGAATGAGAAAAACAGTACCCGCCGGGTAATGAGGGTCGGAATGGATGGAATGAGGCAACCACTATCATGAGTGCATTGATAGTGAACCGTTTCATGAGAGTCCTCATGATCCACGGAAATTATCCGGATTAATAAAAACGCTGGGGAGAAAGGAAGTAAGTTATTTGGCATTTCTCCCGCGTGCCTGCCCGTACCAGAACCCGAATACGCCCCCGACCAGGATCCCACCCACAGCAGCCTGCAGGGCAAACAGGCAGGCTTCAATTTCCCCGCTCGGTGGAACCCACTGGGGGACCAGTGGCTGGAAATCATCCACAGAAGTACCGGTGAGTTGGGCGATAAGACCGGAACCCACATTATCTGAACCGGCAAATTCCGCACCGCTCATGGTGGCGCTCGTGTACAGGAACAATGCACAGAACCCGACGATTGCAATCCCGGCCAGGATTTCCAGCGAGTACTTGTATGCCATCAGAGTTCACTCCGTGCGGCCTCGATCTGCTTTTCAGAGAAAACGCCTAACCGGACCAGAATTTCCGGCTTGAGCGCCACGATATACTTGAACACCAGTGCGAGGACAACACCCTCGACAATCGCAAGGGGTAGCTGCGTCACGGCAAACACGCCCATGAACAGGATGAACGAACTGGCAACGCCGCCGGACTGTGCCGGGTACGCGAGCGCCAGTTCAAGGGAGGTTGTCACGTAGGTGAACATATCCGCAAGGGCGGTCACCAGGAATACGGTCACATACACATTGATCGATGTGTCCCGGAGCAGACGGTACACTCCGTACCCTGCCAGCGGCCCGACAATTCCCATCGAAACGATATTAGCCCCGAGGACTGATAGTCCGCCATGGGCAAGGAACAGGCTCTGGAACAGGAGTACGATCGCACAGATCACCGCGGTGATCCACGGTCCGAACGAGATTGTCGAGAGGCCGGTCCCGGTCGGGTGCGAACAACTGCCGGTTACCGAAGGGAGTTTCAGGGACGACAGGATGAAAACAAATCCGCCCACCACACCCAGCAGCGGAAGCGCTTCGCGATCGGCTTTCAGAACTTTTTTCAGTTGCCATACTCCGAGCATGAGGCAGGGCAGGGCAATGATCCACCAGACCACGCACCACTGCCAGGGTAAGAATCCTTCCATGATATGCATGATAATACAGGATCAACTTAACTTGCTTTAACTAAATAAAACTTGCTTAGTTGTGAGTTACTGTTTTTTTTGCTGCAAAGAAAGGGGGATCCGGATCCAACATTTGCGACGACAGCCATCTCAATCTCACCTGGCGGATCCCCGGGGTATCTTTCGATACCGGAGATGTTCGGGAGAACATCGATGATGAGACGTGAGAGTTCGTCACTCACTTTCGATATACTTATGGGCGTCGTTTGTCAATTGATATGATACAAAAAACCGGAGAGTAAACAAGCATGATTCAGTTCTGCCCGAAATGCGGGACACAGGCTCCCGATAATGAAGCGGTCTTTTGCAATAAATGCGGGTCCAGGTTACCTCCGGTTATCCCGGAAAAAAAGGAAAATATTTGCCCACGGTGCGGGACGAAAGCTCCCGATGAGCAATCCACGTTCTGTAACAAATGCGGGTCCCCGCTGCATGCAATCCCGCCGGCGCAGGCCCGGCAGGCCGGCGTACGACCCCCGGCAGCCCCGCCCGTAACCAGAAAGAGAAGCTGCCCTTCCTGCGGCGCTCCGCTTGTCGATGGAATTTCGGATTACTGCAATATCTGCGGGGCGAATATTCACGGGCCAGCTCCACTCACCCCCGCACATGAACCCCCCCGGCATTCCCCGGAGAGACCGGTACCCGCTCCACTCCCCCTGGCCCATGAACCTGTTCAGCCTTTTCCGGAGAAAACAGTTCCCGGTACCCTGGTTATGGACAAGCCTGAAGCGGGAAAAGAGCCACCGGTGAAGAAAAAAGGCTGGAAATCTCTCCTGAAATGGGGAGTCATAGCACTGGTAATCATCATCATTCTTGCTGTCGCTGCTGTATTCATTCCAGGGATGATATCGGGAACAAACCAGACAGAAACAACTCCCACAGCCGATGAGGAAATTCCCATAACAACTCTCCCGACCCTGAAAACGACACGGACAACAGCACCAGTACTGACGACGGGTCCTGCGAAAGTAACGACTAAGCCGGTTCCGACAACGGCAAAAACGAATGCGTCCACAAACGTCACCACGAATACATCCAGTATAATGACAACGAATACATCCGTAAATGTTACCGCGAATGCATCCGTTACGGTGAAAAAAACAGTGGCTATAACAAACACATCCAAAGTGCTGTCCATTGGCGAGACTGCGACTGATGGAAAAGGAAAACTGACCCTG
This sequence comes from Methanoregula sp., assembly GCA_041652515.1. Lineage (GTDB taxonomy): Archaea > Halobacteriota > Methanomicrobia > Methanomicrobiales > Methanospirillaceae > Methanoregula. The sequence goes on from JBAZHD010000119.1 coordinate 7,098, forward strand.
AACAGTGTCACGTTCAAGGATAAGATGGGTGATCCTACCCCGAGCTATGCTATTGGTAAAAAATACCTGATTGTCGATATCACCTATGAAAATTTACAGCAGAATGAGACGGCAGAGCCCAATATCAGCGGCATGCTCGTAAAGGATGGCGGGGGTTACTCCTATGACCAGGTTACTGATGTAACGCTGGAGAAACCGTTTACGTTTTTTGGAAAAACGGTTCCACCCCAGGAGAAAGTGACCGGAAATATGCTGTATATCGTACCACCGGGTGCGACCTTATTGACATTCCAGTACGATTTCGGCGACCAGTTTATTGTAAAATACCAGGTATCATAATTTTTTTTGAACAAACACGCTCCGGAACGTGTGCTGAACGGAGACTGTTTTAAAAAAAGATCCGGATTAATCCTCGATTGAGATCGTGGAGAGCTTGACCGACTCGACCCCTTTCTGGGACATCAGCCGTTCGGCAAGGGACTTGAGCTGCGACCCGTCGCCATGGACCAGGATCACTTCAAGGCACCGGTCGTGGGTGACATGCGAGTGGAGCGAGGCCTTGATGATCGCCTGGTTCTCGTGCTCGATATCCGTGAGCGTGGTTAAGAGGTTGCGCTGGTCGTGGTCGTACACCATCGTGATAACTCCTTCGCGTTCCCCCTTGACATCGGACATCCACTTGTAGTACGTGATGTATGTCCGGATCGCATCACGGATCCCTTCCGAGCGGGAAGAGTACCCCCGGTAATTCAGGATTTCATCAAAGCGGTCGAGCAGGTTCTTCGGGAGTGAGATCCCGATCCGGGAGAGGTCGTCTTCCATGGCCATAGCGGTACCAGTGATGTGAATATCATTGCTGCTTGTTTTTTAAGGTTTTGAAAATGGGCAGGAAAAGTATTACACCGTATGAAATTCCAGCACCGGGCCCGGTGAACGTGGAAAAAACCGCAGGCCAGGTTTTGTCGGGAAACATTCAGGCCGGTTTCGGATGAGTACGATAATACACTATAATAATCCGGATTCCCAGAAAGATGGTATAATCCGGTCTAATCGTGTGAGTGAGAGAGAAAAGAGCATGAAGCGGAAGATCATCAGCATCGATGAAGACAAATGCACGGGATGCGGCCAGTGCATTCCGGACTGCCCGGAAGGGGCACTCCAGCTCCTTGACGGGAAGGCACGGCTTGTTTCCGACATCTTCTGCGATGGCCTCGGCGCCTGCATCGGCACCTGCCCGGAGGGTGCGATCAGCGTCATCGAGCGCGAAGCCGTACCATATGACGAAAAGACTGTGATGACAACTATCGCAAAACAGGGGGTCAGTGTCATCAAAGCCCATCTCGAACATCTCGCGGGGCACGGCCAGGTGGACCTGTACAACCAGGCGGTTGAGTACCTGATCGAGAACGGGATACCCATCCCGGACCATATCCCCCCGGAACGCAGGAAGCCGGCGGTACCTCCCGGTAAACCACATCCCGCAGCCGGCCGGGCCGGTGAAGGGGTCTGCCAACCGGAACCGCACGCTGCACATCCCTTTGCCGGCTGCCCGGGATCTGCGGCACGGAGCATTCCCCGAGATGGCAAAGGAATAGGAATGTCACTGCAGCCCGAACCCGGAAAGACCGCATCCGAACTCCGGCAGTGGCCGGTCCAGCTCGCTCTCCTCAATCCCGCTGCCCCTTACTTCGATAACGCGGACCTGCTCGTGTCCGCGGACTGCGTGCCGTTTGCGTACGCGGGTTTCCACCGGGAGATCCTGCAGGGAAAGATCCTCATCATCTTCTGCCCGAAACTGGATGCGGATATTGAAGGGTACATCGAAAAACTCGCGGCAATCTTCACACGCCACACCATAAAGTCCGTCACGGTCGCCCGCATGGAAGTGCCCTGCTGCGGCGGCGTGCGGTACGTGGTGGATAAGGCACTTGAAAAGGCCGGTAAATCAATTCCAATTGAGGAAAAGACGATCACGATCCAGGGCGGGATCATCTGATTCCGTAAGTTCAGAACAAACGGCAGATTCAGTCACCCTTTTTTCCGGCACCAGAACGGGGCCACCGTGAACCCAGTACATCCGGCCTTCCTGTACCGGCCCCGGCTGAGCTAACCGCAGCGGCGATATAGTACACCGCCCGGTTCAATATTTCGCAGTCTGCTGAATGGATTTGACCGGGTGCATGGTCCGAATATATACGATACCGGGCGGGATGTGTGTTAAGGCTGACTGGCCCGGAGGCCGGTTGCCGACAGGAGGAT
>JBAZHD010000120.1:0-8912 GCA_041652515.1 Methanoregula sp.
TGACGAGGAGATCGAGATCGCTGTGCGGGCCGGTCGTTCCCCGTGCGGTGGAGCCAAACAAGAGAACCTGTTCCGGTTGTGCAACCTCTACGATCCGGCGGATAATCTCATCAAGTTCGGCATTGCTGATCGTGGTGACCTGCTTCATGGCACTATCCGGATTCCTGATGATCCATTGTATCTGCGTCATGATATAATCGCTTTTTCGTTCAATTCCCGCCAGGCCGGGACGACCTGGCACTGGACCGCGAGCATGAAGAGCACGAACGCGAGGATGAAGCCGTCGTACCCGTCCCGGAAGGCGGCATAATTTTTCCGGAGCGGATCGATCCGGGGAAGAAACCAGAGCAGCCCCACGAGAGCAACCGTGATAAGCGGGACAAGGCCGATGCCTGCCGGTTTTCCCATGGAGCCGTCCGGCTCACCCGCGGCATTCCAGTGCGAGACCACCTGGTCGGGGAGCACCGGGTACGTAGCGAGCGAGAGGAGGAAGGTGAGGATGAGGCCGGCGATGATTGCTAGCCGGATGAGGTTCATACCGGGAGTTGGGCTTCGATGGGTAATGATGAATGGGGATGGGGTGGCGGGTGTTGACGGTTTGCTTTCCGTGGCGAAGCGGCGAATATGAACCGGGCACAAAGAATAGGTGAATCAAAAGAAATGTGGAAAAAACCCGTGCAAATGTTAATGAGGTCTCCCGAATAAAGGGATGAATATTCATCTATGGCCGATATGAAGTTCTGCTCCGTATGCGGCGCAAAAAATCCGCGGGGACTGGCTTTCTGTACGAGCTGCGGGAGCCGGTTCGGTGCCGGGCTCCCGCTCCCCGCGACTCCGGTTGCTGTGCCGGTCCCGGCCGCTCCCCCGGCAAATACCCTGCAGCCACCCTTGACGCTGTACGGGCTGCTTCAGGTCATCGTTAAAAACACTGCACACAATTTCCCGGGCATGGTGCGAAAGCTGGTCACAGGCATGGTCATTGCATTTATCCTTGTGCTTTTCCTGAATGCGTTCCTCCAGGTGACCCGGCTTTCACAGGATGATATTCCAAAAACGATCATTGCTGCATCCGGCCTTGGGTCGTCTCCCCACGCGCTCCTTTTCTGGACCCTTTTTTCCGCGATCCTCGCCTTTTTCTGGAGCCAGCTGACCGGCCTCGGTATCCGGGGGCTGCTCGGCAGGTGCCGCTCGCTCCCCGGGTGGATTGGCTCCTCTGCCGCTGATGCCGGCATCGCAGCAGTGCCCCTCGTAATGGCAGGGGCCGGTGCTGCACTCCTTGTCCGTTTTTTCCTGCTCACCCCGGCAACGGATATCCTGCTGCTCATCGTAATGACCGGCATACTCTTCTCCCAGCAGCACAGCCTGACCATCCTTGCCATGAGTCTCGGGTGGTCTGACCTCCGCCGGGTCATCCGGGGGACTGAACCGTCGGTCCCGGCGCCGGGATTCGCAGTCGTGTGCGTTGCCGGTGCGTCCCTCGGGTTCCTTGCCGGGCTCTTTGTTACCGACTTCCTCATCATCATCGCTCCGGTTGCCGTCCTCTTCGTTGCCGGCCTTGCCGTGACATGGTACCGGAAACGGCCCGCATCTGCACGAGCCCCCGTGCCGGGAGGCGGTGCGTGATGAAAGGACACGATTGCATCCGCTCTGGCAGCACACCGAAACAATCCGCCGGATCCCCCCGGCGGAACGGACCGCCGGCGTCCGCAGCTCTTCCGGGCCATTTTATCCCGCTCCTGTTCTGCATTGCGATACCGGTCTGCCTGTTCCTTATCGCTCCCGCAGCTGCTGAAGGATTTGCAAACAGCGACTGCAGTTGTTCATTGCCCGGATTCACCGCTGAAATCCAGTCTGCAAAAAGTACTATGCTCACCTGCTCATGGTCGCAGAAAGCCGGATCAGGATACGGTATGAAGGTCCTGATCGCCAATGTCGAGAACAGCCCAAAAGCAACGCTGCTTGCAAAAATGCAGGCAATGAACACCCAGAACCGGAAGGTGGTGAATGATGCAAAGACAGCAGGATTCACCATGACCGATGAATCTTTCAGCGACACAAAATCAGTTTTCATCGGCGGAGATACGACATACCGCGGCATGTTGGCGATCATTTACCGGGACACCTACGGGATCTCGATAAGCGGGGAAGGATTTATGACCGGGCAGTCGGTGAGGAGCTCCTTTGACAGTATTGAGCCCTGCATGAAGAAAGCGGCGGATGCGCATGCGGCCCGTCAGTCGGGGATCCCCGTGCCGGCTCCGGCCGGCGCAGCGCAGCCCGTGCCCGTGGCAGGGACATCCGCCGCCATGGGCGAAGAAGACTCACTTGACGATATCCTGAGTGATATGGGCGACGAGATCAACGAGGACCTGCCCCTGCCGGTGAACTGGACCGGAGTCCCGGAAGCCCTGGGGAACAGCGTGACACCGGCAGCAGCGGGAGCGACCGGGGCACTCGTGGGTGGCATTGCCGGGGCGATCGCGGTTCTTGTCATCGGAATTCCCTGGCCTGCCGGCAGTACCGGCGGGGGCGGGAGCGAGCCCCCCGACAGCCGGCCGGAACCGGAGCCCGGTAACGGCGTGCAGGAACCCGGTGAGGGAACACCCGCTGCAGGATCCCCGGCAGTGCTTCCGGCCGAACCAGCCCTGCCTCCTCCCGCGGAACCCCCGGCCGACGCTTCCGGAGCAGAAGGTACGGTTATGGCAGAACCCTCGGTTGCCCCGGCCATGTCCGCTGCGGCAACACCGGTGGCGGACGGGACGTCGCCGGATAATGCAGCGACCGCTGCATCTGCTCCTTCAGCCCCCGCAGGACAACCCGCGGTATCTCCGGGCATCGATCCCACCACCGGGAAGCGGGTCCTCACGCCGGACGAAGAGGACCTGCGGGATTTCATTAAACAGACGATTGAACGGCACGAGCGCGAAGCTGCGGAGTGGGAGGATTATGGTGACGTTGCGGGGTGGTATGATACCGGTGCAACGGCTGTCACAACAGCAGCGGATATCACCCTTGATATCGGATCGGTCCTTTCCCCCGGTACCGGATCGACGATCAAGAACATCTACTCCGCGGCAAAAACCACACTCTCACGCGCCACCGAGAGCTATATCGGGGGCGAAGGTTTCTGGTGGGGCATGGGCAAGGGTGCGGTCGAAGCGGCAGCCGACAAGGCACTCGATCTCCTGGGGGGAGCGATCGCAGACAAGTACAAGGGAAAAATCCCGCTCTTCGGGAAGTTCGAGGCTCCCAAAGGTGTTGACCTCGGTAACGTGTCCCCGACAGAATTATGCAAACGGCTTCTCGGAAACAAAACGCCTTCGTATTTCGCCGATGAGGCCCGGGAGACGATGATCAATGCAATGATGAATTTTTTCCAGGGACAGAGCCAGAGCAAGATCATCTATGACCCGATAAAGCAGTGGTTCGGGATATCAAAGCCTGAATAGGAGTGAAAACCGTGACAGACCAGATCCAGTTTACAATAAAACCGGAACTTCTTCCGGTACTGGGAAAGATTTCAGGACATCCGCTCAGCCCGGTCTCCCCGTTCAGGTACGGGAAGGATACCGATACTGCCGGGGGCATCGGACTTCTTGCAGCCCTCGGGATCTGCGATGCACAGGGAACGATTGCAGCGGATAAAAAAGATGCCGTTTCCTCGCTTGCCCGTGCGGAAAGTTTCACAAGGATCTACCTGACAACGCCGCAGCGGGTTACCGAATACATCGTGTATTTTGCACCGGACGGAAAGATTGTCGGTGTGAGCAACGACCATGGGATCCAGCTGATTACGTTCCCGGCACCGAACGATGCGATGCTCGCACAGATCCGCCAGACCATCGGGTTCTCACGGTACCGGAGCATACCGTTCGATGCGCACCTGAACCGGGCAGAGACCCTGGTCCTGTCTGCGATGATCGATCTCCAGCGAAAAGAGATCCTCAAAAAATTCGCTGACGGGAAGAAGGCAGATCGTATCGCGGTATCCGCTGAGGATGTCCTGGAGATGCTCAGGAACCCTCCGGAGAATTTCCCATGGTTCTCCGGCGATTTTGTCAGCCTCTTTTCGCAGGCACGGATCCCCGTGCCCGGCGACATTTTCGGGATCTTCGCGTCACTTGAGGAAAAGAAGCATATTGCCCGTGCAGAAGAGAAGTACAGGCTTTCGGACGAAGGTATCGTCCTTGCCCGCAGCCACCTGCTTCCCTCCATGTACCTCACCGTTACCACCGGAAAAGGACAACCTTCCGGAAAGACAAATATCGCCGGGTTCTCCTGCATCATCAGCGGTATCCATGACCTCCTCTATATCGATTACAATGCCGATGAAGTTGAACTCGAGGCTGTCTCATCTGCCGGGATTCATGACATGGTCAAAACATTCCTGACCGACAGGTCCGTGCCTGGAGCATTGGATACAAAACCCGCTGCAGTACCTGAGGGAGGAAATGATCACCGGTTCTGCCCGCAGTGCGGGGCACCTCTCCATTCCGGTATCCGGTTCTGCGGTACCTGCGGGGCACCGGTCACCTGATTTTTTTCCATTCCCCGGTTTATTTTCAGACAGCGGGGCTGTTTTTTTATATCCATATGAGTGGTGATCCCTCTCGCAGTATCCGGTGATCCTGTCCCTGTGTGGCGGGATTTCCGGCCGGGAGTCCGAATTCCAGGTAATCCGATGGCTTCCTCTCATCCTCCAGGTCGAAGAACCTTTCATGTTCCTCTCCTCTTTTTCGGTCTGATGACCTTTCATCGGCAACATACGTCGCGGTCCAGGCTGAATAAAAAAACCGTGTTTTGGATCTTTCGGTTTTTTAAAATTTTATCCTGCCTGTTTTTGGGATCGGGCTGGCGCCGGCTCTCCGGGATTTAACGTCAGAGAACATGCACCCCCATTAGGGCACCCCTCATTCAGGAGTGCCTCCCAAAGGGGCCCCGTACGGCCCCGGATTGCCCTCTTTTCCAGGAAAATGACAGTGTTTCTCCGGGAAACAGCAGGGTTTTTTGGAAAAAAGTGCCTTTTCACGCCGTGGCAGGATGACAGGATATAGCAGAGTTAGGGAGGAGGAAAAAGGGGGTAAGCGTGCTGCGGGACAGGGCTCCCCGGGCGGGAGGGATTTCCGGAGGGGGGTTACGTCGGCTCTCCAGTATCTTCCGTCGGAGCAGGATGGTGAGGGTATGGGCACCCGTACCCCCGGCGATCGCCACACACGGGGTACTGCCCGGGGGGCTTATCCGGTCCGGGTTCATTTTGCTCTCCGATAGACCCGTCCGGCAGAATTTTTGTGTCTCATTCGCGATTTTATGTGTCCCTGTTTTCTGGAGGGGTGTAAAATGAACGCATTCAGGTGTTTCCAGCGCGATTCCTGCTCCAAAACCTGCCTCTATATGCCTCTTTGGTTTGAGGATCTGCGGCACAGACAGGCTACGGGACAGGGAGGAGGGGGCACCCCTTTGGCGTGCGAGGTGCCAGGGCCGGGGTTCGCGGGTTTTTTTCTATCTGGGTCCGGAAAAAATCAATTAAAATCTGATCGATCCGGTCGGGGGGGGTTCATGATGGGACCCGGGATGTAAAGCGTATCCCTGGTGGTGAAATCAGGCTCCTGTGCGACACCGGATTGTCAATCCGGCGATCCGAGATCCTGAATTTCATGCAAACATGCCCCACTTCCATACACGGCATCCCGGTGGCCGCACTATTGCCCGATTTCTGGCAATCGGGACGCGTAACTGGGAGATCCAGAAACATTAACCGGCATTAACCAGTGGCCGATCTCGTGTCCCTGCGGAGGACAGCCCAGGTATACTGAAGGAAGGGCGGTTTTGGGGGCGGGGTTCAGGGTGCCCTGAGACGGGTATCCGGACCCGTGACGGGTCTAAAAAGCGTCAGGAAACGCACTATCTTATAAGGGGTTTTTGGGAGATTTCACGGTGTTGGAGGGGGGGATTGTGCCTGACCTGCAGAGATCCACTTGAATTTTTTTACCGGAAAACGGTCGGATTTTTTAGAAAGGGTCGCGGGAAAAATTTAATCGCGATCATTTTGAAATAAAAAAAATTCTGCGCGAAAACGATCGCGGCGGGAAAATTCTCAATTAAAGTCCGGCTAATCCGGCTCAGGTTTTCCGGCAGGGTCGCGGTCGCGATGGAAAAATTTTCAGCCAGGGTCCGGTGAAAATTTTACGGACGGTGCTGCCGGCTGATGCGTGTTGTTGTCCAGCCCGGGATCTTCTCATGGGGGTTGTGTGGGTGATGCAGCATGTCGGGGGTCACCATCTTATTTTCCGGGATGGGCCGGGTTCTGTGAGGGAGAGTCAGTCGTCAGATTTTAACCCGGCCCGGGTTTTTTATTGAAGAGAAATCGCGGTCAAATGTTGCAATCTTCGGGATTGCATGTTCCCTGCAGGTAGCGACGATCAATGCATCGTTGGGGAGGAGAGCGTGGGCTCGGGCAATATCACCGATAAGTTTTGTGTTCGTCGAGTCCGGCACAATAACGAGACCGGAAAAAAGATCATTCAGATGGCTGATGAATTCATCCGCGAAGCCGTATCCTTCATTACGGATGTGTTCCTTGAGTTGTCCTGTCCCGGTAACCCCGAATTCATCTTCGGCTATCAACCGGAGACCGACAAAGAATGCCTCTTCATATACCGACATACTTACGGCACATATACCGGGAAACGATGAGTAAAAGTCACGGGCTTTTCGTGTCGTATCTGTTTCGATAATAAGCGGGACGATAAAAGAGGTATCTAGGAAGAGGTCCATGTTTCATCCTTCAGTGAACTGATCCGCGCTGAAGAGGATCTCTTTTTCAGCTGTATAGGTTCGAAAGGGAGTTTTTTCTCAATCATAACCCGGATCCGTTCCCCTTCCCGGAACGGGACCTTGCCGACCGGTTTGAGGACATTGTTCTCATAGATGCATTCGATTGCCTTGCCCATGATCACTTCACCTCTCGCGTATGGTATCTTTGGCCGGGAATCTTATAGGGTTTGTGTGTGGCCAGCGAGCCGGCACAGCTCACGATACCGGCAATTTTGAATAATTTCCCGCCAAGCACGTGGGTCTTTTTCCAGACCGCCGGGCTGCTCGAGGGTCCCGGGCGTCCGGATGCCGGCAAACCAGTTCGGTTCAACCCGTTCGAGGAAAAACCCGCAGTACAGGAAGAGGAGCCCCACGAGGACCGGCATCACCAGGTTCATGCTGATGCGATACCCGAGGCTCCAGAGGATGATCTGGCACTGGACCGCGAGCATGAAGAGCACGAACGCGAGGATGAAGCCGTCGTACCAGTCCCTGAAGGCGGCATAATTTTTCCGGAGCGGATCGATCCGGGGAAGAAACAGGAGCAGCCCCACGAGAGCGACCGTGATGAGCGGGACAAGGCCGATGCCCGCCGGTTTTGGTACACTTCATTTTGACTGAAACACCTATTTCGCCGGATCGCCGAACTCCGGCTTGAAATCCAGAAAATTTCCCTGGGCAAGCCGGGTATATTCCTCCAGATCGGTATCGAGCGGTATAGTCTGCAGCGTTTCGGCAAAGCGTTCGGCATCCTTAACCGGGAGGACACGGAATTTCATATCGAAAACCGTTGCTTCACCAAGATACGGTTCAAGGACCCGCATCATTTCGGAGGCAGGTACCATGCCGCATTCGGATAAATCTTTTTTCCGCTGGACATAGAAGAGATCGCAGGGCGGGAGGAGATACGGGACATCTTCCCCGAACGCCATGACGGTGAAAAGTGTTTCCACGCCTTTTTTCCGGAAGACCCAGAGTTCCGGGACAAACAGGTCGACACCGTCCCTCTCAAAAATAGTGGCGATGGCGCGCTTGCGATTCATGTACGTCCACCAGTCCTGGGCTTTTTCGGATGGGAGATATGCTGAAGGATCGGGACCGACAAGGAACTTCGTATCCCGGCTATGACCCTTGAGCATGTTATTGGTCGAGACAACATTTGAGTGTGCATAATCGAGGATGAGCATCGTGGCATCGAAGGGTTTTGGAACAGGATTGGGGCTGGGATCCCCGTCATCAAGAATAAAAAGGTCAAACGTTTTTGCCAGTTTCATGATTATCGAGAGTGCTTCGGTCATGAATGTCAGCGGGCGGTTGTAGTTCACCGTGAAGACGAGACCGTTGAAGGAGTATCCCGGGAACCGGTGTTCCTTTTCAAATTCCGGAATATCTGAACGGTGCAGGTTGAAGAAAAACTGCGAGCCGGTATCCGGGTTCAGGTACCCGATATCGAATCCATCAGGAGTGATATCCGGCTTATTGAAAAACAGGTACTGGCCAAAGAACCGGAGCAATTCATCATCATTATTTTTTCCTGATCCGGCAGGCTGACCAAGAATGTTCCTTACGGATGACAGGATGCCTCCACTCTTGTTTTTTGTAAAAAAATGTAACTGGTGGCTCATACTTTTCTGGTGAAATATTTCTGGCGGTTGTATAAAGTCCTCTCGTTTTAATTTTCAGGAACATAAGACGGCTCGAGGGTGGGATTTCGCATGAGAGGGGTTTGGGGTTGGGAGTTTTATGGTGTGAGGGACGGGATCCGGTTTTTTTGTCCGGGCCGGATTTTTTAAGAAAATTTCCCGGAGATTTTTTTTTGGAAAAAAAATTTGCCGGGTCCTGGGAGCAACGAGAAATTTTTTCAGCGTGATTTGGTTGTCCCGCCCGGGATCAGGCTGACCGAACAAGAGGGAGCAAAACACGGATATTTCGGTTTTTCCCGGGGATTTACGGATCCCTGCCGGGCATCACACCATCACCGGCGGGGGAGCCGGTACCATGCGTCCCAGACAGCAAGGGACGGCCGCGGATTCCTGCTGCTGTCGGCAAGGCCGCAGTTCTTCCAGAGTTTCAGCAGCTCGTCTGCCCCCATGTCTTTG
>JBAZHD010000121.1:0-8821 GCA_041652515.1 Methanoregula sp.
CTAAAAATTAGTGAAGTACTGAACCCGCAAAGTGGCTTTCTGAATCTGAAATGATCAATATAGTTCTCTCTCAGAGAACTGTTGATGAATTTGATCAGAACAAACGATCAGGAATTTTCCGTTTTCCGGTTGCTTTCCTTGAGGCGAAATCAAATTTCATAAATAACGAGAAAAATCCCAGTTTCTTTGAGCAACGTACCTTAACAGAGGATGATGGGATTGTAGTCATACGAATGCCTGAACAGATGTATGAGCGACTCGTGAACAAGGTAAAAGATGGCAAATTATCGCTGCCAGAAGACTATTTCGTCAGGTATTACGAGAACAGGAGTGACCTGAACTCTCATCTCAAGGCCGTTGGAGACACACTTCAGGTTCTCCCAAGCGAGAAATATCCATTGAGAAAAATCACTGAAGAGATCAATTCAGAACCAGAATCCGGAAATTCAGAATCAGTGATTACTCCGTCAACGGTAAAATCCGTTTTAAGCTACCCGCAAATGTTTGAAGAACGGCGTTATTACGATCTGATTAATTCCGGAAATGATTACGATTACTGTATCGGCCAGATTACTCCCAACAGTTGGACATTGCTCGGTTCGGCATTGGATTCGTTTTCGATCTATCACGAGCGGGAATATCGCTTCGATTCCAATGAAGCAATTGAAATTGTTGCAAAATATCGTGACAGGAACCAGGGTGGGGATATTATGCTGTTCCCGGCATTATACAAGAATGGTGCTGAGGATCCGATCCTGAGCAGCCAATGGGATCGATGGGATGGTAATATATACGTCAATGCGAATGACATTCCGCATGCATACGGATATCATGTCGATATCGATGGAGGAAATTATTATGTTGCACTCCAGGATATGGTTACCGATGACTGGACTTATTACATCGAAGCAGCAGCGGCGGGAACCTCATCGTTTACCGAGTTATGGGGCTCAAGTGAGTATCGACAAATTGAAGCACCGACCACCAATACGTTTTCGGCGACAACAAATCCGATAGTTGATGAATGGGCCTATTTAGCGGGCGATGACTGGCAGAAACCTGAGGATGTCTGGGATTACGAAGACTGGTATCCGGACGATTTTGTCAGGGTCACGAAAGCGTGGAGCAGTTCAGGTGATCTCATCACCCGATCGTATGTTGAATACCCCTGAAATCCCTTTTTTGATGAGGGATTTTCTTATGGAAGAAAAAAAATATGTTCTCTTTAAAAAAAGCACACCTATTCTTTCATACGCCGACAAGAAACTGGTTGTGGAGTTGATTCAATGAAAATTTCCCGGTCTGGAAAAATTACCATTGGTATAGTATGTCTTATCGCCATTTCACTTATCATTACGATATTCTTACTGAATGGCCCCGGGAATAATCCGAAGGGGCAAATCCCGTATCAGGATACCGGCGATACAGAATATTCCTCAGATCTGTACCCCCCGGATGCATCGTTCGAGATATCAGAATACCAGGAGGGGATTTTAAGGAACATGACAATAATTCATGTGACCGATGATGATCTGGGGGTATTTCCGGCCCTGAAAAAAATTTTTGAGACTACCGGAACAAATACCCGGGTCTGGCGTGGCAAGGGGCAACGGCTTGCCGGGAACTTTGAGGCAAATATGACCCAGTACTCCCATTTCAACCATGCAGTCTGCAATAATGTAACGCTCGATATCTGTTTTGCAAATCCTCCGCTCTATGAATATAACGGGAAGTATTTCCTGATATTCAGTGAGTACTACCACTCCCATTCAACAGCCCGGCCAACAACGGTTCGACAAACGCTGGTGATAACCGATATTCTCAGCTGATTCAACAACTGTCCGGCAGGATGCTGTTGTCGTTGGTGTAAGAATGATCAAAGGGAAAGGCAAGCCCATTTCCCGTCCCGGGCTTTTGCTGGCTCTCCAGGATTTCACGTATGGAGGGGCAGTGGCGGAAGGGCACTTCGACATCGGAGGGAGTCACCGGGAGCGGACTCGTTTCGTGTGAGGGCCAAAAAAATCGCGTCTGCCAGAACGGTTTGCGGCTGGTGCGGTCGCTTGGCGGTGCCGTGCCCGGGGACGGAGGGGTTGTGGGATTTTTCATTTAAGTCCGGAAGTTTTTTTCAATCAGATTACGGTTGAAAAAAAATCAAAGCACGCCAGTATTTTTTCAATTAAAGTCCGGTCGATCCGGCTCAGGTTTTCCGGCAGGGTCGCGTCCGCGATTGAGATTTTTCTGCCAGGGTCCGGTTGAGAATTTTCCCGGATGGTGCTGCCGGCCGCTGCGTGTTGTGGTCTCGCCCGGGATCTTCTCATGGGGATTGTGCGGGGGACGGGGCTTGCCGGGGGTCGCCATCTTCTTTCTGCGGATGCGCCGGGTTCCGGTGAGCGGGGGGTGGGGCAGCCGGAAATAAAGAAAAGACGGGCGATTTTCCGGTCCGGGCTTATGTCATCAGTTGGAGTGGTTTTGTCGGGTCCGGATGATGTGAGTCGGGACGCCGTGCTGCCGGCAATCCCTGGACAGGACACTGCCCGGACTGTGACCAACATACTATTATTATCATAAAACTCCCAAAGATCGTACCTGATCATGAAGACTCTCATTGAAGTCCACCAGGAAGGAAAATATTTCGTTGCAGTAGATCTCCTTACGAATGTTGCTGACCAGGGATCATCTGAAGAGGACGCTGTTAAAAATCTCAAGAAAGGACTTGAGGAGCATTACCAGCTATTAATTGAGCTTACTCCCAGCAACCATAAACTGACCTATCTCGACATTGAAGTGGATACTCTTGTCAAAAATTCCTCTGCTGTCAGCTCTTGAAATTATCAGGATCCTCGCAGATTTTGGGTTTAAACCGGTACGGCAGACCGGCAGTCATATCCATCTTCTCTATCCTGAATCCCGGCGGCTCGTGACGGTTCCCAACCATCCGGAACTGGCCACCGGCACAATGCTTTCGATTCTCAAACAGGCAAATATTGACAAGGCAGAATTTCTCCGGCACGTGAAATAATGGTCTTTTTTTAAATGGAATGGTGGCTCTGCCCAGCCGGGCTGCTGAGGGTCCGGGGCGTCCAGATGCCGGCAAACCAGTTCGGTTCTACCCTTTCGAGGAAAAACCCGCAGTACAGGAAGAGGAGCCCCATGAGGACCGGCATCACCAGGTTCATGCTGATGCGATGCCCGAGGCTCCAGAGGATGACCTGGCACTGGACCCGCGAGCATGAAGAGCACGAACGCAAGGATGAAGCCGTCGTACCCGTCCCGGAAAGCGGCATAATTTTTCCGGAGAGGATCGACCCGGGGAAGAAACCAGAGCAGCGCCACGAGAGCAACCGTGATGAGCGGGACAAGGCCGATGCCTGCCGGTTTTCCCATGGAGCCGTCCGGCACACCCGCGGCATTCCAGTGAGAGACCACCTTGTCGGGGAGCACCGGGTACACGGCGAGCGAGATGAGGAAGGTGAGGATGAGGCCGGCGATGATTGCGATTTGGAGGGGGTTTGTGCCGGGAGGTGGGTTTTGGTGGGTAATGAAGAATGGGGATGGAGTGGGGGCGGGATTTGCGGGAGAGCGTTCTGGTTTTGGGAAATTTCAGTGCGTTTGTGGGTTGCGGCCGGGATGTGGCAGGAGGCGGTGGGGGACCGGAACCTGATGTATGTTCAATCGGAGAGCAGGCTTCCCCGTTAGGAACCCGGGCCGGCTAACAATGGTTGAATGAACACAACGCCGGAGCAAAACGAGTGCGGTTTTTTCCTAAAAATGTCCCTGCAGACCAGAAATACCAGGAAGAATTACGGGCGGAGTTTTTAAATCATCCCCGCTGTCCCGGATCCAGTGCGGGAGACGTTCTCCGCGCAATACCTGCCCGGGCCAGCATTCCCCTGACCGTGGGTTCCCCGGCAAGGACTTCCATCCGCCTCCGGACTTCCGGGTGGTTTTCGAATTCAGCAGTAAGGCGCGCTGCCTCGCTCACGATCCCTGGATCCGGTTCGCCGGTCGGGGTACCGAGCGGGGTTCCCGGCAACGGCTGGAATGGGAGGAAATAGACCGTGTCCGCCCCGAGCCCGACTACATCTTCGACATACTGTTTCCTCATATCCGCGGTCTCCCCGGGAAGGCCGATGATGAGCGATGCAATGGAAAA
Source organism: Methanoregula sp. (assembly GCA_041652515.1). Classification (GTDB taxonomy): domain Archaea; phylum Halobacteriota; class Methanomicrobia; order Methanomicrobiales; family Methanospirillaceae; genus Methanoregula. The sequence continues at coordinate 4,154 of JBAZHD010000121.1, forward strand.
AATACCTGCATCCGCCATCAGGGCAAATGCCTTCCGGTGTTTTTCGACCGGTATGTCTTTTTTGATGATTCCCGTAAGGGAGGGGTTCGTTGTCTCCACGCCCACCGAGGCACGGAGAAAATGCGCCCCGGCAAGGTAGCGGGGAAGCTCCGGTGCCCGGACAATATCATCGGACCGGGTGAAAAACAGGGAGAAGAGTGGCAGCGGGCCGCCTTTCAGCAGCCGGCAGATCCTGATGACCCGGTCCGGGCTTGCGGTAAAATTATCATCGGCAATCTGGATCACCGAAGCCCCCGATCGGACAAGCCCCCGGATATCGGAGGCGACAATCTCCGGGGAACGTGCCCGCCAGCGCCTGCCGTAAAACCGCGTTGTCTCGCAGAAAGCGCAGCCGTGGGGACAGCCCCGGCTCGTTTCCAGCAGGTAAACCCCGTCAGGAGGTGGCGGGGTGAGATGCCGAGCCGGCGGCCTGAGACAATCGAGAGGATCGATGAGTTCACGCGGGGAGGATACCACCATCTCCCCCTGCTGCATGCAGCAGATCCCCGCAATCTGCGGCGAAATCCCGTGAAGGACAATTTCCCGGAGCGTCTCCTCTCCCTCCCCGAGCACCACGGCATCTGCCCCCTCGGCAAGGAGCGGCGACGGGAACATGGTGGCTCCATGGCCCCCGGCGATCACGGACCCGGAGAACCCTTCGGCCCTCAGGGCCTGCATGAGGGAGATGACCGGCGGGATCGATGACGGCCCCATCGCGGTAATCCCGACGACGGCCGGCGATTCTGCCAGGATCGCCCGAGCCGCCTCCCCGGCCCCCATCGTGGTCGCATCGATGATCCGGAGAGCGGCGATATCCTCCAGTGCCGCAGCAAGAACGGCGAGGCTGAACGACCCGAAATTAAACGCCGAACGCTCCGGGGGTTTTACGAGAACGATCTTCATGCCGGCATCACGGGGATCCCGGCGATCGAAAGGAGCCGCTCCGGATCGGTCTCCCTCATGACCTCCGCAAGATAGATCGCGGCCTCGGTTTCAGCCCGGACAATCGCACAATAGACCGGATCAGGCCTGCCATGGCAGAACAGTTCCGTGACGGCAAAGCACGGGCCGCCGCACACCGGGGAAGCCCAGCACACAGCGCACTCACGTTCATGATATGGCCGGCCGGTACCGGTTACAAAGCGATACTGCTTCTCCCGGCCGACACCGTTATCGATGCTGCCCATCGCGAACGGATCGAGCCCCACAAACCGGAAACAGGGATAGAATATTCCATCCGGACCTATCGACATGAACGTACGGCCGGCGTCGCAGCCAATTTCCGAATTGAAAAAACCCATCACTCTCCGGAGCTTATTCCTGAACCGGATAAGGGTCGGTACTTCCTCACCTTCCATTAACCTGCATACATAGTCTGTGAGAAATTCACGGTACATGCCGAGATCCGTTTCATCAAGACGGAGATCGGTAGTGCAGGATGCTACCGGGACGAACTCTATCTTCCGGACGCCGAGCCCGGTAAGGGAAGAAAAAACATAGGAAGGATCGGTGCCATGGCACAGGACCGAGGTCGTGCTGGTTGTCTCCGGCATGGACGCGGCGAGGCGCCGGAGAGAATCCCCGATCCGATGGAACGTGGGGCAACCGGACTTGTCAGTACGGAACCGGTCATGGATATCTGCCGGGCCGTCGACACTTACCTTGACATTCCACCGGTGTTTTTCAAGCTCGCCGATCATCCCCTCGTCGAGAAGGGTCCCGTTCGTTGTGATATAGAGATCGACCGGCTTTTTGCATGTGTGTTCTTTCGTCCGGCATATCTTCCCGATCATCCGGACGAGCGACGGCTGCAGAAGCGGTTCGCCGCTGCCGAGGTGGACAGCAACGGCGTGGTTCTCCGGTCCCTGCGAGAAGACAAAATCGAGGGAACGTTCCAGGATATCGATGCTCATAGCGTTGCGGGCCGGGAGCGTCGACGACTCCGCACAGTACCGGCATTGCAGGTTGCATGTCCCGGAAATATCGAGCGCGATGGACCGGACCGGCAGGATTGCGGGACCGGAAAGCCCGGTACCGGAAGGCCGGACATCTCCGGGATCGAAAACAATATCCCGGCCACGGAAGGAAAACCGGTGTTCCGGCGGATCCGGCAGCGGATCCCGGGTCATTCGATCCCTGCCATGAGGAGGAGATCGGGCTTGTGGAGGACCGACCCGTAGATCCCCATTGCCATTTCACAGACTTTCCGCGTGTACTCGCATTCATCTTCACCGCAGACCGAGAGCATGGCCGGGCATCCCCCGCCGCAGAGCGGCAGCGCCCAGCACCTGCTGCATTCCTCGCGTCGCTTTCGCCCGTCCACCCATTCTTTTCCTTTCCGGACCCAGCCGAACTCCGGATCGCTGATATGGCCGAGTTCGAGTTCCCGGTTTCCAGCGTGCAGGACACAGGGGTAGATAGTCCCGTCGCATCCCATCCCGAAGACGGAGGTACCGGCACCGCAGAACGAGTCGCGCCTCGACCGGCAGACCAGCTGCAGTACCCGGCTGTTGAACCGGTCGTCCCGCGGGAGGATCCCGCGATCAATCCCGTCGATGACCGAACCTGCGATCACTTCGAGTTCCCGGAAATACCGGTCCCTCTCCTCCATGGTCAGTGCGAGCGGATGGCCCTCCGGGAGCCTCGCAGCCTGGGCCTTGATTGCAGTTACCGGAAGACTTCCGAGATACCGTTCTGCTTTTTCAAGCGACCATCCGTGCCGGATAACGCTCGAACCCCGCACGAACAATCCGTGTCCGGCTGTGATCCTCTCCAGGAATTCCCTTACTATTGCGTGGGTGGGGTTCCCGTCCGTATCCCTGCGGACCCCGTCATGGATATGCTCCGGCCCGTCTATGCTCACGACAACCGAAAAATTTCCTTTGGTAAGGAGAGGGACCGTCATACCGGGATCGATCGTCCCGTTCGTCGTGACCGCAAACGTGAACCCATGATCGGTATTCCTTTCTGCTTCTTCAACCGCAGCTGCGATTGCCCCGGGGTTCATCAGGGGCTCGCCCCCGTAAAAATGGATGCAGTATTCATCTGCATCCGGGACAGCCTCCGGAAGTACACGGACAAGCTTCCGCGCCAGATCCGGCGTGAGATCAGGCGGTCGCCCGTGTTCATAGGAGAAACGCCCCTGGTGGACGAAACAGTACGGGCAGGAAAGGTTGCATCTCTGGGTCGCGTTGACCAGGATCTCGACCCGGCTCGCCGCAGGAAGTGTTACGGCCGGGTATTCGGGAGCCGGTTCAGAGGGGGGTCCGGAAGATGAAAACTTATCGTACAACTGAAGAAGGGAGAGTGATTCCGGGTCAAAGGAAAAGGATCTTCCCCGAAAAGTAAAACGGTGGAGTTTCATCTCCGGACTTTTTTGTCCTTGATGTCGCGGGCTCCTATTCCGATGCCGCAGCCACCACCGTTTGCGCATAGCAGCTGATCGGCAACCAGATCGATCTTTTTGTGGATCTGGTCTGCCATAGACAGGATTTTTTTCACTTCCCGCTTTTGCACCGCGGTCAGCTCTTTCTTCCCGACAGCCTTGGCAGGATCCGTTTCCAGCTGCTTCCGGAATTTCGGATCGGTCAGTACCTTGTATACCATATCCCGGTTCTTGGAATTTGTCATATTCTCATCTCCTTGTTGAATGGTTATTGACATTTATCGATTGTTCTTCGCATTATATAATAATATTGTTTTTTTAAAACGATATTCGGGAACGGCTACTTTCCGAAAGAATCATTCCGGGGGAATGATTGTGGCCGGTCTTTTTATCCGGGTGGCTGATCAATTGCGTCCATGGGGGGTTGGCCTGCACGAGAGTGTTTTTGTTGTTGGGAATTTTTCCTGGATGAGGGGTTGCGAACGGGAGCGGTACTGGAGGTGGTTTTGAACCGGAACCCTGCAAACACTGTGCGGGGCTGGCTTGCGCGAGAGCGTCCTGGTTTTGGGAAATTTTCTGTGGCTGTAGGGTATGTAGGTTTACTATCCCGGCCCGGGAGTCGCCGTCTTCTTTTCCCGGCCGGGTTCCGTTGATCAGGGAGGGTTTGCATCCGGCAATCTGTGGATGCGGGCGGTTTTCCGGCCCGGGCTTATGTCGACTTATGTGGTTTACATGTCGGCTGGGGTAGTGGCGGAAGGGCATCCCCGGGACGGGACCAACATACTATTATTATCATAAAACTCCCAAAGATCGTACCTGAGCATGAAGACTCTCATTGAAGTCCACCAGGAAGGAAAATATTTCGTTGCAGTAGATCTCCTTACGAATGTTGCCGACCAGGGATCATCTGAAGAGGAAGCTGTTAAAAATCTCAAGAAAGGTCTTGAGGAGCATTACCAGATATTAATCGAGCTTACCCCCAGCAACTATAAACTGACCTATCTCGACATTGAAGTGGATACTCTTGTCAAAAATTCCTCTGCTGTCAGCTCTTGACATTATCAAGATACTCGCAGATTTTGGGTTTAAACCGGTACGGCAGACCGGCAGTCATATACATCTCCTGCATCCTGAATCCCGGCGGCTCGTGACGGTTCCCAACCATCCGGAACTGGCCACCGGCAAAATGCTTTCGATTCTCAAGCAGGCAAACCTTGACAAGGAAGAATTTCTCCGGCACGTGA
>JBAZHD010000122.1:0-8694 GCA_041652515.1 Methanoregula sp.
AGAATGCTGACGGTGGAGAGTACGGGATGTGCACGTTTACCAACGGTACTTCCTGTGAGGAATGGGCTCTCTTCCGCGGGGAAGGATGCAAAGCCGGTGTTGCAGCTGTTGCAACAACCGCAGCTTCAACCGGTATTGCAAACCCTGCATCCGTGGCATGCGTGAATGTCGGTGGCAACCTTGAGATTAAGAAGAATGCTGACGGCGGGGAATATGGCATGTGCACCTTTACCAACGGTACTTCCTGCGAGGAGTGGGCGCTCTTCCGCGGGGAAGGATGCAAAGCCGGCGTTGCAGCAGCAGCAACAACCGCAGCGGGGGGAAAGAAGATGGTAACATTAACAGAAACAGACAAGGGCAAGACCGAGGACATTGCACAGGGCACACGCTTTGCAATCCAGCTGAACGAGAACCCGACAACCGGGTTTGCATGGAACGCAACCGTCTCCCCGGGCCTTGAGATCCAGTCTTCCGATTACCAGATGGACAGTGCCGCCCCGGGAATGGTCGGTGTTGGCGGAGTCCATACCTGGGTCATCATTGCAAAGGACACCGGCAGCCAGAAGTTCTCGGCAACCTACATGCGCTCGTGGGAGAAAGTAACCGGTAACGAGACCGCGTTCAGCGCGAATATCAACGTAGTGAAGATTTAAAATTCCGGGTTTTTTCCCGGAGTTCTTTTTTTTTGGCCGGATGTGCCGGAGCCGGTTTTTTCTTTTGGGAAAATTGCTGAGTTGCCCGGCATTTTTTTTATTTTTCAGAAAGGTCGCGATCTTTTTTTCGAGCGCACTTTGTTTTTTTAATTTCAAACGATCGCGTTTTGTTTTTTCTCTGGAGAATTCCTGATTATTCCTGAAGTTCTCCGGGAAGATGCAGGCTTTTTTAAAAAATTCAAACGATCGCGTTTTGTTTCTTACTCTGTAGAATTCCTGATTATTCCTGAAGTTCTCCGGGAAGATGCAGGCTTTTTTAAAAAATTCAAACGATCGCGTTTTGTTTTTTACTCTGGAGAATTCCTGATTGTCCCAGGCATTCTCCGGGATGATACAGGCACATCCCCTGGCCGGTACTCGCCCACGTCCCAGACCACATCCCCTCCTGTATTCAGGCCTCAGAACATTGCTATATATGACCTCATCCATTCCCGCCGGGAAACGTTCGGTAATTCCGGCCCGGTTCCGCATTTTTCCCGAATTATGACCTCCCAAATCCGGGAGCGGGGGAAATGAGGTACAACCGGGCTCACAGCAGGCTCCGATGTACCAAAATTCTCACAGGGGGGTAAGAGATCCCTGACCCCCCTTTTCCCACCCCCTGTCCAACCTCACGTCGGAGAAATAGTGCTGCGGGAGTACCTCCCTGCCATGTTCCCTCCCACATCTAAAATGGCCTTTTTTTGCCAAACGGGGCCCATTCCGCGCGATTTCTGAAAACGGGAATATTCCGGTGACCCGAAAATCCGGGAAATTCAGAGAAAACGGTACAATAAGGAGATTTTATCGGCAGGATTAAGCCCGGATTGGATTTTCTCCGTCGTTGAAAAAAATCCGGGCTAATAGAGCCTATTGGGAGGCGAAAGTCCACCTGAGTCGTTCAGGAGCACAGATATTGAAAGGAAGGGCTGTTTTGGGGGTCACGACGGAGATCGGGGTATCAGACCCCCCTTTGGCGTGACACCCGGATCTGCAGGGAGGGGAGATTCCCAGGCCTCACCCTCATACCGCAGGGAATGTCCTCCCCGCCGCCACCGTCGTAAATCCTTCCCACCGACGGTAAACCAGCCACGCAAAGTGCCCCATTCCAGGAAATAAGCCCAAACTGGGGCGTATATAATGCATCCTAATGCCCCGTATTGCGTTTTGGCGGGCCTTTTTTTCCGACCCCGCCCATCAGTCCAACCCCCTTTGGCCAAAGGAAAACTCACCCAGATCATAAAAACAGCGCATCGGGCTCCTCTGGGTGAACGGACGCCGTATATATCCCGGATGGAATCCGGGCGTTTTCCGCAGTTTTCTGAAAATGGCCCTTTTGGCAAACCGGGCATTTTACGAGGAGATCGGGGGTCCAGCCCACCCTTTTTCATGACCCCCGGATCCATCGAAAAGGGGGTATCTCCGGCGATGATCAAGAAGGGGTCTGGGGGGATGACCTGGGTGGAAAGACCCGGGGGAAAATTCGTGGAACATTAGAGCCAGGCCGGGATTTTTTTTACGAAAATTTTTTCCGGGACCGGTAAAATTTTTTTAATTTTTTCTGAAAATTTTCTAAAAAAAACGCATGAAGTCAACGACTTCATACCGAAGCGATGAAAATTTTTCTTTGCGAACTCAATTTCCGGTTATGTTAAACATCGTCGACAAAACTCAAAATTTTCATGACAAAACCGCATGAAGTCAAAGACTTCACACCAAAGCAATGAAAAACGGCAAATAATTATTTCAACCGTCTTGATCCGCCGCGGGGGCGCCCCGTCGGGGGCGGCGGCGTTTATCGTTTTTGGGGGTATGGGGGTCTCAACCCCCATCAATAATTCCTGATATGCCAATTTACTATGAAACGGACAGGATGCCGGGAAGGCCACAAGCATACAGGATGAAAATTGAATACCCCGGGGCATGTTGTAATACAGTGGGCAGGCAAGGCTGTCGTGATTTTGGGACCGGGATCCCGTCATGAAAACTAGCCAAGTCATTAGTTCATCGAAGCATACATGCGTCGTGGAACGCGGATATTAAATTACCCATCGAGGAATAATGTCCTGCCCACATTGTGAGGAGCTAAGATGCAACCCCACTACAACTGTGTATGCGGAGTGGATGTACATAAAGAGTTTCTCCAGGTGTGCATACTTCGTCGGGAAGAAGACCCGGAGGTTTTTCGGGTTTTCAATAATTTCAGCGGCATTCAGGAACTCAGGCAACGAGTTGAGGAAGAAGGCTGCGAATGTATAGCTTGTGAATCAACCGGAGTGTATTGGTATCGGCTGTATCTTGCATTCGAAGGACAAACGCGGATAATAGTCGGCAATGCTTACCAGATCAAGAGCATCCCCGGTCGGAAGACCGATGTTCGGGATGCACAGTGGATCGCCGAACTGGCGATGAACGGACTCATCAACCCGTCGCGAATCTTCCCGAAAGATGACCGGGAATTGCGTGAATTGACCCGATCACGGGAATCTACGGTTCGATCAAGGACCCAGCTAAAGAACCGGATTCACCGTATTTTCGATTCTGCCGGCATCGCATTGAGCAAAGGAGTTAGAGATATCTTTGGGAAAAGCGGGATCCACCTTATTTGGGGACTGCTGAACAGGGCAGACACCGAGGAGATCATCACAACGGTTCCATCAGCGCGCGTTAAAAAGAAAGCGGACTTACTTCGGGAAATATTATCTGGCTCGCTGTCGGATTTGCAGATTATTCTGATCAAGAAAAATCTCGATATGATGCTTCATATTAATGAACACATTCAGACTCTCGATGAACTGATAATCGCAAGAATGATGGAGCAGGATAGTATTCGTGATGTTGAGATCGCGTGTTCAATTCCGGGGGTCAGTGTTACGACGGCGGTAACCGTTCTGGCAGAAATCGGGAATTACCATGATTTTGAAAATGCCGAGAAACTTGCTTCTTGGGCGGGATTGGTGCCTTCGGTGTACCAGTCTGCGGGGAAAAATTGTTCCGGAAAAATCACAAAACATGGATCTGAACATCTTCGCTGGATTCTTGTGCAGGCTGCAAAAGCAGCAGGACGAACTGTCAATTCAACGTTCCGGAAGTTTTTCAACAGGATTGCATATCGAAAAGGCGGGAATACTGCAACCGTCGCCCTGGCACGGAAGATCTTATGTATTCTCTGGCATCTTCTCATGAACAAGGAACTTTATGTTGATCCGTTAAAAAATCCTAAATCAATTAAACCACCAGTCGTTCAGAAATTCTCGAAAAAATCCCGCTCTGATGTTCAACAGGCCATTGATTTTATCATCGAATGTGGCTTCAAAGTAATTTACCCGGACTCGACTCTTGATCAGAAATTTCTTGGGGTGAGCCGATAGCTCATCTATTTTCATATTAAATCCCCATAGCAATTTTCATCCCGTATGTTTGTGGCCCTTTTGCATCATCTCCGTTTTCATGACAAAATATCCACAAATTTTTCCGGAAAAATCCGGATTACCCGGCCAGAAAAATTTCCGATATAATTTTCGTGAGCGTCCAAATTTTTTCCGGAAACATATTTCACAATCTATTTCCCGCACCACACAGACTTTTCTCTAACATGACCGTACGCCCTGTTGATCCTGATATCCGGAGGAGGCCAATATACGCAACGGTTGCCCTGGTGCTCGTGATGGTGGCGGTGCTGCTGGCGGCGGGGTGTGTTTCGCCGGGATTTGAAAACAAAACACCTTCATTACCTGAAGAAAAATACATTTATCTTCACCATGACGTGAGCTCATATGTCACGGTGGCCTCAGGTCACTGTTTCTATTTGTCAATAGCTTACAGTTTCCCCAACACCTTCAATGAAAAAACGGGGATACTGTCTGTCGATACTTCCCCCAATCAAGCGGTCAATGATTCTATGGTACTTTTCTATAATCAGGGTGGCGTCAGGTATTTCAGCAAACCAGAGGAGGGGCAGGAGGATCAGATTTTCCAGGGCGGGGGGAATGGATTTGTTTATTTATTACCCAGGCAGTTTACCTTGTATAACGATAACGTTACAATTGAGTCAGTTACCGGAGACGGTACTGTTTCTCTCCGGTACAATAATCAACCGGTTGTACTCAAACCTAAAGAGCGCTTTGAGAATATTACCCGTACTATTCACTCGTGCGAATGTTCTTGGGGATCTCTCGAATCGAACCCGGTAACTTCGGGATGTTCTGACGAATACCTGACCACCGACAGCATCTACAACGCGGGTATTTTTGATAAAAGCGCAATTAAGGTCCGGGAAACCTATCAATATACTCCGGTAATTCCAAATCTCACTGCATCTGAGTGGATACGAACCTACAACAATAATCTGACACCTGCCGAGAAAAAAATTCCTTATGAGATTCTTCAGTTTATTGACCCTGATTACCCGAAAGAGTATATTTCATTCACAAAAAAAGAACTGGCGGCCGGTTATATTTTTATCCCCGAAGAAAATGCAAGCCGGGAGTTCAATATCTCTGATAAAACAGCCGTGGAGCACGGGGGAGAAATCAATGTCCGTATTGATATGGAGACTACAGCATCCCTTAATGTGGTTGATCCCTATGCTACCCGTATTGATGGTAGGGATGAGAGGAACCATAGTGTCCTTGCATGGGTGGGCCTGAATACGGTCAGGGAAATTGCATCGCTTCCTGAAGTTAAAGAGATCAGGCCGATCATTCCGCCGATATCATTCTTCTGATAATTTACCCGTGAATGAATTTCGACAGGAAATCCATGGAATCAGAATTTTACCGCGATGTGGATGATGAGCAGGCTGACGGTGTGAAAACTGGCTGTTGCCTGCCTGCGATAGTCAACTAATAAAAACACTCTCGGTTTATGTAGAGTAAGTGTTGGAAAAAAGGTAGCACTTAAAACCAATGATAAAAAGCGGATATTATCAATATTGATACCATTCTCATTTTTTCAGGAGGGGATCTATTATATTATGAATCAACCCCGGACTCCAACGTAAATACAAATACGTTAAGAAGATGGCGCCAAGAAAACTTACAATTGTTCGCAGAGTGCCACTGGCTTCGACGTCTTCGGTGGCAGTGTAAAACAAAACTGTTACTGCCATAATGAAAGCAAATACTGTAAAAAGTGCAACAAATTTCTCAATAAAACTCGCACCTATTGGGGAGCAAATTTCATTCCCACAAAAATGGCATTTTGTAACTCCAATTGCCAATCTTGTTCCACATTCTGGACAAATCATAATTTAGTGAGTTTCATATAAGCTTAATTAATTAAAAAGGTTAGGCTAGCCAAAAAAATACGGCCAACGTTGTGTTAAAATCCCCCCATCACCGGAAATACTCCACCACATTCCGGAACAACCGCATATTCATCGACTCCGCAGGCAGAGCCGTCCCCGCCCGCTTCATCTGTTCCCGGAGCAGAGGCCAGTCATAGAGATTCGTAAACTCCATCGCCCGCTCCGGGTGCGGCATCAGCCCCAGCACTTTCCCGTCCGCTGAGGTGATGCCGGCAATATCTTCGAGTGAGCCGTTGGGATTGTACGGATACTCGCCCCGGGCAGAAGAGAGATCCTCCCGGCAGTACGTGAACGCGATCATCTTCTGGCGCCGGATCCGGTCAAGGGTCTCCTTTGAACACGAGAAGTTCCCCTCGCCATGCGATACCGGACAATACAGCCGCTCTATCCCCTTTGTCCAGAGGTTCTCCGCTGCGGGTTTCAGGGTCACGAACCGGCATTCCAGCACGCCTTTCCGGTTGGGCATCAGGGCAATGTCGCGCTTATACTGCCGGTCGAAAGCCGGGACAAGACCGAGGTTTGCGAGGATCTGGAACCCGTTGCAGATCCCGAGCACGAGATTGTCGCCGTCAAGGAACTCTTCGACATCCTTCCACAGGTTGTTCCGGACACGGTTGGCATACGCATTGCCGGCACCGGTATCGTCACCGTACGAGAAGCCGCCGGGGAAGACCAGCAGCCGGTAATCGCGAAGGCTGAATTTCCCCGCGATCAGGTCATTGATGTGGACGATATCGGCGTCCATGCCGGCGCGGGCGAGCACCTCCTGCGTCTCCATCTCGGAGTTGATGCCAAAGCCGCTCATGATGAGGGCTTTTTCGGGGATCATTGCCGGGCCGGGAACACCTTTTGGAGGAGTGCTCCGTTTCTGGATCTTACGGGCAGGGCTCATACTTCAGTACCTCCCGAACGGCGCCTTGTAGGCCGCTTCAAGTTCGCTGACCGGCATTTCGAGCACGGTCGTTTCCCGGGTGATCCGCAGCGATGAGCCGCGGACCCGCCCGAGCAGGTGGGCATCGGTGCCGAGCGCCAGCTCGAACGCCCGCTTGTTGTCCGGGGCAACCGTGACCACGAACCGGCCGAGCGATTCCGAGAAGAGATAATAATCCGGGCGCAGGCCGGCAGGGATCGTGATATCCATGCCAAGCCGGCCGGCAACCGCGACCTTGGCAAGGGCGACCCCGAGCCCGCCGTGGGTGACCGGATATGCCGATGCAGCGAGCCCGTGCCGGATCGCTTCGGCTACTCTCCCGTACCGCTCCTTCAGTTTTGCCGCATCCAGTCCCGGGACGGTATTCCCGACATGGCCAAGGTGGGCGAAATACTCGGACCCGCCGAGTTCTTCAGCGGTCTCCCCGATAACGTAAACGAGATCGCCGTCGATCTTCGCATCCAGGGACACGGCTTTTGATACATCATCAAGGACACCGATCGATGAGATGAGCAGGGTTGGCGGAACGGAGATCTTCACGCGGTTGTTCTCCGCGTCAAACCCGGAAAAATCATTATACATGCTGTCCTTTCCCGAGATGAACGGGGTGCCGAACGCTGTTGCGAAATCATAACACCCGCGGGCTGCGAGTTTCAGCTGCCCGAGGCGTTCCGGCTCGTCCGAAGAACACCAGCAGAAGTTGTCGAGGATTGCAATCCGGTCCAGCGGGATCCCGAGCGCAACAAGCCCCCGGATGGCCGTGTCGATCCCGGCGCCGGCCATGAGGTACGGGTCGATCTCGGAGTACGCGGGGAACATCCCCTGCGACAGCCCGACACCTTTCTTTGAGCCGGGCAGAACTTTGGTGAGGCTCGACATGCCCTGCACCCGCCCCTTCCCCTGGACCGGGCCGAGCACGTGACCGCCCTGCACGGCATGGTCGTACTGGATCGAGATGAACTCCGTGGAGCAGATATTTTTGCGTCGGAGCATGGCCGTAAGCGTGCTGTCAAGCCGGTCGGGACAGGGCGTGTCCGGCTCGGGAAATGTCTTCTTCGTGTACGTGGTCTTCAGCTGTTTTTTCGGGAGGCCGTCGTGCAGGAACGCGAGCTCGACATCCATCACCACGTTCCCGTGGTACTCGACAATGCACCGGCCGGAGTCCGTGAACTCCCCGATGACCGTGGCCTCAACCTCCCGGCGCTGCATCAGTTCCATGAAGGGTGCGAGATGTTCCTTCGGGACAGCAAGCGTCATCCGCTCCTGCGACTCCGAGATCCAGATCTCCCACGGGGCCATGCCGGGATATTTCAGCGGCACTGCATCCAGCGTGACCCGGCAGCCGTTGCACTCCTTAGCCATCTCGGCAACCGAGCAGGATATCCCGCCGGCACCATTGTCCGTGATGCTGCGGTAGAGCCCGGCGTCCCGGGCTTCCTTCACGATCACATCGGAGAACTTCTTCTGGGTGATCGGGTCGCCGATCTGCACAGCGGTCACCGGGCTTGCCGGGTCGAGCGCCTCGGAGGAGAAGGTGGCGCCGTGGATGCCGTCCTTTCCCACCCGGCCGCCCACGACAACGATGAGATCGCCGGGCTGGGCCTGCTTCTCGTACAGTTTCCTGCCGTCATGCTCGCGGGGCATGATGCCGACCGTCCCGGCAAAGACGAGCGGTTTTCCGCTGTACCGGCTGTCGAAATAGACAAAGCCCTGCGGGGTCGGGATACCCGAGCAGTTCCCGCCAACGCCGACCCCGCGGACCA
>JBAZHD010000123.1:0-8670 GCA_041652515.1 Methanoregula sp.
TTTCTGGTGTCGGGATGTTATACCTCCGGTGACTGGCACGGATTCTCTGGATTTGCATATAACGCACAGGGAATGTTATCAGTTTTACCCTGACAGGACATACGCATTTGGGTGTTCTCAGTCATTTGGGCTCATGTCGAAAATTACCGGCTGCAGACCCAGCTGGAACAGCAGCACCAGGAAAATGGATGATGAAAACATAAAATGCGGAGCGCAGAAATATTCGATCGTTTCGGATGGTCACTATGAATTTGATGACGGAAACGCCTTCACAATCACTGGTGAGACCCTGACTGCATACACATTAACGGGAGATCTGAATACTCCAAATTATACGTGGTCAGCATTATCGGGTTTCGAAGATGGATCCGCCCAATCCAACAAGGAACGATAATTTATTGTTCTGATCTTATGGAAACCTGGTTCATGAGTATAATCGCCCCCCCTTGCGCCAGCCCATCCCCCGTTGGGGGTGGGGGCGCATACGATGCCTCAGATTATCTGTACGAGAACTAGCTGTATTTTTATAAACAGGTAATACAGCAGTATCGCTACTGGGGCGCCCCAGCGACAGGGCGAAGCCCCTGGAGCGTCAAGTGACACGAACTGATTTCTACAGAGCACTTTTTTCTTTTTTTTTACTATTAACACCCATTCGCTTGCACTTCGAAAATCAATAAAAATCACCGACAGAAACACACGGCAAGCATTGTTGTCAATGAGTGCACGCTAGCGTACGACGGGATATAATTACGCAGATGTTTTGTGGATCGGATATGATGGTCCGGATAAATTTTCCCCATGCGATTATGATCATGATAACCCTGTCCGGGATCGGGCTCGCGTTCATCGCAACGCATAGTGAGATGATGCAGAGAGAACTCTGACCGGAACCGGGCAATCGGCTGGTCACTAAACACAAGAATGAGTAAGAGAGTCTTTTTGTCGATAGGCACTCAACATTACCAGAGACAATAATTCGTGATCACCATGAGCGATGTTTTTGAAAATGTGATGGAACTTGCAAAACGCAGGGGTTTTATCTGGCCAACCTCCGAGTGTTACGGCGCTGTTGCAGGGTTCATCGATTATGGGCCGCTGGGCGCAATGATGAAGCGGCGGATAGAGAATATCTGGCGGGAATTTTACGTTATCAGGGAAGGATACTACGAGATCGAGTGCCCCACGATCGCACAGGAGGCAGTTTTTATCGCCTCCGGCCACGTGGCCGGGTTTGCCGATAAGATGTGCCAGTGCCCGCACTGCAAGGAATTCCTGAGGGCCGACCATGTTGCGGAAGGCGGCGGGGTAAAGAACGCCTCCACCATGAAAAACGAGGAACTTTCGACGGCCCTTGCCAGCTGCAAGTGTCTCGCGTGCGAGGAAGTGCTCGGCAAGGTTGAAGTCTTCGGGTTCAACTTAATGTTCAAGACCATGATCGGCCCCGGTTCCCAGCGGACGGGATATCTCAGGCCCGAGACGGCACAGGGAATGTTCGTGGACTTTTCCCGTCTTCTCCGGTTCTACCGCGACAAGCTCCCGTTCGGGGCCGTCCAGATCGGCAAATCCTACCGGAACGAGATCTCGCCCCGACAGGGCATGATCCGACTCAGGGAGTTCACGCAGGCCGAGGCAGAGATCTTCGTCCACCCGGCCGAGAAGAACCGGCACCCCCGGTTCAAGCGATACGCGGATTATAAGATGCCGCTCCTCACCTGGGTGCAGCAGCAGAAATGCGAGGACGCAGTCACGCTCTCGATGCGGGAAGCCGTGGACAAGGGCGTGATTGCAAACGAGTACCTCGCTTACTATGTTGCCCTCACCCACGAGATGCTGGTCTCTATCGGGATCAAACCGGAACGTCTCCGCTTCCGCCAGCACCTCCCCGACGAGCGGGCGCACTATGCCACCGACTGCTGGGATGCGGAGATCCTCTCCGACCGCTTCGGCTGGGTTGAGACCGTTGGCCTTGCCGACCGCACTGATTACGACCTGAAGGCTCACGCAAAGGAGAGCGGGACACCCATGACCGTCTTCATCCAGTACGATGAGCCACGGAAAGTCCCACGCCGGCGCATTATCCCCAACATGGGAGTGCTCGGCAAACAGTACCGGAACAAGGCAAAGACGATCTTTACCGAACTGGAAACTGCGGTTCCCACCAAAGACGGTGCGGACGTTGTGGTTGACGGCGAGACGATCCATATCCCGGCGAACCTCTTCGAGGTCCGGGACGAGATCATCGATGTCCGGGGCGAGGACATCATCCCGCACGTGGTCGAACCTTCCTACGGTATCGATCGTATGTGCTACGCGGTGCTCGAACAGGCCTATGACGAGGACACTGCAGACGGCGAGAAACGGGTCGTGATGCGGTTCTCCCCGAAAGTGGCCCCGATCCAGGTCGCGGTCTTCCCGCTGATGACCCGCGACGGGCTCGAGGAGATTGCCGAAGGGATTACACGGACATTCCACCGGCACGGCATCATGGCGGAATACGATGACAGCGGGGCTATCGGGCGTCGTTACCGCCGGCAGGATGAGATTGGTACGCCGTTCGCTGTTACTGTTGATTATGACACGAAGGAGAATAACACCGTCACCCTCCGCGACCGCGACAGCATGAAGCAGGTGCGGATTGCGATCAGCGATTTGCCTGCGATTGTCAGTGCGCTGGTTGAGGGAACGAAAACGTTTGAAACGATCTCGTAATTTTTTTTTTTGAACACTGGTGTCTGTAATTCTTGTTTTTTTGAGTTTTTGGCGAGCCTTTGTTGTAGCTATTCTTCCACATTCATTGGGTTTGCTTGGCCGCCCCTCCAAAGGCCTCGTTGTGTAATTATCTCCATTCTGGGAGAATTCGGTGATTGTGGCATATTCGTCTTTTTGTTTGCCGCAATAGAAATTTGCATAATTAACATTATATTCATAATTAACAACTGTATCTTTTGCAATGATATTGTGTCCCAAATGCGGAAAGGAGATGAAGGAAAATGCAATCCGATGTATCCATTGCGGAAGCCAGCTTCCCGATATTCGTGATAATTACAGGAATCAGGGAATTACGTTATTCGCTGCTGGTGTGGTTTTTTTCGTTTTGAGTCCATTTTTCTGGATATTTCTCCTTACCTCTTTCATGATGTGTGGGGCTGGAATCATACTATTTGTAACAAATCGCAAATCCTCATCGTAATCTGGCAGGGTATTGATTTTCATAGACTCAAGGTAATTCGTCTGCTGCACTGCGAAACGGTCCAGATCCTCCGGCTAAAAAGGGCGCCCGGCGGCGGCCTCAACGACCTTGATCATGAATCTTTGCGAAAAAAAGGTTTTCCCCTGAAGTTTTCTTGATCCCCGCAAGAGGTGGGTCCAATAACAACGCGATGAAGGTGTTTTCCCGGCGGGCGCTGGTCACACCTCGCGGCTTATGGCGCCCAGGAGTGGACGACCGTGCCGCTTTCGGGATCAACGCTGATATTGGCCGTGACCCTGGTGGTTTCATCGTAGTTGTAGACAGTCCACGCCAGCTTATGCCACGAGTTCAGCGATAGCTTGTAAGCGGCGCTTGCCGGAGGTTGATTGCCTTTCAGCTCCTGATACTTCTCGCTGGCAACGGCGGCTGCCTGATCGCTGTCCACCGTCCATGATCGGATGGCGGGATCGCCGTATTTGTAGAGGATGGGCTCCACACTGCGACTGCTCAGCGCTACGGTCCGGACATCGTCCACCGAGCCGTCCCGTACCGTGACGATGTAGAGTTTATCTTCGGCTTTCGAGGCATATTCGTACGTCCAGACGTGGCACCTGCCATCCAGGGGGAGGCTGACTCCCGCGGTGTCGCTGCGGCCACCTACTGTGATGAGCACCGCGTTGCTGTCCTTCGCTTTCATAACATCCTGCGCCAGAGGGAGCCAGTCTTTGGCCGGAGCCTCCTTGCCCGCGACGACGCCGACCGGAGCGTCCGTCCGGTAAGCCAGCCCGCTAACCACTACTGTTCCAACGATAATTCCCACAATGGTCAGAATGACGATAAGGGTAAAGGCCGCGGCGATTATCGCCCGTACTGTAGAGATTTCCTGGAACTCCCGCAAAGCGACAACCCTGACAACCGTACTCCACATCAATGAAATTGTGAACAGGGTGAGATAAAGGAGGATTAAAACGAGAAGAAGTAACCGTGCTCCAATACCGAAGAGAATAATTGCCATAAAAAGAATCAAGCCAGATGTAAAAACCTCTAATAAAAGGGCGGGAACATAGGAGAGCATGATAGCCTGGACGGTCTTTGTAAAACCCCCCGTTCCCCCGGCGATGAAAACTGCAATATGGGTGATCGATCCGTCAAGAACTACGGCAATGAGCAGACAAAAAAATGCAAGTACAGAAAAAAATACGAGTTCTGTAAGGTACGATTGCAGAGAATATCCAGCAAATCCGGCGCCGGCCAAAAAATCCTCCCGCGATTCCGGCATCAGTGCAAGAGGGATCATGACTCCGAGCTCGAGGATGAGCACGATCACGAGAATTTTCAGGTAATACCAGAATGAGCTTCTGAACGGTTCATCGCGATATCTCCGGAAGTGATCGACCGGGTGAACCAGATTTCCAAAAATTCTTGCCAGGAATCTTTCTTCCGGAGGAAGTGCTGAATGGGGATCCATTGATTCTCCGAAATATAAGTTATGTTCATTCTGTGATTTGAATGAGTCGAAATGATTCTGCGATTTAACATATCCGGTATCTGTGCCAACGTGCACAGTCTCAAAAAGGATTTGCTATCGCTGATATTGAACCGGTGACAAATGGATCGACAATGAAATTGACCAGGAAGAAAATCCGGGGGATCCCTGGTCCGCCAAAAAATAATATTCCTGCGAAACCTGTTTTTATTGTATGAACCGGCCATACCTGATATTCTGTCTCGGAATTGTGATTGGAGTCATGTTTTGCGGATGCACCGGTACACCGGTGCATAATACGCCGGATAACGCTGGCAGCGATGTCAAAGCGACCCTCGGCACAACAGCCTCATTTGTCGGAAGACCAACACCGCTGGCGGATGGTAAAAAATTCATCCAGGTGTATGCTCATCGCGGGGCCCGAAGTTTTGCTCCGGAGAACACCCTGCCCGGCTACGTGACCGGGCTGGCTGTCGGGACACACTGGGTGGATATGGATGTTGTCATGGACAAGGACGGGGAACTGGTCGTATCGAACGATATCTGGCTTAATCCCGACATTGTCCGGGGTCCCGACGGGAAATTCCCTGCACCCGGTCGTGCAGCCATGCTTCAGAATATCCCGGCGGAAGATCTGAATGATTTTATCCAGCCATACCTTGTCAGAAACATGACCTACAAAGAACTGCAGCAGTATGATGTCGGCCGTCTTAACCCTGAAAGCCCCTATGCTGCGTATTTTCCCGGACAATACCAGATGGATGGGGTTCGCATGCCATTGTTAAAGGATGTAATCCGGCAGGTCAATTCTGTCAGCGGGGGTAAAGTCGGGTTCCAGATCGAGTTTAAAACAGATCCTGCGCACGACAACTGGACGTATACTCCGAAGCAGTTCGCAAGGGCGCTGTATGATGTGCTGGACGATGAAGGCATAACGCAAAATTGTGAAATCCAGTCAGCTGACTGGCGCTGCCTGTACGAACTGCAAAAACTGGATGGAACGGTTGCTACAGCGTACCTGACCTCATCAGACAACGAACCCGGTAATGAATACAGTTTTTTTGACGAGGACCCGGCCATCGCCGGATTATGGACCGGCGGAAAACTGGTTAAGGATTATAATAATTCCATTCCTTACATGGTCAAGACCCTGGGTGGCAGGTGCTGGGATCCGGAAGACGCTGAGCTGACAAAAGAGGCACTGGATGAAGCGCACAGGCTGGGGCTGAAGGTTGTTGTATGGACACGGCCGGAGCACAGCGGTACCGCGTTCAACCGGCAGACCGTAGAAAGGATGATCGACTGGGGCGTGGACGGCATTATCACCGATGACCCGGGACAACTGATATCGATGCTGGCTGCGCGGGGATATTCGATTCCCCGGCGATTCTGAACGGGAATAATTCTGATCCGGGAACGCCGTAAAACAGATAATAATCCTTTTTGCAGGAACTTTGTGATGAGGGCTGCCGTCCCTCCCCGGCTCACAATTCCCTATATTACCCTGCGAGACCAAACCTCTCACCAACCAATGAGCTGCATCAGCCACCCCCTCATCCTGCCGGACAGCCTCGAGTCACGCGAGTACCAGCTCTCCATTGCTATGAAAGCGCTGGACGCCAATACCATGGTGATCCTGCCCACCGGCCTTGGCAAGACCGCTGTCGCCCTGCTCGTCGCCGCCTCCCGGCTCTACAACGAGAAGGGCAAGATCCTGATGCTCGCCCCGACGAAACCGCTCGTGGAGCAGCACCTCCGTTACTTCGAGAAGTACCTCCTGGTGAAACCCGAAGGCGAATCCATATCGTCACCGTTCGTAATGTTCACCGGTGACGCCCCGCCACCCGAGCGTACCGCGGACTGGGAGCGGGCAACGGTCATTCTCGCAACCCCGCAGGTCATCAAGAACGACCTGATCGCCGGGCGGTATACGCTTGCGGATGTCACGCTGATGATTGTCGACGAATGTCACCGGGCTGTGGGGAACTACGCCTACGTCTTCCTTGCCCAGCGCTACCTTTCCACTGCCGCTAAGCCGCTCCTTCTCGCAATGACCGCATCCCCCGGCGGCGTGCAGGAGAAGGTGCAGGATGTCTGCTCGAACCTCGGGATCGAGCATGTCGAGACCCGGACCGAGAACGATCCGGATGTCCGCCCGTACGTGTTCGAGCGGGACATGGAGTTCATCAGCATCGATCTCCCGCCGGATCTCAGGTCCGCGATCCTGGTCATCAACGGGCTTATTGAAGAGCGGCTCGCCCTGCTTGCATCGCTCCACTTCACTGTCCCCAAGCGGGAAAAACTCTCGATGAAGGAGCTCAATGCGATCAACGCCCAGATCCAGCAGCGGATTGCAAACCGGGATCCCGCCGGCTACTCGGCTGCTTCCGTGTACGCCGAGTGCATGAAGCTGAAGCACGCGGTCATGCTTGCCGAGTCGCAGGGAAGTACGGTGCTCAAGGGCTATCTTGCAAAACTGATTGCAGAAGGTACCGGTTCCGGGGGGAGCAAAGCAAGCCAGCGGCTCGCGGCCGACCAGTCCTTCCGCGAGCTCTTCGAACGGTCGATGGAGTGGACAAAGGAACTGCACCCGAAGGTGGAGATTACTCTCGGGCTTGTCCGGGAACAACTGGAAACGCACCCCGACAGCCGGATCATCGTCTTCGCCACGTACCGCGATACCGTGCAGCAGCTGGTCGATTTCCTCACTGCCCACGGTATTGCCTGCGAACGGTTCGTGGGACAGGCTACCAAGGACTCCGAGAAGGGGCTCTCCCAGAAGAAGCAGATAGCCGCACTGACCCGCTTCCGCGAAGGAGAGTTCAAGGTCCTTATCGCGACATCGGTCGGTGAGGAGGGACTCGATGTACCTTCCACCGACATGGTCATCTTCTACGAGGCGGTGCCGTCCGAGATCCGTTCCATCCAGCGCAAGGGCCGGACCGGCCGGTCCGGTGCCGGCCGGGTCGTTGTCCTGGTCACCAAAGACACGTCCGATGAGGTGTTCCGGCACGTCAGCGCAGCAAAAGAGAAGATGATGCACAAGAGCTTGCGGTCGATGGGGAATATGACATCGTCCGTCCCCCGGCCGGTTGCGGTCGAGCAGGCCAGTATCGAAGAGTTCACCCCGCAGGGCCCGAAGATCGTCATCGATGACCGCGAGACCTCCTCGAAAGTCGTGGAGGTACTCTCCACCATGAGCGCAGCAATCCGGCTCGAACGGCTCGCATACGGTGATTATGCAATCGGTGACCGGATCCTCGTGGAACGCAAGACAGCACGGGATTTCGTGGACACGCTCGTCAACCGGGATCTCCTCGGGCAGGTCAAGGCGATGGCGGACGCGGTCATCCGCCCGGTCATGATCATCGAAGGCGGCGACCTCTTCACCCAGCGGGATATCCACCCGAACGCGATCCGGGGTGTTCTGGCAGCACTCACGGTAGATATGGGGGTCTCGGTTCTCTTCACCCGCGATGAACAGGAGACGGCGCAGATGCTCATGGTGCTTGCCCGGCGCGAGGAGGGGGAACGCGGGGAGCGGAAGGTGCACCCCCATAAGATCCACCGCTCTGTCCGCGAGGACCAGGAATATATTGTGTCGGCATTCCCGGAGATCGGGATGAAGAATGCCCGGCTGCTGCTTGCTCATTTCAGTTCTGTTCAGGGAATTGTGAACGCTTCACTGGAGGAGCTGGTTGCTGTGAAGGGGATCGGGGAGAAGACCGGGCAGCGGGTGTTCGAGCTGAGCCGGGCGAAGTACGGGTAATTTTTTCGTTCTGATTATAATTCAAAGATGGGAGCTGATGCCCCCATACCCCCCAATTATGATTGGTGCCGCCGCCCCCGCGGGGGCGCTCCCGCGGCGGCCTCAAGTCTTTTTTCTCAAGGTGAAATGAGATCGTCAGGGGTTTTTCAGATTCACTTTTGCGAACCAGTATTCTGACCCGCCGTGCCCCGTGAGGGGCCCTGAGGCGGGGTGGGCTCATAT
>JBAZHD010000124.1:0-8534 GCA_041652515.1 Methanoregula sp.
TTTGTCGCGGATGCGATCCGGATTGAGTGGGCGGCGGGGAAGAAGAGGCGGAAGGGCCGGAAGAAGTAATCTGATCTCGTTTACTTTTTTGCAGCAGAGTCTGCTGAAAACTTTTTATCGCGAAAAAATGTTGTTAATTATGGAGGCTATTGTAGGATAATTATCCTACAATTCGGGTGTACAACCTACTATTTTTCACGGTCTACGGCGTGGGCGTTCCGGCTTAACGATCGGATCGCGATTGAAAAATTTCAAACGCGATCTGAGGGTCGATTGAAAAAATTTTTCCGGAGATCGATTCGTGATGGGAAAATGAGTATGATCTATGATGGGGGCTGATGCCCCCATACCCCCTATTATGATAAACGGCCGCCGCCCCGAAGGGCGCCCCGCGGCGGCTTCAGTTACTTTTTTTCAAGCGCGATACGACGTGCCATATTGTGTGTTAGGCAGTCCGCTACCCCTTTTTCCAGACAGCCCCCAGCCTGTGCCTCCACAGAACCTCCGCTGTAATAGTGCTATCGCCCTCATTTTCAGGACCGGTAAACAATTGATTCCCAACAATCGGAGGCTGAAACGGGCGTCTCCTCAAACAATGGTGTTAAAAAATGACGAAACAATGTCAAAAGTGCCGGAAAAATGAGGGAACGGAAGCGAAAATGACCTCTGAAGGGTTCAGGTAATGACTTCTCCCCTTGATTGCCGCTCATTGATCCGCCGCGGGGGCGCCCCGTCGGGGGCGGCGGTAGTGCTCGTTTACGGGGTTTGGGGCAAAGCCCCATCAACTCTTTTGAGTAAGGTGATTTTTTTTCAAAACAGCGATGAGTCTGTCGACTAAGCGGAAAAAGAATACACGCGAAAGATACAACGGGAATACCGAGCTCGTAAATTGAAAAGATCTCGGTTGCATAATAATCCATCTCATACAGATTATGACGTAATGAGATAACTGCATTATACTATTATACTATTAGACAAATATAAATAATCAAACACCCAATCATATTTAGGTGAATTAAAAAATGTCAAACGGAAGGGGGGGTTCAAGCCCATTAATCGACATGGATATGATCAGAATGGTGATTACAGCCCTTGTCATCTTGGCAATCCTTGGTTTGTTTATCCTTGTAATATTCCCCGCAATATTAAGTATAAAGACATAGGGTGACAGAAACGACAGACCCCGCTGTGTATTCAAATACTATCATAATTTTTCTCACAGCTCTTGTTGCAATGTTGACCATGTATCCGTTATTGTTCACTCAGAAATCTAGCCCGTCTTGGTTACGAATACTTTGGGTTGCATTGTCGTTTATTGGTGCGGCTATATGTGTGGCAATATACCTATATGGGTTGGCCGTTTTTTTTCCAGTATCTAATAAGATGTAGTTTTGTAATTTTTTTTCGTTAACAGTATGTTATATCAAAAAAAGAGAGAAAGTGATTAAATAATCTCACTTCTTCGCGATCGTCACAATGACATTGCCAATCGTGAGAACATCCACCTTCGCGCCCTCTTCCATATAGGAGAATTTCGGTGTAAATGCATCCGCAGGAACCTCGATATCCGCACCATTGACCTTCAGAGTCTTTGGCGGCTTCTCAAGTTCAGCAGGCGACAATGCCTTCACGGCATCCATGAATGCCTGTGCATCCTTGCGGAACGTCTTGCCGATGACGGAGCGGTTGAACTCGACATCCGTGACAGCACGATCGAGCTTTGCCACGTCCGTGCGCCAGTGGACATCCGCGTTAAGGGTGCGGCCGGTATCGCCTTCGTCATCGACCGTGTGCGGCGCATAGATCGTAACCCTGCCGAGCGGGGCATTGAGGGCCATATTGTTGTCGTGCTTGTACTTCCGTACTTCGGCAACAACCTGGACGACCATGTCCCCTTCGCGCCGTGCGGCCTCATCATCGTAGGTGAAGGAAACCCACAGCTGCTTGTGGACGCTCCCGCCGTCACCGAGATACGAGTAGCACTCCTCTGCAAAGTAAGGCGTGAACGGGGCGAGCAGCCGGCAGAGGGCATCGAATGCGGTGTGGAGCACGAGGCATGCGCTCTTCCGGCTCGCGTCCTGCTGGTAGAGCCGGCCCTTGACGAGTTCGATATAATTGTCGGCAAGCACGTCCCATGCAAACTCGCGGATCGCCTTGAGTGCAGCATCGAACTGGTATGCCTCCATCGCATTGCTGACGGCTTCAACCGTGTCC
Source organism: Methanoregula sp. (assembly GCA_041652515.1). Taxonomy (GTDB): domain Archaea; phylum Halobacteriota; class Methanomicrobia; order Methanomicrobiales; family Methanospirillaceae; genus Methanoregula. The sequence goes on from JBAZHD010000124.1 coordinate 2,215, forward strand.
GAGAGCCGGACAAGGAGCCAGCGGTCGGCCAGCGCAGTGACCGGGGCGTTCTTGTCAAAGCCATCCTTCCCGAGCTGGATCAGGGCAAACTTGGCGATGTTCCACATCTTTGTCTGGAACCGCGATGCCGCGACAACGTCGTTCCAGTTGAACATGATATCGGAGCCGGTCGCCGCACCCATCGCGCCCCACTGCCGGAGTGCATCTGCCCCGTACTTGACCAGGATCTCTTCGGGCACGATGATGTTGCCCCGGCTCTTGCTCATCTTGAATCCATCCTCGCCAAGAACCATTCCGTTGACAAGGATCTCGTCCCAGGGTTTCCGGCCGGTGATTGCAACCGAGCGGAGGATCGTGTAGAACGCCCATGTCCGGATAATATCATGACCCTGCGGCCGGATCTGGGCAGGGAAGAAGGGCGGGTTACCGTTGCCGTCCCAGCCGGTCACGTTCAGGACCGAGATGGATGAGTCCATCCACGTGTCGAGCACATCCACTTCTCCCGAGAACGAAGAGCTGCCGCATTTTTTGCACGGGTGATTGGGTTTTACCAGGGTCGGATCGACCGGAAGATCCTTCTCATCCGGCACAACCATCTCGCCACACTTTGTACAGAACCAGACCGGGATCGGGGTTGCAAAGATCCGCTGCCGGGAGATGCACCAGTCCCATTCCATCTGCTGGACCCAGTTCTCCATCCGCAGGAGCATGTGTTCGGGGAACCAGGTGATCTCGTGGGCGGCCTTCTGGATCTCATCCGGCTTGATCTTCACAAACCACTGTCGTTCTGAAAGGATCTCAATCGGAGTCTTGCAGCGCCAGCAGGTGCCTACGCGCTGGGCAAGTTTCTCCTGCCTCTTCAGGATCTTCTGCGCCTGCATGTCGGCTAGAATCTCCTTACGGCAGTCGGAGGTGTTCAGGCCCTTGTATTTGCCGGCAATATCGGTCATCTTACCCTGGCGATCGATTGCTTTGCGGAGCGCGAGGTTGTGCTGTTTCCACCAGTGGACATCCTGCTTGTCGCCGAAGGTACAGATCATCACGGCACCGGAGCCGAACGCGGGATCAACTGCCTCGTCCTGCACGACCGGGACATCGTGGCCGAAGAGCGGCACTTTCATGGATTTACCTTTCAGATTGTGGTAACGGTCGTCGCCGGGGTGCACGGCAACGGCCACACAGGCAGCAAGGAGCTCAGGACGGGTGGTGGCAATCTCCACGCCGTCGAAATCAAAGTAGTTGAGCGTTGTCTCGCGGTCCTCGTAGGATACTTCCGCAAATGCGATTGCCGTTTCACAGCGGGTGCAGTAGTTGACCGGGTGCTCGCTCTGGTAGATGTAGCCGGACGCGAGCATGCGGAGGAACGAGAGCTGCGTCTTGCTGTAGTATTCCGGCATCATCGTGATGTACTCGTTGCTCCAGTCCGTGGAGAACGCCATCTTCCGCAGCGTGATGCGCATAGCCTCGATGTTCTTTATGGTAAGATCCCGGCACATCTTCCGGAACTCTTCTCTTGAGACATCGTTCTTGGTGATGTGGTTGAGTTCCTCAACCTTGACTTCCGTCGGGAGCCCATGACAGTCCCAGCCCTGCGGGAACATGACATTGAATCCCTTCATCCGCTTGTACCGGGCAAAGAAGTCGATATAACACCAGTTCAGCGCATTCCCGATATGGAAATTTCCGGTCGGGTACGGCGGGGGTGTATCGATCACGAACTGGGGTTTTTTCGATATTTTGTCAAAATAGTTATCCTCATCACGCCATGTCTTTCGCCAGCGTTCCTCCACTTCAGCGAAATCATAGTTCTTTGGCAGTTGATCCGATGGCACCATTCGGGACAAGGTTGGATGTGGAATAAAATATAGTGATCGTATCCAGCCTGCTATAGATTGGATAACACGGCATTTTCAGCGATCTGGAATATCCACGGTCTCAATAAAACTCTTTTTTACTCTCAAAAGAAAGTACTGACCAATGCAGCGACAGCGGGGCCTGGGATTTGCGGCAGCACTGGTCGGTGGTGCCATCCTGATTGGTCCGTATCTCCAGCCACCATGGCTGCTGGGTCTTGTCGTTACCCTTTATGCACTTATTCTCTGGCGGTTTTTCGATACGAAATACCTGACCTACACATTCTGTGCCCTTGCAGCACTTTACGGCACCGGTCTTTTACCGTTCTTTGTTTTTGCAACAACGCTTGCCATGCTGGTTCTCGGGGAGCTCGTCTTCCAGACCAGTGCGGATGACCTGAATACCTATCTCTATTATATCATCTCGACCGCTTGGGCCGGCGTTCTTGTCATGGCATACCTGAACGAGCGGGCGATCCTCACGATAATTTTCGGGATCATTGCAGCGGTGCTCCTCAAGGTCATCTTACTCAGGTACGAGGACTCGCTCGTGATCGAGGGCATCGGGATTGCGATGACCATGTGGCTGATCAAGGAACTGAATTACAAGGCGGATCTCCAGATGGTCGTTGCAGCAGTGATTGTCGGGTTCACGTTCGGGTATTTTGCGTTCCGGGCAAGAACCGCCGATCTTTCCGGGCTCTTCTCTGCTGCCCTGGTCGGCATTATCCTGCTGGTCTTTGCGGGACCGCAGGGCCCCCAATGGTTTTTGATCATGCTTGCGTTCTTTATCCTCGGATCGGCAGCAACGAAGTATAAATTCGAATATAAAAAGAGGATCGGGGTTGAGCAGGGCAAGAGCGGTGCGCGGGGATACCGCAATGTCTTTGCCAACGGTATCGTTGCTGCTGCCGCTGCCGTACTGTTCGGTGTTTTCCAGCAGCCGATTTTTGTTGTCATGTACGTGGGCTGCGTTGCGACAGCGGCAGCTGATACCCTGGCAAGCGAGATTGGGGTGACCGGCGGTATCCCGCGCATGATTACAACGTTAAGGAAGGTTCCTGTCGGTACCAATGGCGGGATCACCCTCACCGGTGAAACGGTGGCGCTCTTTGGCGGTTTTTTTGTCTCGGCTGTTGCAATGCTCCTCAATGTTATCACTCCCACGGAGATGGCGATATGTACCCTAACCGGTTTCGTTGGTACCAACATCGACAGTGTCCTGGGTGCGACGTTTGAGAACCGGGGATTCTGGGGAAATGCCGGGACCAACCTGCTTGCCACGCTCGGCGGCGGTATCTTTGCTGGTGCCCTGTACCTGGCTCTCGCCGGCAGTGGGTTCATCTGACCGGGTAATCATCTGACTGGAGAAAAATGCAGCACGGGAAATGTCCTGACAATAATTCAGACGATACTTTTGTTCTGTTGAAACGCACATGAACCGATCCGGTTCATACCTGAAGCATGAAAATCTTGTAAATACTGGATGTTGGGAGGGCTCCCCGCTTCAGGGCCTCGGTACGGCACGGCTAGGTCGGTTTCTGGGAAAACAGGGAATTGAAGCCGCCGCGGGAGCGCCCCCGCGGGGGCGGCGGCAATCATCGCAATGGGGGTATGGGGGCATCAGCCCCCATCAAATATCTTCTAACGTGATTTTTATGAGAAATAATTTACCCGGACCTGACGCTCAACTGGCTTCGGCCTCCTCCAATGAGGCGCTGCAGTGATGATAGTGCTGTATCCCCAATACAAAAAAGCAGAGGATTTCTGTACTGGAATTTCCGAGACATCGCAATGCGCCCCCGCCCTCAATGGGGGGAGGGCTGGCGCAAGGGGGTAATCATCAGTATGAATAGTGGATTTCCCCGGAAAATTGGCCTTATCAGGAATTACTGATGGGGGCCCCGACCCCCATGCCCCCGAATACGATAAACGCCGCCGCCCCCGGCGGGGCGCCCCCGCGGCGGATCAGGACGGTTGAAAAAATTATTGCTGATTTTCATAACTGGGGTGTGAACCGGATCGGTTCATGTGTGTTTATCCAGAGTAAAAATTTTCATAAAAAAAAAATTCTGTTATTACGGTCAGCAAAATCCCCCCGCCGAGCTAAAAAAAAGAAAAAAGTGTTAAAAATCAGTATTTATACCAGCGGCCTTTACTGTCGTATTCGCCGATGGTCTGTTGTTCAATCGTGACGGTGTTGCTTGCCATTTTTTTAAAGAAACATGCTTTGTAACTGTACAGGATGGGAAGGACGATGAGTACTCCGATAAAAAGTATTATTGCCGTCACCCACATCCCGTCCTGCCCGATCATTGCGAAGAGCTGGTCGGGAGTAAATGCCGCCCGCTCGGCATCCGTGAAGTCCATAATGGGTTTGAGCTTGTCGAACAGGATCGCTTCCCAGACAATCATCAGCCCGAACAGTATCCCTGCACACAGGAATGCGGACACGATGAAAAATGAAAGCACGTCCATCATATGTTCTGATACGAGCAGAATACTCCTCCGGATAGATTCGAAGACCTTCCGGTCCTCAAAAACCGCGGCTGTATCAAAGAAGAAGGTGAGCATCAGGGTCGGGATCATCATCCCGAACGTGAGGACGGTTATCAGTTCGATGTCAGATCCAAGCCCGAGAATGGCGAACAGGATGGAACAGATGATGAAGACGATCATGAGTGAAAACCCGATCACGATCGTGGGAAGGAGCACCCGGAAGTAATAATTCAGCCCGCCTTCCAGAAGTTTCCTGCCTGTCGCTTCGTTATTCCGGATGATCGATAACATGCCGGTGATGAAGAAGAGCAGTACGAGAGATAAGATGACGAGGAGACGGCTGGTGAAGAATGCCCCTGAAATAAAAAGGGTCAGCCAGATAACCGCGGCAAAAGCTCCCCCGACAATGCCGGGTATCCATAAGAGCGGCATACGGGCAAGGAGCCCGACTGCTTCTTTGAGTTCCGTTATCGCCATTGTTACCGTACCCTTGGCATGGCAACGATCTCGCGGACCTGCAGGTCAAAGAAATTAGCCGTATATGCCGGCCGGATCACGCAGACGGTATCCGCACCGCTGGCAGTCCCGCCGACTGCGATGACTTCCTTATCAACACCAACCGTTCCCTGGTCCGCGGCGATCAGCACGCACTCTACTGCGACTTTCAGGCCGACTGCAACGATACGGCGGAGTGCTTCGGCAATTGCGTCTGTCCGCGATCCCCCGCCAATTTTTGGTGAACGGGAGAGCGCCCGTTCAAGACCGGAAAGTGCATGGGTACCGGTGACGATCTTCACTCCTTCTGCTCGCAGCTTCCGGGCAATGTCATCTGAAAACTCCCATTCCCCCGGTTTTGAAAACCCCATGACATGGGTTACGACAACAAGGTCGATCCCTGATCCCTTCATCGCCTCATGGAAAACTTCTGCTGTTTTTCCCGAAGTGCTTGCAACGACAATGGTCTGGATCTGTAACTCCTTTGCCCGCCCGATAGCAACCTTTGCGGCATCCGCGGTATTGGCCGGCCCTGGTTTATCGAAGTACCAGGTTTTTTTCTCAACAAACGTCATAAGTACCTTTTAATAAACCGGGATGAAAAGCTTTGGTGAGGTTCTGTCCGGATTTTTTTTTCGGACATATTATCCCAAATAACCCAGAGGAATTGCCATGATCACCCTTGCCCTTGCGGGAAAACCCAACTGCGGAAAATCAACCTTTTTCAAGGCTGCCACAATGGCGCATGCCGAGATTGCCAACTACCCGTTCACGACGATTAACCCGAATTTTGGCGTTGCGTATATTCGGACAAAATGTGCCTGTGCCGATCTGGATGTCAAGTGCAGGCACTGCGTTGACGGCAACCGTTTTGTTGCGGTCAACCTCATCGATGTTGCCGGGCTCGTGCCTGATGCCCACAAGGGCAAGGGGCTGGGTAACCAGTTCCTCGACAACCTCAGGCAGGCAGATGCAATCCTGCATATCATCGATGCCAGTGGCGGGACGGACAGCGAGGGGAACCCCGTCGGTGTCGGCAACCATGATCCGGATGTCGATGTTTCCTTCCTCCTGTTCGAGATGACGATGTGGGTCCATGGGATCCTCGACAAGCACTGGACCCGGATCAGTCGCGGGTCACAGGGAAAGGGTGCGGCGATCCAGCAGGGAATTGCCGAGATATTCGTTGGTATGGGTATTACTGTGGACGATGTGCGCGACCTGGAACTGAAGCTCAGGATCGATTTCGTCCATGCATCGATTGACGACCTTGTCCCGCTCTGCGCGGAGATCGTGAAGATCTCAAAACCGATGCTGGTCGTGGGGAACAAGTTCGATGAGGCACCCGAAGCCCTGCGCACGAAGCTTGCCGCAAAGAAGGTTGCGTTTGCCAGTGCTGCATCCGAACTTGCGCTGCGTAATGCCGCAGCTGCGAATGTAATCAGGTACCTGCCGGGCGATGAGCAGTTTAAG
>JBAZHD010000125.1:0-8380 GCA_041652515.1 Methanoregula sp.
GGCCGATGAGATGGTGATGGGGGGAATGATGATGAATACGTTCTTTCCTTCGGCAAACGGGTGGTGGTACGCGAGCGCGAGTTCATCGCCCATGACTGCCATGCCGCCATAGGTGCTGACGGCCGGACCGACACCGGTCTCGAATCCGAACGCGATGTTGCCGTCCGCGGTCTCTTCGCAGTAGTTGCGGCCGATGAGATGTCGGAGCTGGGTATTGGTAAGCGGGGAACCGACAGCCTCGTTCATGGCAGTTGCAACCGCGATCATGACCGTGCTCGTTGAACCGAGGCCGACATGCTGGTGCTGGTGGTCGGTAATTTTTATCTTAAAACCGCCGGGGTAACCGACCGCCTTTCTGAATACTGCCACAAAGTTCTCGATAATGGCAGCCCGGCCGTAATCAACGGAGACCTCTTTTTTCGTGCAGCTGACTTCAGCGGTGCAGTAACACTGGATCGCAAACCCGATCCCGCCACCGCCGGCATGGTCCGGGGCAAAGCGGTTCATGTCAAGGACGGTAAGGTGGATCCGTGCGGGTGCCTGCACGTGAACGGTTCCCTTCACCGGTTTAAGCGCGAACTTCTTCTTTTCAAAGCCGAGCGTCTTGAGGTTTTTTCCCGGGGGAAAGGTCAGGAACTCGTACTCCACGAGATCGAGGTCGCCCCCGCGTATCTTCATAATCGCCATAGGTAACAAGTCCTGTTATGCGAGGTGAGGGAAAAAAAGTATCGTATCCGTTTCCGATGGATCGTCAGGGGATTAAAAAAAACCGCCCGTAATCGGGATGGTCGGGCACGGGAAAAATTTAGTGGGAGGATGGCCGGTCGAAGAAAATATTCTTCCCGGTTGCCGAGAGCGGGATCGCGTAGACGACCGTGCAGTCTTTGCTGAACAGGCCGAGGTCGCGTGCGGCAACGCCACCGGAATAGAGAACACGGTTATCGACATTGTGGATCTGGGCGGTTTTGACTGCCGAGCCAACTGCGATCCCGAGGTCGGCCATGCGGAGGATGCAGTTCGGGCCTTCGAACGGCGCCCCCTTTGCGGCTTTCTTCTTTCCCGCTTTCGTGAAGTCAGCGCAGGTGGCATACCCGCATCCGGTGCAGTTGATGCCGGCAACTTCGCGGCCCCGGCAGCCGATGAGCACGCAGCCGTCCGATGCCGCGAGGTTCTTTGCGTCCCGGAGGAAGAAGCCGATCACCCGGTCGTTTCCGAGCTTTTCGAGCCGGGTCGCGAGTTTCTTCATGTCCTTTTTTGCAAGGACCACGATCTCCAGTGTGTCCACACCCTTTCCCTTGGGAGCAGTCCGTGCAGCAAGGGCCATCAGGTCGGCAACGGTTGCGACGGCATTTTGTTCCGGTGTCATGCGGGAGTGTTGGGGGAGGAGGAGGATAAAGGTGAGGGAGGGGGGATTTTCTCTGGAAAAAGGAATTTGGTTTGTTACAGATAGGTGTGATCTGTGGTTTTCCATTTCATCTATTTTTTTATTGAAGGTCTTGTAGAAAATTAAAAAAAAATGGTTGATCTGAAATGAATTGCAGGAAAAACCGGCAATCCAAAAATTATACCCAAAGGCCGGTCAACGGGACCAGATCTCCAGTTGTACTCGGTGAGCCGAATGGGAAAGTGATATTTGCCGCACCACCCTCGTGGATGTTCCTTAAATAAAATGTCCCGGAACTTTTTGAGTACAGCCCGACAGTATCAATCCCATCATTGTTCCAGTCACCCGTAAGTGGAACCAGATCATTACCATCTACCCAACCATATGCGAAAGTAATATTTGCCGCACCACCCTCGTGGATGTTCCTTAAATAAAATGTCCCGGAACTTTTTGAGTACAGCCCAACGGTATTATCCCCGTCACCATCCCAGTCACCGGCAAGCGGAACCAGATCATTACTATCTACCCAACCGTATGGGAAAGTGATATCTGCAGCACCTGCAGAATTATTATTTGTCAAATAGAATGTCCCGTTGCTCTTATCGTAAAGCCCAATCGTATCCCCGCAATCCCCGACGCAGATAAAGTTCCCCCGCGTCATCGTATCGTTCCCGCCACCATTCGTCGCAGTCAGGCTCACGGTATATGCCCGGTTCGCAAGATACGTATGCCCCGGGTTCCGCACCGTCGCACTCGTCCCGTCACCAAAGTCCCAGATCCAGCCGGTCGGGGAACCGGTCGAGGTGTCGGTGAACTGGACGGTCAGCGGGGCGGTGCCATACGTGGGGTCGGCGGTGAAGTTGGCAACGACTGGCTGAGTTGTAATAGTGAATGCATTCCAAAGAACATCTTCTTGTTCATAATCATCCATTACAACAACGTTCCAAACACCGGGTTGTTTTCCGGTCAGGTCAAAAGTGCAACCAATTTGTGTCGATGAAGGATTCACCAGATCCGTACGCATTATATCTGCCTGTCCGGTCCGGTTTAATTTAACGTTATCACCCGGTCGGAATCCGGTTCCGGTTATTGTCATACCGATTATTCCAGAATTTTCCGCTGTTGTGGGAGAAATACTGGTAATGTGTGGCGGGGGGATGTTCGCTATTGCTGATACGGAATCAATTCCGATTTTATGATACTTTGCTCCACTTATTTCAGTATAAAATGTTATCTTATGCTTTCCTTGATACCCGGATAATGGAATACTGGCTTGAGTCCAGGAATTACTTGATACCGATAATGTTTTCACATTCTGGTTATCTATATCAACCTCAAGGGGCCGGCCGTAACTGCCTTCAACATAAATATTCCCTTCCGACATACCGGATACTTGAGATCCTGTCTCATCTAATTTATACCAAAATGTTATAGAAGGGACATCGTCGAGATTGACTTCAGTCTGGTATAATTTGACATTGGCCCATCCACTCGAACCGATCCCGCTGTCAACATATAACTGTGCGTAAGGGCCCTGCGGGTGTCCTCCACTGGCAATGCGGCTGACATCATACTGAGCCCCATTACCATATTTATCTCCATCATACCACCAGCGATTCGAAGGATTGATGGGATCATCAAAATCGCCATTAACAATCCTCTCCTCAGTTATCGCTGACACCGCAGGAATAACCATGAACAATGTAAATACAACTGCGAGCAGCAGTATCGCTTTTTTCATGTCCTTCATTTTCTCATACCTCCAATTGTGTTACAAATTCAGGGGCATGGAAAAACTTTTACAGTAAAAAGTTGATTTCAACATGCCCTCGGGCAGGTTCGGGGTCATCATCCGTTCAAAGCTGGTGACCCCGGCCTTTGCAGTTCTACGTTCATTACAACACTATATATTCATTATGAAATGGTTCCCGCAGAATATTTCTGTTGAAAAAATACTTTTCTTTATCTTCCTATATACGCAGTTGATGAAAAGTATATCAGGGATCATTTTTTTTGTAATGGTTTTTTTAAAGTAAAAAAATGTACGGCAGGGCAGGGATTGTGCGTGGTGGGATCTTTTTTTTTATCATGTTTCAATGGCAACAATTCCCTTTTTATCAAAAACACCCGCGTTGTAGATACTATCGGTAATTGTGATTTCCTCGGTACATTCAAAGGAGTCCTCGCCAATAAATACTGACCCTTTAGAAAATTTTATACTATTGGTTGCTGATCGAAGCGGCGGTGAGTATTTTGTTTTGCGGGTGATTTTTTCCCAGCGTTCTTTTGGCTTCAATACAATCGGTACATCATCATAGCGAAGTGCGACCGTTCCGTCTTCCGTTACGGACTCAATGGTGATATTTCCGGACTGCCATGGTAAGGAATACAGAAACGATCCACTGCAAAGATGACACCAGTGCCTGTTAGAGACATCTTGATCACCATAGAACAATACCAGAGAATCGTTGACCGGTTCTTTTTGATTCCGATAATCTGTAACATCAAGCACGCCCTTTTTTTCATCAATGGTATAGGGAGACGAAGGATCCAAGTAACAATCTCCATTCATTGGAAAACAATGACCTGAAATTGTTACGGAAGACTCATTGGTTTGATGCTCAAGAAAAACGTATTTTTCTTCAGGTGATAACTGGGTAATATTATCAAACCCCGGTAAGACGCACCCCGCTGCCAGCAGCACCGCCACCATCACGAGCACCAGGGCAACCGCTATACTCAGAGGCCTCCTCCGGCTTTCAGGATCGACAGGGCGTGCGGTCATGTGAGAGAAAATTCTGTGCGTTATCGGTAAACATTTTACAATCCATCCTTACGAAGAGACGCAGCCATCGCTAAAATCACCAACGCTGCCACTGGACCAAAAAAATTCAATCCGGATTCCGGATTTCCTTGCGGATGAAGAGTGAAATTTATGTCATGACCATACATTTCGAACGATTCCTCCTGAACAAGTGTTCGATATCCTGCTTTTTGAACGGTTATTTTCTGGTGAAAACCGAATGTTTTTTCCATCGAATATTTCCCCTCGTCGTCGGTCGTTGTATTTACCAAAACAAGCTGGTTATCATCCGTATTAGTTTCAAAAGTAAGAACTGCGTCGGGAACAGGATTTCCCTTTGAATCAAGGACCACTCCGTGTACAAAAATTATGTCTGGTGGCGGGAGACCAAAATAAGGTGTGAAATTCTGATTTTTTATTGCACGATTTCCCTGATTATCAGTAACCGTCAGGGTAAAGTTTGTAGTATTCCGATACACCGGAAGATCACATGAGAAAGAATTTTTTCCATCGTTATTGACACTACATTTTTTTTCATCGATCCCGTTTGTTATCTGAAGAGTCCTGATACCATTTTGAGAGACGATCTTTCCCAGAATTTCAATAGAATATACTGGCATTGCAATGTCTCCCATGAGGACGAAATCTCCCTCTGCCATGTTGGAGACCTTGATGATGATATCCTTGTTATCTGATGATGTGATATTATTTTCAGCCGCACTCACCATTGGCACTATCACCATCAGAACCAGCAAAAGTACGAGCACCGATATCTGGGCAATCGCTGCATGGACCGGTCTCCTCCGGCTATCAGGATCGATAGGGCGTGCGGTCATGTGAGAGAAAATTCTGTGCGGTGTGGTAAATAGATTGTGAAATATTTTTCATGAAAAAAACCTTTGCCGCCACGGAAATTATTCCGGAAATTTTTCCGGCCGGGTGTTCCGGTTTTTCCAGGATTTTTTTGAGATTTTTTTGGGAAAGATCTCAAAAAAAATTTAAATTTTTTTACCGGATCCCGGAAAAAGTTTGGAAAAAAATCACGGGCCGTCTCTCTCTCTCTCTCCCACGATTTTCCCCCCCGGTCTTTCCGCAAGGCTCCCCCCGGATCATCGCCAGAGACACTCCCCTCCCGGTGGATCCGGGGGTCATGAAAAAGGGTGGGCTGGACCCCCGATCTCCTCGTAAAATGCCCGGTTTGCCAAAAGAGCCATTTCCAGAAAAACCCGCAAAATGCCCGGATTCCATCCGGGAACTATAAGGCGCCCGTTCGGCCGGAAGAGCCCGATGCGCTGTTTTTATGATCTGGGTGAGTTTTCCTTTGGCCGAAGGGGGTTGGACTGAAGGGCGGGGTCGGAAAAAAAGGCCCGCCAAAACGCAATACGGGGCATTAGAACGCATTATATGCGCCCCAGATTGGGCTTATTTCTGGGAATAGGGCGCTCTGCGTGGCTGGTTTACCGTCGGGGGGAAGGATTTACGACGGTGGCGGCGGGGAGGATATTCCCTGCGGTATGAGGGTGAGGCCAGGGATTCTCCCCACCCTGCAGATCCGGGTGTCACGCCAAAGGGGGGTATGAGACCCCGATCTCCGTCATGACCCCCAAAACAGCCCTTCCTTTCAATATCTGTGCTCCTGTACGACTCAGGCGGACTTTCGCCTCCCAATAGGCGCTATTAGCCCGGATTTTTTTTCACGACGGAGAAAATCCAATCCGGGCTTAATCCTTCCGATAAAATCTCCTTATTTTACCGTTTTCTCTGAATTCCCCGGATTTTCGGATCACCAAAATTGTTTTCGCCAACTCAAAAATGATCCAGAGCGCCAATCCGAAATTGATCCACCCTTATTAACACAAAAGGCAGTGAACCAGATAAACCTCACGCAGCCTATCGTCTCCTGAAACTCACGCCGTTCATGTTAACAATGGCCGAGCGGTGAGTAATCCGGTCAAGAATAGCCGCGGTCAGACTCTTATCGTGAAAGATTTTTATCCAGTCAGAGAACGAGAGATTGGTAGTAATGATCGTACTGGACGTTTCATAGCGGGCAGCCAGCAGTTGGAACACCAGTTCAGCGCCAGCCAGATCGAACGTGATATACCCGAGTTCATCGAGAATGAGAAGATCGACTTTTTTAAACTGGCGCATAAGCACCGACAGACGGTTATCCTGCCGAGCTTCAATCATCTCGTTAACAAGTCCAGCAGCAGTCCGGAACATCACGCGGTAATTATGCTCGCAGGCAAGCACCCCGGTAGCAATAGCGATATGAGTTTTTCCCGTACCCGAGTTCCCGAGCAGGATAACATTCTTGTGTTCCTGAACAAATGCAAGAGATTTCAGTCCAGAGATCGCGTTTCGACCATCTTCCGGGAGTGATTCCGGCACCAGGTCCTCGAACCGTTTCTTCGTTGGAAATCCCGCTTCGCGCAGGATTTTCATCTGTCGGTTCAGCATACGTGCATCAAGTTCTGCCTGAAGAGCGGCAATCAAAAACGATTCAAGGTCATCGTTTGCAGAAGCCGATTCGCAATAGTATGCATAGACTCCGGAGATGTGGAGTTGTTTGCACAGATCAGCAAGGGGAGATACCATGATCTCAGCCTCCGATCAACTGATCGAACACCGACAACTGAGGTTCGTCCACGCAGAAACTGTCGGTTATCGAGAATGGCTGGAGCATCTGATCCTGTTCCCGGATAATGAACTTGAGTGCATCGCAGGTGGGAAATATTCCCTGTTCTGCCAGTGAATCAATGGCATAGCTCAGTGCTTGTTCAGATGAGTTTTTGATCAGGTCAAGAACCGGCAGGAACTCTTTTGGCTCGTTCAGGTAATACCGGTTGAACATCTCGCGGATCTTTACATCGAGATTCGCCACCACTTTGGCGTTGCGTATGGCACCGGGTTTCCGGTGAAATGTTTTTACGAAATGGGCAATGTCCAGGCAATATTCTTTCTTACCTCGCCGGCGCTGATGTGTGGCGATGATGGTATCCCCGTCGAGCAATTCAATCGTGTTTTCATACAGCCGCAGGGTTATATGACGAGGCCGGTACGTATCCGGGACGGAATAATAATTCGTGTCACAGGTGACAAACGAATATTTGGAGATCGATGCTCGCAGGAGTGTGTAATTACTGAATTCAAGAACCGGCAGTGGATGCATTGCCGGTCGTTCCTGTTCGAGTCCCCCCATGGGGGTAAGATCCCGCCGGTGCACGGGTTGACTGTTGATCTCAAGAAGGCGTTCTTTTAACCATGCATTCGCCTCTTCAAGCGTATCAAACGACGTTCTTTCGGCAAATGCCATCCGTCTTACATACCCGATACTCTGTTCATCGGTCCCCTTTTCCTGGGGCGAGCCCGGATTACAGATCACCGGGGTAAATCCGTAATGCGTGGCAAATTCCAGAAATCGTTCGTTAATCTGTTTTGTCTTCGAGTTGTAGACGGTAGACATCTGGTCATATACCATTTTCGTGGGCACGGCGTTGATCTCGTTGAAGAATTCTATGTGCGCCTGAATTACCTCCAGTAACGTTTCTCGGGTGTATAGACGACTCACGCGATACAATGAATGGTTCAGGACCATGCCGGCTAAATGATTTTTTGACCATTCTCCGCCTATGCAGAGATCTACTTGGCCCCAGTCGAATTCGGCTCGTTCGCCGTGCTTTGGTTCCTGGAGGATATACACTTCCCGTGGCCCGTGTTCCTTTTTCCAGTCCGCTACCTGCTGCTTGACGCTGCTGTAACTGAGGTTATGCCCATCCTTTCTGAGCAGTTCATGGATTCGTTTCGCGGTGTGTCGTTGCTTCTTCGGACGGGTCTGGTTCGTTTCAAGGTACTGGTGAATCTTTTCGACTACTTCCGGGGTTACTACTCGCGGGGGTTGGTGTACCTCTCGATTCTTTGGGAGGATCTCGGTCGCTTTCCCGGCACGGACACTTTTTACCAGTTCAAGATATTTCTTTACGGTATTCCGGGATGACCCGGTTTCCCGGGCTACTTGCCGTTTTGAATCGCAGAGCTCATGCAATTCCACCATCTTGCGTATGTCGGTCATTGTTTTCACCTCACGTCCCACCTCGCTTGATTTCGTTATTGGGTGGAACTTGTCTTCAGGTGGATCAAAATTGGATTGGCGTTTTCGCGTTTAGTGGATCAAAAACGAATTGGCGAAAACA
>JBAZHD010000126.1:0-8189 GCA_041652515.1 Methanoregula sp.
TTGTTAACTCCTAGGGTTTTCCCGGGATTTCTTTTTTTTTTACTGGCCGCCCCCGTTCAGATTTGCGTCAATATTTCCCGAACGGGCCGTGGTACCGTCCAGACCTGCATCCAGGTATTCCATGATATGAGTTTTTTCTTTTCAGGTACTGACGGGCACAACGGATCACTGGATTTTCTTATCAGCGTGGAATTTGTCTGAAATGTTCCTTATAAATATGAAAGCGAAGCATTCCGAATGAATAAATAGTCTTTACTATGAAAAGAGAATATAATAATTACCTTATCCGCGTGGTGATAGAATTTGGTACATAAAAATCAGATTACTGTAGTGCTTGTTCTTTTTGTTTGTATCTGCTGTGTGCAGGGAGCCAGCGCCGGAGCCCCGCCACCGAATAGCCGGCCGGGGTATCTGCTTCCGAATCTTGACTCCCCCTACATTAACTCGTCAAATGGTGACTGTTTCGCTGTAACTGATTCATACCCAACCAATTTATCATTTCGATCACCGCCGTTTTTCCTTAACCTGTCAGAGAATAATGCTTTCATGAATATTTCATGTGAAAGAACGGGTGATCAATATGTATCTGAAGTCTGGTACTTTAATAATTGGGATGATTTCAGGGTTCAGAGAGAACGCCTCTTTCACTACCTGAACCAGTCTGGCACGATTTCCAACGTTACCCTTACCTTCGAATACAACGAAACGCTGGCCACGTATAATAACTCCCATATTGAAAAACTGAAAACCCAGCGGATCGATGCGATACAATACATCAGTAATTCCACGTCAGGATACTTCATCATCTTCGATTCGCATTTCTTCCCAGGTCCGAATTATTTTATCGCATATTATGGAGTTGTCGGGTCATCAGACCTTGAGAAGAATTCCCCAAAGCTGAAATCGATCATGATCTACGTACCAAAATTCATGGATCATGGCGTTCCAACTGTAATAAACCCCGTCACTTCGATGGATGTCCCTCCTGAAATTCCCTTACCGGTAATAATTTTATTAATGGCTTTGGGGATTGTTGGATTCATCAGAGAACTGCAACGCAGACGCTGATTTTTCGTGACCTTACTTACACGGGTTTAATCCGGTTTTAGTTCAGCGAATTGTCAAAGTGATTACAGAATTCGAGGGGGACAGGAGATGCCGGTCAGACATGAGAATCCAAATCAGATCAACTGAATCCCTCAATTTGAAAAATGGGGAGATTATTCGAGTGATCAATCTCTTCATGGGAGTAAGAACTATCCCCTGCTCATTGGTTTTTCTAAATGGATCCATTATACCTCCATGAAATTTTCCAATGTCATTAAAATTTTTTTCATGCTTATCACAAAATAACCAAAAGAAATATTTATCACAAACTATCCCTAATAATCATGGCCAGCAGTATCAATTGAAGCCATCAGACCGGATTGCTGCTGTTGAACATCAATAAAAGAAAGGAAGGGTTCACCAACCTTCGAAAGTAAGATGAACCCGACCTGCCCTAACGGCATGATACAATATTCTTCTGATCCCATGAATATTTGGATCATGCCTCCGATTAACCCTGATGAAAATGGAGGTATTGAGACCTATGAAATTATTCAAACCGACAACCATTCTGCTTGTATTGTTGCTGGCAGCGATGGTCATGGTACCGATGGTGAGCGCTGCACCGGATAAAATTTCGCCGGATAAAATCAAAACAGATACAAATTTTGTCAGTGTGAAACTGTTTGAAAATTTTTCCAGATGAATGTGAAAGCGAAGCATTCCGAATGAATAAATAGTCTTTACTATGAATAGTGAATATAATAATTACCTTATTCGCGTGGTGATAGATTTTGGTACATAAACAACAGATTACTGCGGTGCTTGTTCTTCTTGTTATTATCTGCTGTGTTCAGGTAGTCTGTGCGAGAACTCCTCTACCGGAAGAGAGAGCTGATTATTTTATTCCTCATGTTGAAGGAGCACCCTTAACCCTCCTGTCAGATGGTCAATTTATCACCCTTGACTTCCATCAGAGGGTATATCCCTATACGGAAACGGCGATGCCCTATTTTCCTGAATTATCAGAATACTGGGCATCCTCGAATATGACATATGTGAAAACCGGTGACAGGTATATTGCGCAGGTCTGGTATTTCAACAACTGGACTGCGTTCTCTGCAAACAGGGAGAACCTATTCCAGTACTTGCACCTGCATGGATCCATAACCCCGGTTATTCTCGACATATCTCCAGAACTCACAGCTACAAATAATTCCAGAATAGCCGGATACCAGCCTCAACATTACGATGCAATACAATACCAAAGCAACGAGACCTCGGGATATTTTATCATATTCAATACCGGCTTCCTTCCTGACGAAAGTTATTACATAACCTACTATGGGGTAACGGGGTCTTCTGACTTACTGAAAGAAACGCATCCCCTGAAAATGCTTATGATAACGTGTATTCCGGTTCATCTTGAAAATTACCATTACGAGTTCAACCCAACAATCTCCCATCCCGTTCCTACTCGAACACCACTTCCTCCGATCCTTCCTGTTGCAGCACTTTGTATTATTGTTGTAGTGGGAATGAACATGCGGAAAAAGTAATCTGTTCGTTTAATTCTCTTGAAAATCCCAAATTTTCCGGTATTGAAAATACAACGCCATTAAAATTTCCAACATGCTTAAAACGGATAACATTAAAAAGGGAGAATCAAAACAACACATTTATTATAAATCCATTCTAATGATCGTGGCTGGCAGTATCAAATGCGGTATCCAACCGGATTACTGCATTTGAAAAACCACTAAAACGAAAGGAAGGGTTCACCAACCTTCGAAAGAAAATGAACCCGGCCTGCCTTAACGGCATGATACAATATTCTTCTGACCTCATGAAGATTTGGATCATGCCTCCAATAAAACCTGACGAAAATGGAGGTATTGAAACACATGAAATTATTCAGAACGACAGCCATTCTGCTCGTATTGTTGCTGACAGCGATGGTCATGGTACCGATGTTGAGTGCTGCACCGGAAAAAATTTTTCCGGATAAGAATATTCCGGACAAGAATTTTGTCAGCATTGAGAAAGCTACATCCGTTGCAACTATGTATGCGGGACAGATTTCCAGCACGATTCCTGAATATTCAGACTGGAACGGTGCAACCGTACAAAAAGCAACGACCTATTTCGATCTTAAAGGAAAGGAATCAGCGTACTCCTTTGATGTAATGGTGAACGGAAAATATGCCGGTTACCTGATGGTCTCTGCAATATGGGATAATTACCCGGTTCTTGAGTTTTCGAAAGGAGTAACTCCCGACAAGGAAATTTCCACTAAGAGAAGTGCTGAAGCACTTGCCTCAAATGTTGTCGGATTACGGCAGGCATCCGTTGGAACAGGACGCCCGCTCTACCTTGGGGCGACATTCTACTATATGGAATACCCGGTCGTTACAGCCAAATCTTCTGTCAGTGCACAGAAATCTGGACAGGACAAAGTACTTGTAGATCTTTCTGAGAACAAGATTGTCACACTCGACGATACCAACAATGACAAGACTTTGGAAAATACCGATCAGGTAAAGAATGGTATGGCTCAGTCTGGCTGGAAAATTGATGTAAACGAAATACAAAAATTCCAGCAGCAGAAAAAACAGGAAGCTTCAGCAGAATGGGCCAATCTTGAAAAAAGGACCGCCGGTACAGATAGTTCAAAGACCGTAATAACGAGTTCAGTATCTGCTTCATCAGGTCCGGAAAAACTCATTGAGCACGTTCCAAATTACAAATGGCTTCATGGATGTACTCCTACATCTGCTGCGATGGTCTTGGGTTATTGGCGCGATCTTGGCTTGACGAAAATCCCTGCGGACACAGATCCAATTTCTGGTGAACCATTAAATCACGAACTGGCGGATGAATTGGGTACTTGTGACAATGATCCCCAGCACGATTCCTGGGTATGCACTTGGCTTCCCTGGCTGTTCCCCGTTGGTGCCACAAACCCGGATGAAATTCAAAGTGGCATGCAAAATGAAATGAACAAATATAACTATCCATACACGGTATTAAGCTCGATATCGACTGCCTACAGCTGGCCTGAAATCCAGAATGAACTTAATTCAGACAGGCCATTTGTAATATCCATGATGTGGGGTGGTGCTCCTGAAGAGAACCCAACAGTACCTTATAAAATGCACAGTGTCGCAGCTGTTGGATATGATTACGTAAGCTGGGGATCGCAAAAATACATCAAAATCTACGATACTTCGAGAAGCGACAACGAGCGCCGAATCAGGTTTGGCAACTGGTTTGCTGCGATGAACACCTTTGTTCGACCAGATTATACCTACACTATTACCGCCAGCGCCGGACCCAACGGCCAGATTTATCCTGTTGGTGCTGTGCAGGTGCCCAGGGGAACAAACAAAACATTTAATATCACACCAGAGTCGGGTTATGTAATTGATCAAATCCTTGTTGATAATAATCCAGTAACAGAGCATCCCTATCTATTCTCAGACGTAAAATCTGATCACATCATCTCAGCCACCTTCAAACCAGCTGCCACTAATGAGAACCAGTTACTGACTCATGGTTTTATAGAGGAACTCAGTGGAGCAGGCAAGGTCGTCACCTTAAATACTACTGCGTTTTATTGGGACGGTACAGGGCATGTCTACCTTACGGGTGGAAACGGGTACATGAATACGGCCGCTGACGATGTATTTGATGTCGACACCGATACGGGTTCTCTAACGTTTGCAGGACCGTATCTTCAAATTTATCAGGGCATTCCGGATATCACTCCCATCTGTCATGTTGGAGAGAATACCCTGACTTTGAAAGTGAGGGATCTTTACAGCGTTCGTTTCGGATGCCCAGAAACCTGGCTCTATTTCGATAACGGACTGAATAAGACATTCATACCCACGACCCTTTCCCTGCTGGACCCGGATACCGGAGAAGTGATCATACTGGACAATTCAACGTATATAACCGGAATGAAGAAAAACGGAATCCTGCAGATAATGCCGGATGAAACGGAATGACCGTTAATGAATCATCCGTTGAAACAAAAATTAGTCATGGGAATTAAACAACCCATTTTTTTATGTATATTCTGGAAAATCGTTAACCGGATCGGTCTTCCTTTTCATTGTTCTGTCTCTTTCGGTCATCTCTTGAATCCGAGAGTAAAGAATTGTCCGGGAATCGAAAATACAAGTGACCAGATAAAGCCTGATGCCGACCTCAATCACAATATCCGACAACATCCCATTTCTACCTCCAGCAGTCCACCCCATCGAGGAGCCCTGTGGCACCTCCGGGATGTGTACCGTCCGGTGCGAACCGAATTGGTTCTCCTGCATTGTCCGGGCCGGGGCAGGACCCGCAGAGGCCGGAGTACTGTACATCCCGGTCCCGTGACCCCCCCTATTTTTTCATCATCTGAACCTGCCCGGCACAATGAACGACGGGATCTCTTTGATTGATACAACGGAAAAAAGCCGGTACACGTTCCCGTGCAAACGGTTAACTCATTTCCCGGCTAAAATTATTCCTTCCCAATACATGAGTCCCCGTATCGCACACCCTAATCCCGGTCGTGCTCCCGACCGGGGACCGGAGAGGTTTTACACGAATGTTCCAGATACCCGGTACCTATTCACACGCTGACGTCATGATCGATACGGTTGAGCCGGAGTGCATCGAGCAGATCCGGTCTTTCCTCAACCACCCGCTGTACGAAGGCAGCAGGATCGCGATCATGCCGGATACCCATGGCGGCAAGGGCAGCGTCATCGGGTTTACCTGCACGCTGAACGGGCAGGGGATCTCGCCGAACGTTGTCGGCGTGGATATCGGCTGCGGGATGAACTGCCGGGAGATCGGCAGTCCCGGCGACCTTGCGGCACTGGATGCGGTGATCCGCAGTGCGGTCCCGCTCGGCATGTCGTTCCACGAGACGGCGGTTGCAACCATGGAGAACGATTTCCCGTGGAGCGATGTGGATCGTGACGTTGCCCGGTTTGTCCTGGAATTCAACAGGAAATTCGGTTCCGCGTATGATTCCCCGGTGATCGATTACGCGTGGTTCACGGGACTTGCCGATAAGATACGGTTCGCTGAGCAACCCCTGAAGAAGTATATCGCCCGGGTCAACCAGTCGCTCGGGACGCTGGGGGGCGGAAACCATTTCATCGAGATCGACCGTGATGAGACCGGCCGGCACTGGCTCGTTATCCACAGCGGCAGCCGCAACCTCGGGAAACGCGTTGCCGATCATTTCCAGGCGCTCGCGCAGGGCCAGGAGCACAACCGGGACTTCCCAAAAGACCTTGCTTACCTCAAAGGCCAGGACATGATGGACTACCTGGCAACGATGGTGGTCATGCGGCACTTTGCCGGCCTGAACCGCAGCCTCATGGGCAGGCTGATCGCCGATGCCGGCAATCTTGAGACCGGCGCTATGATCGAGACGATCCATAACTATATCGACGACCGTGATTTCACCATCCGGAAGGGAGCGATCCGGTCCTATACCGGCGAGCAGATGCTCATCCCGTTCAACATGCGGGACGGGAGCTGGCTGTGCGAGGGAAAATCAAATCCGGACTGGAACTGTTCAGCCCCGCACGGTGCCGGCCGGGTCATGTCCCGGAACGAGGCCCGGCGCACGCTGAAACTCGACGATTATATCCGGCAGATGGAAGGGATCTTCACGACCAGTGTCGATATCAACACGCTTGACGAGGCTCCCGGTTCCTACAAGCCCGCGTCGGTCATCCAGGACGCACTGGGACCTACTGCAACCATCATCCGCCAGCTGAAGCCGGTGTATAACCTCAAGAGCTCGGAAGATTCCCGGTATGACAGGGGTAAGGTGGACAAACGGGCGGATCCCGACAACAGCCCGGATGCGATCTGGGCACGGGTGAAGAAGACGCTCCCGGCGCGGGTACTGGCAGAAAATGATGAACCGTTCCTGCGGGCTGAGTTTGAGAAAGGTCCCCGGGCGTTCTGCGATACCTACCGGAAAAAGACGGGGGAAACCCGTCAGCCCTGAACAGTTCCTTCCGGATCCGTGTACGAGACCGAGAGCTGCACGGTGTTGTCGGCAAAGACGATGCTCTTGTCCCCGTCAAAGGTGCCGAAGACAAAGACCTCCCGGCCCAGCGGGATGAATGTCTCGATCACGATGATCTCTTCTTTTTCTCCAAGGGCATACCCCCGTTTTGCGATCAGGTCCTCTACTCCCTGCGGGAGGTTGTACCCGGACAGGAACTGGTGGACCCGTGCATCGATCTGTGCCTTTGCCGACACGACCGAGAAGCTCGCACGCCCCGTTGTTGTTTTGCTGGTAAACGACCCGGAGAATTTCCGTGACCGCTCCTCCACGATGGGCGCTTCAAGCCCGCAGAACGTTTTCAGGGACTGCTCGGCAAGCTTGAAGTTCAGGTTGTCGTCGATGACGCTCTCGGGCATACCGATTTTGGCAAACTGGCCTTTGACGAGACCGGAGACCAGGTCCATGCCGGTTTTGAAATACGCAAAAACACCCGATGGCCGCACAAAGTAAAACGATTCCCCGGCAGCAACCGTGAAATCGCCGCTGGTCTCGTAGAACGTGAACCCCTGGACGGAATCGATGTGGGTTTTTTCCGTTCCCACCGGGATACCGCCAACCCGCACGCCGACACCGGTCCGGGTATCGGTGACGGCCGTCTCCTTACTCATGACAAACATGCCGTAGTAGGCAACGTGCTCTCCCGTTGTCGGGAGGATGACGTCGGGAGCCTGTGCCTGTCCCTGCACAAAGACCGGGGCGTTCTTTGCGATTGCTGGCGATGCCTTGAACGCTTTTATCAGCTGCCTGCGCTTGTCGGCAGTGATACGTTTGTTCAGGTACCCGTAGGCAAAGAGGCCGATGATGAGGAGGAGGATGAAGCCGAGAATGTACAGACCGGTGGGATCGGAGGATGCCATACGGATATTCTTATTATGCTGGTATATAATCCTGTAAGAATTGTAACCTGCAGGGTTGGCGTTGAGATACAAAATCTTTATCTTTTGGTACTCAGTACTTCACTAATTTTTAGCTTGGGCTGAAGAGAATAGTAAGATCTAAATAGGCAGCGGGCGCCGAATATGCTCAATAGACGGCAAATTGCCCGCCAAAC
>JBAZHD010000127.1:0-8189 GCA_041652515.1 Methanoregula sp.
CACCGAATCGGCAAGGATCGTTGCCCGGTGCGGTTCATTCCCCGGGATCACCCAGCTGTCCCCTTTCTTCATCTCCTCTACCTCATTCCCGATCGTCAGGATCATCCGCCCTGAGACAAGGTAGCCGGTCTGCTCGTGGGGATGGGAGTGGAGCGGCAGGTCCGCTCCTTTTTTCAACCGGAAATCCGTCGGGAGCGTGTGTGCGCTGACAGAAAGCGTAAACCTGAAGATTCCCGGAAATAAGGGATATACCCCTCGTCAGTACCTGTAAACATATGTTATCCCTTCTGTGAAAGTACCCGGGCTACCGCCTCGCCGAACTCCCGGGTCCCTGCCGATCCTCCGAGATCCCGCGTCTGTATTCCCCGTGCGAGCACCTCCTGCACCGCCGCTTCAATGTGGTCAGAACCTATGCGATCCCCACAATAGGTCAGAAGCATGGCCGCACTCCGCAGTGCAGCGATCGGGTTGGCGATATTTTTCCCGGCGATATCCGGAGCACTCCCGTGTACCGGCTCAAACAGGGCATACTGGTCACCGATATTGGCACTTGGCACCATTCCAAGCCCCCCGACAAGATAGGAGGCCATGTCTGACAAAATGTCCCCGAAGATGTTCGTCGTCACGACCACATCGTACGAAGCGGGATGCTGGAGTATATCCAGCGCAAGTGCATCGATATACTTGTCGGTACAGGATATTCCCGCGGATTGTGCCTCGGCAAGGCAGATATCACGGAACAGTACATCGGACTTGAGCACATTTGCCTTGTGTCCGACAGTAAGTTTTCCCTTCCGATGGTGTGCAAGACGTAGTGCACAGCGGACGATCCGCTCGGTTCCCTGGCGGGTCACGACCCGGAGCGTGGTTGCCCGGTCAGCACCGATCTCTTCGATTCCCGAGTAGAGCCCTTCGGTATTCTCCCGCACGATCATGATGTCAAACCCATTGCCTTTCACCGGCCGCAGGTTCGCGTAGAGATCAAGAGATTTTCTCAGCCGCAGCACCACGCTCTGGTAATCCTTCATGGGAGGTGTCGTAATTGCCCCGAACAGGATCGCATCTGCGGTCTTCAGTGCCGCAATATCACGATCTGCACAGGGGCAACCGGTCTGTTCCCAGCGGTGGTACCCGACATCTACAGAGAAGTACTCGTATTCGGGATGGAGCAGTTCAAGAACAGTACAGGCAACCGGAATCACCTCATGGCCGATCCCGTCTCCTTCAACAATCGCAATTCGGGTCATTTCGATCGCCACCGCTCCACCAGTTCATTGACAGCACGGGCAATACGGGCAGGGCTGGCCCCCCAGTGGACCACAGCACCATACCTGCCCTTGTATAACCCGATACCCTCACGTTCGGAGCGGCAGCAGCGGGCAATGAACGGTTCCTCCCTCACGGATTCCAGAGGGCAGATATTCTCCAGCACAAAGTCCTTACCGTAGCACTCGGTAAAGAACTGCGAGCTGGTCAGGCATCCGGCGACCCGTTCACCTCCCTGCATCGGGTCAGCATCGAGAGTTCTGGTATACCCGGCGGCCCGGCAGGGGTAGACATCCGCCCGCACCTGGGTGATATCGCGTGTGTGATGGCAGAACATAACTGAAAGCTCCCCGAAGAGCCCGGCGGTTTCCAGTTCACGTAAGCAGGCAGAGAGACTCGGGCGGGGAGGCGTTACATCGTAGACATGGACTTTAAGCAGCCCGGATAAATCGGGATCGAGGACAAATATCATGTGTTCGTCCATCCCGGTAAAGATCGTGCAGCGGTATCCTGTGTCAAGGGCAAGCCAGATAAGTCGCGCACGGTCATGGATCTGAACCTTTTCGGGGTAGCGACAGGTTTCCCCTGCAGTTGCAATCACCTTTGATGCCACAATGGAGCGCATCATGCCGCTCCCTACAGGATCCGGCGTGATCTCCAGCACCTCATAACCGGTACCGGTATCCCGCACCAGGAAACGACTCAGGAAATATACCTGATCACCACAGGGTTTTGTCGAAGCATATCCTACCTCCTTGCACTGCCCGGGAAAGATCATCTGCAGGCCCTCACGTAGTTAACAAGGCCACCTGCTGCAAGGATCTCCTGCATCCGGGGGGATAAGGGTTTGACGGGATATTTCTTACCCTGTGTCTCAACCCATCCTTCAGCAAGGTCAAACATCACGACGGCTCCCTCAGTGCAGGGAAGGTGACATTCGATAAGCGGGAGCCCGACATTGATCGCGTTCCGGAAAAATATCCGTGCGAACGATGGCGCTGCTACCGCAACTACCCCAGATTCCCTGATAGCGATAGCCGCTTGTTCCCGGGACGAGCCGCAGCCGAAATTTTTTCCTGCGATAATTACGGCACCGTTCATCCGCCGGGCAAGTGACGGATCGAGATCTTCGAAAATGTGCTCAACCCAGACAGTGTGGTCCTTTGTCCGCAGGTAACGCCCGGCGATTACCTGATCAGTGTCAATATCCATACCGACGCAGACTGCACGCCCTTTTACCTGCATCAGGATACCTCCGGCTCGGCGATTTCTCCTTCCAGTGCGCTGGATGCTGCAGTAGCGACCGAGGACAGGTAAATTTCCCCACCAATACCCATCCGGTTCCTGAAATTGCGGTTTGCCGTTGACAGGCAGACTTCCCCCTCACCAATCACTCCCATATGAGCCCCCAGGCATGGGCCGCAACCGGGGATCCCGATAGTACAGCCGGCCTCCACAAGATCGGCGAGCACCCCCGTCCTGACAGCTTCCTGCAGCACGGCGCGGGAGGCAGGGACCACGATCGTGCGGACCGCAACTTTTCTTCCTTTCACAATCCGTGCGAACCGTGCAAGGTCGGAATAGCGCCCGTTTGTGCAGGTGCCCACAAAGACCTGGTCGAGCGGCAGCCCAACCAGATCTGACACTGGCTTTATCATGTCCACCCGGGGAGGCATAGCAATGACGGGCACGATATCCGAAAGATCGAAATCAAGTTGCTGCTGATACCTGCAGGACTCCGGTTCCTGTCGCCGGACTTCCTGCCCTGCTCCTGCAAGATACTGCACGGTGACCTCATCTGCATAGAACATCCCCGCCTTTGCCCCGGTCTCTACTGCAAGGTTGCAGAGTGTGAGCCGGTCGTCCATGGGAAGCGCTGCAGTACCTTCCCCGATGAATTCCAGCGCCCGGTACGTAGCACCGTCCATGCCGAGCCTTCCGACGTAGGTGAGTGCAAGATCTTTTGCCTCAGATGCCCCATTAAGGGTTCCGGACAGGTGAATGCCGATCGATTCCGGCACCCGGAACCACGTCTCCCCGGTCATCCAGATCGCTGCCATATCGGTTGCCCCGACTCCTGTTGCAAATGCCCCGAATGCCCCGAGCGTGCAGGTATGGGAGTCAGCACCAACCACGACTTCACCGGGAAGCACGACACCCTCGCTCATGATCTGGTGACAGATACCGCCACCGATATCAGAGAATTGCAGGAATGAACTGCAGGCGAATTCCCGCAGCTCGTGCTGGAGTGCCGCTGTCGTACTGTTGTTTGCCGGGACAATATGATCGAAAAGGACATACAGGTGTGCCGCATCCTGCAGATCCTTTCCCCCCATATTTTTCCATGCTTCCAGCGTGAGTACCCCGGTCCCGTCATGGACATATGCCCGGTCTACCCTGCAATCAACATAGTCACCGGCAGTGCCGCAAAGAATCCGCTCTGATAACGTCCCCATTACGCATTCTCCTGCTGTGCTTTCCGGATCAGTTTTTTCAGGACATCTGGCGTGATGGTGCATTTATGCTCCGAGTGATCCTTGACAAGGTCAAGCACCCGGCAGACCTGCTTTTCGGTAAGGTCGCAGCCGAGCGATCCCATGACGTGTTCAAGGGCTTTTTTGCCCGTATGTTTCCCGAGGATGAACCTGCGTTGGCTTCCTACCATTTCCGGCGGGAAGTATTCGTAGGAGGCGGGATCTTCAAGAATTGCCGCAATATGGATACCACTCTCATGGGAGAAGGCAAGTTCCCCGGTCACGGGTTTGTTCCGCGGAAGGGTGATACAGGAGAATTTTTCGACCATATGGGAAAGTTCTGTGAGGTGCGAGAGATCATACCGCTCAACCCCCCCTTTCATCCGCAGTGCAACAAGCACCTCTTCCAGCGATGCATTGCCTGCCCGTTCACCAATACCGTTCACGGTAGTGTGGAGCTGGAAGGCCCCGGCCTGGGCAGCCGTGATCGTGTTTGCCACCGCACATCCCATGTCGTTGTGGCAGTGGGCGCAGAGCGGTTTGTCCGCCGATGCAACCAGTTCGGTCATAATGTGCTGCATCTCGGACGGGATCAGGCAGCCAACGGTATCGGCAAAACTGAGGAGCACTGCGCCGTGCTCTGAAGCACGATGGTACACCTCTTTTAAGAAAGGAAGATCAGTCCTGGACGCATCTTCGGCTGCAAACCGGACCTGCACCCCGTGATCAATGGCAAAATCGATGACCCCGAGTGCATCTTCAAGCACCTGCTCCCGGGGTTTTTTGAATTTGAGCCGCACATGCAGCTCGGATGTCGGGATGAAGATACTCACCATGTCCACATTGCAGTCAATCGCAGTCGCAACATCCGGCTCCCGTGCCCGGGCAAACCCGCAGACACGGGCAGTCAGTCCCAGGTTCGCGATGGTCTTCACACACTGCTTTTCATTAGGGGATACTGCAGGAAAGCCCGCCTCGATAAGTTCGATGCCGATGGTATCCAGTTGCTGCGCAATCTCCACCTTTTCCTGGCAGGAGAACGAGACTCCCGGTGTCTGCTCCCCGTCTCTCAGCGTTACATCACAGATCTCAATATTCCACGGTTTCATGGCTGCACCCTTCCGGACATGTCCCCTGAATGACAAGGGTATGTGGCCTGTCCGTAACCACGATTTCTTCACGCAGCATGCGTTCATCATCTGCACGGCAAAGCACCGGCTCTGTAAAGGCAAGGTACCGGACCGGATCATAGACCGGCAGCATCCCGGTCATAGCCGTGCAGTTGTTCTTCATGACTATGCACAGGAGCGGGAGCTCCTTTTCATATACGTCGATCAGGGCATTCAGGCCGGAATGGAGCAGGGCGTAATCCCCGATGAGTGCGACACCCGTGCTCTGTGCGGCCACGGCAATACTTGCACCCATGCCGTAACTTGCCAGGCCCAGTTCATAGGGCGGTGACATTGCAAGGACTGAACAACCCGCATCGCAGATCACGTTCTGAGCACGCTCCTTCAGGATGTTCAGCGCGGGTTTGAACGGGCATTCCCTGCAGAATGTACGGTAATATCCACGGTCCTCCATAGACTGGGGGCGTTTCTGCGGGAGCGGCGGTTGCAGTCCGCGGTGATCGTGGACGAACGTCCGCCCGTATTCCCGCACGGTGCGGAGAGCCGCTGCCTGCTCAGGGGGAGGATGTACGGTGATGATCCGTGTCCTGCCCGGTGCTGCTCCCGCACCGGCAGGCTCTCCGGCCCATAAATTCAGCGGCGAGGAATTCGCCAAGGAAAACATCGTCCTGTATAATTCCTCTGCTGCCGTTACCCGTCCATTCATGGTCCAGGTGCGGTCAGACAGTCGCCCCCTGCCATTCATGCGCTGAACCGGGTTGTGATCCACGGGGGCATCCAGGAGCTGGGGGGTGAGACGGAGCAGCGCAACCCGGGAGAACATTTCTGATGCCCGTAGTGCTGATTCCACACCTGTATAGCAGCTGGTTGAATCGGGTTCGATGACGGGAAGTTCTGCAAGTTCCCCGTAATACCGCGAGTCCTGTGCGGTCTGTGATGCACGTGCGTCCGGATCATCACCTGCAACGAGAACGACTCCGGAAACCAGCCCCTGTGCAACCGCCTGGAGAAGAGGATCCGCACATGCATTTATCCCGACATTTTTGATGATCACTGCAGCTCTTCTCCCTGACAGGGAATCTCCCAGTGCATATTCGAGTGCCGTCTTCTCGTTGATCACCATTTCCGCTTTGGTCAGATTCCCAAGTTCGGTGACCGGGTATCCCGGAACGGTGTACTGCCGGTCAGTATACCTGCAGAGAGCATCTGCAATAGCTTCAAATCCTTTCATGCATCCTTCCCGGGTACAAGATCACACCCTGCACAATTCGTGCACATCGTCATTGCCAGCCGGGGGTCCAGGCCGGCTGCAGCAAGAGCCGTTTTGTGGATCGCAAAGATTTTCTTTATCCGTTCCGCAGACGGACGGGGGGTTCCTGCAAACCATGCCACCGGGTTGAGCGGGCGTAGTACGGGGATCACCCCGAGCGATGTCAGATTTTTTATGCAGGTTTCCAGCTCAGCGTCGGTCTCTCCCAACCCTATGATGACATTGGAAAACACATGGTTTTTCCCGAACAACTGCACCGAGCGTTCGAGTACATGCCAGAGCAGCCCGTAATCCAGGCCAGGGCACATCTGAGAGAAGAGGTGTCGGGTCGCGGCTTCCAGGTTGAATTTCACCTCTGCAACTCCGAGTTCCTTTAATCGATCGGGTGTCGTTTTGGTCGGGTAGATGGAGACACCAAGAGGGAGTTTATACGAGGAAAGGTGTTTTACCACTTCCAGCACATAGGTTTCCTCTTCTTCAATACTCGTGAGAACACCGCTTGTTATGGAGATTGCGTGGATGCGGCCGCGTACTGATTCCACCATCCCCATAATTTCTTCCATGGTCTTTCGTTTTCCCTGGATGTGGGGGACTGAACAATATTTACATGAAAAAATGCAGCTGCCCGTTACTGTGATAAACGCCTGGTCAGGGCAGTGGAACCCGGGTTCCAGCAGGTGCCCGGAGATACGCTCCCCTTCAAAGAACAGATCGGCTGTCCCGCTGCCACGGTGTGCAATCTCAATAATGCTCACCGGGTTCAGGGCAAGTTTGACCCGGTGGTTTCCCATGGCAAAAAAAACTGCGCCACTGCCACCGGCTCCCGGTCCTGCCGAAGAACGGGCGATATACTGTTCTGCCGGTTCACCGGTCAGCCGTGCCTGGCCAATAGCCAGGAGCCGGGCTTTCAGGTCTTTCCACTGCATAGTTCCAATGCCTCCGTATAGTTCGTGTAAAAGGGCAGTGCAGCAACAGCACCCACGATACCACGCCCATCCATAATTATCCTGAGGTCCGGATCCCCCAGGTCTTGCAGCAGGCCTGGATCTATTTCACCCCTTTTCACCTTCCACCCGAATGCCAGCAAATCACGGGAGGGAGTAAATCCGGTATAGACAGCCATCCCGGTTTTTTTGGACAGGGTATACTGTTCCAGGAGCCGGTGGAATCTTGTGGTCAACCCTTGGGGATCTGTTGTTGCGAATTCTGCCACAAGCCCTACGCAGTTCCTGGTCCTGTACGGTACCGGGAAAAGCTGGACAATGGTGTGCGAAAGGTAGACGGAGCGTTCATCCTCCACTGCCTTTGCAATATTATGAACAAGAGTCCAGGTGGCACCTTCGTCCGGTGTATCAGTATCATCGACCCCGATCAGGACCCTCTGCATCCGGGGCAGCCATATCGTGGAACCGGCAACTTTTCCACCCCCGGATTCATCGCTCCTGCTCCGCAGGACACCTGCTGCATCAGAACGGCATGCGGCAGCGCCTACCCCGCCCCCACCCATGCCGATATAGCTGATGGCGATTTCGGCGTCGTCAACCATGCAGGCAGATATTCCGGCCGGGAACCGGGAGCCTTCAAGGGCGAGGTCGACCGATCCGGTCTTCAGCAGGTATCTCATCGTTGTTCCCACGCAGCGAACCTGTTCAACGATTGGGCTCCGGACATAGTGGCATTTCGACCACATTGCACCGCCAACACACTCAAAGAATTCAATGAGCTCAACCTTCCTGCCATCATTTTGTGCTACTGCCACTATCCGCGGGTAGTGGATTATGTAGGGTTCAGAGATGTTCACCATAGAGTCCAGCCGCTTCAATTCCCCGGTTTCCCCATAATACAGCACCGAGCGCCCCGATCCTGCCTTTTTTTGCATTAGTATCAAGGAACTCAATCCCCAGCGTCATTGCTTCACGCTCCGCCTGCTCAATTGTCATGATCCCTGTCTTCACCCATTTGAAGACCGGTGAATCCATCATGAAATCGATACCCCGGAAGCATGCAATACCCGTATCATTCGAAAACGTGTGTGTTTCGACAAATTTC
>JBAZHD010000128.1:0-8134 GCA_041652515.1 Methanoregula sp.
CGGGATCGGGTTTGCGATCCAGTGTTACTGCACCGCTGAAGTCAGCTGCACGAAAAAAGAGGTCTCCGTTGATTACGGCCGGGCTGCCATTATCGAGAATTTTGTGGAGGTATTCAGAAAGGCGGTCGGTTACCCCGGAGGGTTTAAGATAAAAATTATCGACCACCAGCACCAGCATGTCGGTCTCGGTTCAACGAGCACGGTCATGATCGCGGTTGCGACTGCCATGAACGAGGCTGTCGGTTCCCCGCTTTCGAATACCCAGATCCGGCATCTCATCGGCCGCAACTACTGCGAGGAGACCGCGGACGGCAACATCGCGTTCGGGTTCGAGACCGGTGTTGGCCCGGCTGCCAGCACGTACGGCGGCATGGCGGTCATGGGCGATGAACTCGCGCTCGCGTACCACCACCCGTTTGCCGAAGGAAAGAACGTATTCATCATCATTCCCCCCATCACCATCTCATCGGCCGGGACACAGGAGTTTGACCTCCTCATGAACAAGGCCCGGACGCTCGATTACCGCGACCGGGAACTCAAGGCGTACCTGTTCCTCATGGACCTCATCCCCGCGCTCGAACGCAATGACTTAAAAAAGATCGGCGATACCATCTGGGAAATCGAGTTCCGTGGCTCGAAGCGTGCAGAAGTGGAGCACCACAGTTACGGGATCTACCATTACATGAGCCTGTTGCGGGAGGCAAAACTCGAGTTCGTGGGTATGAGTTCGGTAGGACCATCTATTGCGGTCGTGACGGATAAAGACCGGAAAACCGTTGAGAAGATCTTAAAACCCATTGGCCTGAAAATCGCCATTGTCACAAAGGTGGACAACAAAGGACTGCAGGTCACTCACACGGGATAACCGGAAAATATTGTATTTTTTTTGCTCTGGAGATACAAGCATGAACCGATCCGGTTCATACCCCGGTAATGAAAATCAGCAAATAATTATTTCAACCGTCCTGATCCGCCGCGGGGGCGCCCCTTCGGGGGCGGCGGCATATATCGTAACCGGGGGCATGGGGGTCTCAACCCCCATCATAGTGCCTTAAATGATTCGCTTTCCAGGCGAAATCATTCAGAACGCTCTGACGCTCCCGGGAGATTAGCCCACGCCACCGGGGCAGCCTCTGATTGCGATAACAACGTATTCCTGCAACCAAACCGGATTATCGCGATACGCCCCGCCCCCAACGGTAGACTGGTGACGCAGGGGGGGTATCGTATCGCGCGAGAAAGGTTTTCTACCGGGCACATTTTTTTTAAAATTTCCTGGACAGAAAATCCGCACAGCTCGTTTCCCCTCAGTTATTTTTCGAGCGCCGGTCCCACCACCCGCGGACAATATTATAAAGAATGAAAAGGACTGCACCACCGGTCAACAGCATAACGCCGATGATAAGAAGGCCCATATTTTCCTGGACAACGGTCAGGGTGCCAAAATAGTACCCGCCAATAACAAGCCCAAGTGTCCAGCAGACACCCCCGAGAGCATTGTAGAAGAGGAAACGCCGGTAGTGCATGGAACCGACACCGGCAAGGAATGGTGCGAATGTACGAACGAACGGGACAAAGCGGGCAATGAATATCGTTGCCCCGCCATATTTTTCATAGAAACCGTAGGTGCGATCAATATACTCCTTCTTGACGAGCGTCGGGAACTTTTCAAGGAAGACGTGAATGCCGAGATAATTCCCAATCCAGTAATTGACCGTATCGCCAATTACTGCCCCGAGAACGATCGCAATGATGAGGAACCGGATATCAAGAATCCCGCTTGCCGCCGCAGCCCCCCCGACAAAGAGAAGGGAATCCCCGGGCAGGAACGGGAAGATCACAAAACCCGTTTCAAAGAAGATAACGAAGAACAGGAGGAAGTACGTCCAGAACCCGTATTCCGAAACGACCGCGGCCATATTCTGGTCAAGATGAAGAAATATGGTGAGAAGGGAATCAATCATATGTCCTGAAAAAATATGCGCTCGGTTTCTATATTAATCTAGAGTCGCATGATAACGGTACGATAATACCGACGGATCCGGGATATCTGCCGTGCGGTCTGACTTGTCCTACTGAAATGATTATGATTTATGAGTGCTGAGTACTAGAATACCAGAACACAGATCCGGTTGGAAACCATCCATGTCGTACACCAATAAAATATTCCTCTGCTATCTGATCCTTGCCTGCTGCAGTTTTTTTACCATCATCCCGGCGCATGCATTTACGGCCAACTCGCTCGATATAACGGTTGATGAAAACGGCGATGCGATAGCAACGTTCAGTTTCACGCTCCAGGGTTTTGTCGAGAATGCCATCCCCCAGTCTGTACTGGAGGAAAAACTCATCGGGGGGCTCGCAACGAGTTCAGACCCACCGGTCCTCAAATCCATGGACAAGTCAAATGCCGTCCTCCAGATGAAAAAATTTGCCGAAATTACCGAGGTCCCGACCGGGACCAATTACCTCACGGCCACCATGGACTTTAAAAAAGCCGAGATAGCTCTTGAGAATTCCGGGCTCAGCAGTGTGGTATCTGCAGATTTTTCACCGGAAAAAATTACCCTGACCTTCCCGGACTCATATAAGAAAGAATATTCCAATGTCGATGTCCTCCCTGCCGTATCTCATATTATTGAAGATCCGGTGAAGATTGCGAGGTTGCAGGCTGAAGCAGAAGCACGAGCACTGGCGGAAGCACAGGCACAGGCTTCATATGGTGCTACCGTAACACCCACCATTATTACAACAACCTCCGGGAAAGGTTCCGTCTATGTTACCTCAACGCCTTCAAACGTGAATGTGTTCCTGGATTCCGTGTATCTTGGTGAAGCCCCGGCCCTCTTTCCGGATATTGCTGCCGGTTCCCATTCCATGGAATTTTCAAAAGACGGATTCTCACCAGTTAAAAAAGATGTAGTGGTAATTTCGGAAAAAACCACGAATGTTATCGTAGCGCTTTCCTATGGAGAGTCTGCGACAACGGAAGATACATCTTCATTCCCCTGGGTTCCGGTGCTGGTTGTGATAATTGGCCTTATGGTAATTGCCATTGGCGGGTATTACTACTGGTCTGAAAAAAAGAAGAATGAATGGGGCAAAGGAAAAAACCCAAAAACGGGCGAGACCGAAGACCGTGTTCTGGCACGTAAAGACGTGGTAGTTAAAGATATCATCATCCGCGAACCCGAAGCCGGGAAAACTGCCGTAACTACTGCAACAGCCCGGATACCTGATGCCGTTAATCCGGTAGTCATCGATACACCCTATCAGGCTCCTGAAGCCAGCAATACCGTGATCAACGATACTGCGGCCCGCGACCCGGATGTCGGACAAACTGCCACCAGCGATACACCCACTCCGGATCCTGAAGGCAGTAATACGACAGTCAGCGAAACGGCGGCCCATGAACCAAAAGTCAGGAAAAAGGCAGTCCGCGATACAACGGGCCGGAAGCCAAAAGTCAGTAATACCGTTGTCAGAGTTACATTACTCAAAGATATTCCTGACAAAGAACCGGGAGATAACGAGACACCGGATAAGCCTGAGTAAACGGTTCATCTTTTTTTCCATCTTTTTTTCCATCTTTTTTCACCTATCCGGTGCACACCCGGCTGGAGATGAAAAAGGGAACTTAAAAAAGGCTCTGGAGAAACAAGCATTAACGGATCCGGTTCACACCCAGGCAATGAAAACCGGCAAATAATTATATCAACCATCTGGATCCGCCGCGGTAACGCCCCTCGGGGGCAACCCCTTGTTGCGATAACGACGTATTACCTGCAACCTGAACGAATTATCGCGCGCAATGTGCCCCGTCCCCCAAAGGGACCCTGGTGGCGCAAGAGGGGGGGATCGTATCACGCGAGAAAGGGTCCCTATGAAATCATAACCGGTTAAAATTAGCTGCTTAACACAATCGCAGGATATCCCTCTGCGCTCATGATGAAGAATCAACAGATGTTATTTTCTTGGTTCTGGTGTGAACTCCCACTCATATGTGTTTCTCCAGAGCAAAAAAAAAATATTTTTAATCAGATTTAAAACGGGCCTTATGGCAAAACAGCAGGTCTCCCGGAAATCATCTGTACCGGAAAAAGAAGAACAAAAAAAGTTATTCCGGTTTCCGCAGGAAAATGAGCCCGAGAATTCCAAGAGCTGCCAGTGCAGTCAATGGCTGTGCTGACGATTTTGGCGTTGGCGTGACCGGCAGGAGAGCTGCTGATACAGAACTGGTTGCTCCTGCATTGACAAGGGCGTCGGTTGAATAGTCCTGGTAACCATCCATCCTGAACGTGACCAGGTGATTGCCTGCGACAATATCGTTCGCGGTAAGCGGCGATACCCCGATGAAATTATTGTCCACGAAAATATTCACACCGGACGGATTCGAAGAGATCGACATAGATCCTTTTCCGGGAGATGTGCCCTCGGGCACGAGTACCGCACTCACTTCTGAAACAGTATTGGACGATACGCTTGTCCGCGAGGTATGTGATTTATACCCGGAACGTACCAGCATAACGGTATGCTCCCCGACAGCAATGTTGTTCAGTTTCAGTGAACCGCTTGTCGGGGTCTGGCCAACGGAATTCCCGTCAAGCGTGACCGAGGCACCGCCCGGGCTTGAAGAGACGTAGATCCATCCGGTTGAACTGACGGGCATCGGGTTCAATGTCGCGGAAATGGTTTTGGTTCCGCCCGCCGGGACATCAACAGATGATTTCCAGTCGTAATACCCGGGCAGATCGAGCTGGATGATGTGGGTTTCAGCGGCAAGGTTATTCAGGGTTATCGGCGTTTTTCCCTTGTAGAGCCCGTCAAGAGTGACAATCGCATCAGCAGGAGATGAGATGACATACAATGCACCGGCTGTATTTTCCGGCGTCAGGGTGCAATAGACTGACGAACGTTCATCGCTCGAGACCAATGTTGTTGTTGTATAGGTCCGGTATCCGTTCATCTCGGCCGCGATAGTATATGCACCGGGCCAGACATCCGATATCGTGAGCGGGGTACGGCCGCGATAATTCCCGTCAAAATAAATCTCCGCACCGGACGGTGATGACTCCACAGAGATTGAACCGTACCGCACGGGCGGAGACGTGGTCGGTGTCGCGATTGGGTTTAAGGTGGCATAATAGGTCCTGGTTTCTCCTTCAGCGGGCATCGAAAGCCCGCCATCATACGACATATACCCGGATCTGGTGACACTAAATGAGGTGTAAGGTGTGCCGGTGGTATATACCGGTACCGTGAGAGACCCGCCGTTGATAATACCTTTATGCTCCCCGTTAAAACTGACAGAAGCCCCATCGACATTACAGTGGATCTCGATCCATCCTTCACCCCCGCCAATCGCACTGGCAACCGGCAGAAGCACAATAAACAGACAGATCGCTATACAGAACCGAAAACCTGATCGTTTCATACGTATATCCTTCCGGAGGATGATTGAACGCATCCTGATAAAAAAGGTTCGGGTAAAAATGAGCGGAGATTCTTATTCTTCTATCGATATTTACCGGGACATCCAGGGAATAAAAAGGAAGTATCCGGGTCGTGCGGAACAAATCATCATGAAAGAAGATTTACCTTTTTTTCTTAAGGATGATAAAACTAAAAATTCCAAGAGCAACAAGTGCCAACAGCGGGAAAGCCGGAGAATGTAACGTCGGCGTAACCTGCAGGAGGGTTGCTGAAACGGTGCGGGTAGCTCCTGCGGAGACAAGGATGCTGGTTGAATAATCATCATAGCCATCCATCCGGACCGTGACAACATGATTACCCACAGCGATATCATTCACGGTTATGGGGGAGATACCAATCGATTTATTATCGACAAATATTGTTGCACCTGCGGGCTCTGAGGTTACCGATAATGCTCCTTTTGCACCAGGACCGGAAACGGGTATGAGGGTCGTATTGACCAGGGAGACCAGGTTTGGCGATACCGTTACCTTCGTTGAATACGGCCGGTAGCCGGGAAGTGACAGTACGATCGTATATTCGCCGGGAGTGATAGTGTCCAGATTCAGGGTACTGTTAGCCGGGGTCCGGCCAGCATAGTTTCCGTCGACGGTTACAGAAGCACCCTCTGGTTTTGAGGATATGACAATCCACCCGGGCATGCTTTCAGGATTTGGGGTCAGGTTAACAGAAATATCTTTTATTTCCGCTTCCGGAACATCTACCGTAGATTTCCACGACTCATACCCGGGATTTTCGATCTCCAGAACGTGAATGCCGGCAGCAATATCATTCAGGGTTACGGGTGAAACTCCCTTCGCGGTTCCGTCAAGTATCACCCTGGCACCTTTCGGGTTTGTGGAAATATTGATTCCGCGAATCAAATTGACGTCGGTCTCTTCCAGGATTGCTGAAATGGTTTTTGTGCCGCCGACAGGAGCCTCTACTGTTGATTTCCATTCTGTATAACCTGAAAGTTTAAGCTGGATGGTATGTGTCCCGGGGGTAGCGCTCAGCAGTAACGGGGTATTTCCCTTGAGTGTGCCATCAAGATAGACTCTGGCTTTGGAGGGAGTTGACACGACATACAACCCGTTACCGGTACCATCCGGTATCAACGTACAATAAACAGCGGATCGGGTAGCCCCCGAAATGGAGGTTGTAGTTGTAAAATCCTCGTACCCGGGCATCTCGACAGAAATGGAATAGGTCCCGGGCCAGAGTCCGTTGATCGTAACCGGTGCATGACCTTTATTGTCCCCGTTGATGTAGACGACAGCCCAGGCAGGTGATGATTCAACGTAGATCGTCCCATCCGGGCCCGGGGGGGCTGTTGTGGGTGTCGTGGTCCGTACGGGCAGGCAGGCTGCACTGACATGCGGCAGAACAACAAGGAGCAGGCATATACATACAGAGAGGAAGAGAATTGATCTTTTCATACGATTTACTTCTTGAGAAGTTTGATCGTCCCATAACAAAGGGTTTGTGGCGATGACAAAGAGGATCATGCAGGTTTATTGAATTCAGCCACAATTTCAGCACGAGGAAAAACCGTTCCCCGTATTCGCATCTCCCACCGGTGTTGTTCTAAGGAGGTTATTGCTAGACCGGAAAAGAGGTTTTGTACTTCACGCTCAGTAAAGTAGTGCGTTGCAATACCATTCTTTCGAGTAAACGTACCCATCTCGGTCTCCCTGCCCCGGCCATTCCGGAAATCCTCAAGAGAAAAATCACGAAAGTACATCGTACCTCCGGGGCGGAGGAGTCGTAAGATCTCCCCGGCAAGCTGACTACGTTCAGCAAGGGAAAGATGACCGGTAATATGAGAGGCAATGACAACATCAAACGATTCGCTGCGAAAGGGAGTTATCCTGCAGTCTGCAACAAGGATCCCGGCCTGATCCGGGTCCGTGCAGTTATTCCGGCAGAGCAGTGCAGCGTGAGAGGAGAAGTCGATAGCTGTTACAGGGCAGCCAGCCTGCACAAGAGATGAAACGATTTTTCCATTCCCGCAGCCAAGTTCCAGAACCCGCGATGACGAAAAAAGACGGGGGATGAAAGAAGCGCTGCCACCCCAGAGCCGGCCCCGGCGCTGGTAGTCCGCCTCCCAGGGATTCTTTCCCGCAGTCATAATGGTTCATACCGGTATCTTATTCTCTGATATATACCCGTCGGTCATTTCAGGAACCCTTCTCCGGGATACGGCAAAAATCTGACAGCCGTGCCCGTATTCCGGTACTTGCACCAGATTGCTTTCTGGGTCTTTTTAAGAGAATTCCGGGTGCTATCAACCAAAGCACTCATATAAGTGCGAATAAAAAGATAAATCAGGAAAGGTAGAGACATACGCATCCGCCATTATTTCCATCACAACATTCTGAGTGCCGGTTCACGTCCTCTGAGGTTCCCGAATGACTGAGATCATCTACCATCAGTACCAGAAGGTGGATAAGAATCATATCAATCATTCCTACCTGATCGATGTCGGGGAAGAGATCGAAGTCCAGCAGATAATGGAATATAAGTGGAAAGTTTTTGACAGCGTTGTCTTAAAACCCCCGCACCCCAGGACCCGTTTTTTTGAACTGGTTATTATGGAGTACCGCGACAGCAATTCGTCCCTGATCGATGACCTCCACATATACCCGGTTCAGGCAAAACA
>JBAZHD010000129.1:0-8032 GCA_041652515.1 Methanoregula sp.
GAAGCGGGAGGCGGGTCGTGGCCACAGTGGCCCGAACGAGCGCCGCTTCAGGGTGCGAAGGTAACGAGATGCATCAGCATCGAGTCCGAGCCCCTGATGCGTCGCGCGAGTGAGTCACTGAACGTCTTCGTTTTCGCATCAACAGCGACGAACACGATGCGGAGCATGGTGTGAGGAGCGGGCCGGAGCAGCAAGCCCCGCCGCGAGCCTGCGAGCAAGGGGGTGCGTCTTCGTCTGCCCGATCAACCGAAGAAAAGCAGCGAAGTGATGTGAGCGGAACGGGCGCGAGCCCGTGGAGACGAACATGACTGAGCGTCATCATATTTCGTGAACCACTGGGGGGAGGATCGCCGCCCCGCTCCGCACGCTTCGTGCACCTTCGGCGCACTCGCACATGCTCCGCGGACCGGCTCGCTTTGTTTTGTAAATCTGAGGAGAAGCCCACGCGACAAGGGGTCTGGGCCCTGTTGAGCGTAAGGTCTCTGAAAAAAATATGAGCTGATACTGTGCGCGGCTTGCAATTTTTATCATTTTTTTGTTGAACATAATTCAGGAAAATATTTA
This sequence comes from Methanoregula sp., assembly GCA_041652515.1. Taxonomy (GTDB): domain Archaea; phylum Halobacteriota; class Methanomicrobia; order Methanomicrobiales; family Methanospirillaceae; genus Methanoregula. The sequence goes on from JBAZHD010000129.1 coordinate 565, forward strand.
TTTATCGTGCGTAGCAAATAATTTCAAATCAGTTTTCGTTTCAAAATTCAGCAAAAATCTACTGTTTGCGCATCGCACTTTTTGTCCAGAATCCCATCCCTCGCATTTTTCCGTATTCTTTTACCTTTTTGCATTAACCATGAAGTACGATTTATGCGCCCCGAATCGTTCCTTTCATGGATCGGCATTCTTCAATCAGCATATGAAAAAGCCCCCTCAAAATGCATGGTGGGAAAATTCGCCATTTCTCCAAAGATTTTCCCTACTCGTGTTGAGCGTTCGATTTTTATCTGTCCTTTCCCGCTTGTGTATCCCGTCGATGCATTGCACCACCGGCAGTGTGGGTCTGTACCTTCCGGATCGCGATTTCATTGAGCCGTTGCATGCGGTCCGGCCGGGGCAGTACCCTGTAAATGAACCCGGCATTCACACTCCCGATGTTTGCAAGAATATGGCAGCTGTCCGATGCCCGCAAATTCCCGTACGTTGAGTTTACCATTCGACTCCGGACAAGTTCAGGATTGAGGACTCGAAAATCCAATCAGTTTTAACGGTCAAAAAAAAGGTTCACAATTTGGGCAATTTATCTGGTTCGGGTGTGAACTCCCATTCATGTGCGTTTCTCCAGAGTAAAAAATATTATTCCGGCTTGACCGTTACTGACCAGTCCCCGACAGTATCTGCTTTCAGATAATATTTCCCGGGCTCCAGCAATAGGGTGTCTTTGCCGGTTTTCTGACCTTCAGCACTTTCGATCGTCTTTATCGGCGTGTCATATTCATTCTTGATAGTAACAAAAATTTTACTTGTCCCCGGGCATTTGTAGGTGATGATATACATGCCGGAATACTCTACCTCAAAAGACAGCATGTCGCCGTCAGTGCCGGTGAATAACCATCCGTCATCGGTCTCGATCGATTCATCAACCCCCACCAGCGATTGCCTCTGATCGGCACTCAGGTACTTCTTGCAGGGTTTGATTACCTCTTCGTAATCCTCCATCACATCCTCATATTTTTTGAGGTCGTCTTTGATCCTGCTGGTGGTTGCACTGGTCATGGGTCCGATACATTGAGAAATGGCAGATATGAGGGATGCACGGCTGGACAGGAGTAAGGCGGTCTTTGGTTTCGTGTGGTTGGAAATGAGCTGATTAAGTTCGGAGGCTTTTGCGACATTACATTTTCCGACGAGGTTGTAAGCGCCGGTGACTATTGCGTATTTCTTGAGGGTATCAATATACTCCTTGTCCTGATCGGCCGCGGATATGATGGCCTGGCAGTCTGCAGGTATTGTTGCGGTGATTGTGGGGATCTCCGTTGTTGCCATGGTGGGGGCTGGTGTATCTGCGATCATGGTTGGCGGCAGGGCTCCCGTAGTATTGGGAGTTACGGGCGCTGCTAGATTGACGTTTACGCACGCAGATACCATCAGAAGACAGACAAGAAAAAAAACAGAGAGGGCGCGTTGTCGCATGCACTCCGGATTATTGTCGTAACAAAATAAGATTTGTGATATTGATTTTTCATGGAGGGGTATTTTTGGAAAACCTGGCGTTCATTCTTACGAGGTTATGGTGTAATGTCCTCCCCTTCACGCCGCGCTGAATCGTTCTTCTGAAATCCTTATCATATTCCCCGTACTATTTTCCCGTATGCCGGAACGGAAGACCCGGAAAAAAAGACCGGAGAAACCGGTCATTGATCTGCTTCCTGAACTGCTGGTCAGGGCCCTTGCCCGCCATGACGATTTCATCGTCACCTGCGAGACGGATCCGGACACTGAGAAAAAGATGATCCATCTCATCTCGGGAAAATTTGTCACACCCTGCATGCTGCGGAAACTTCTCGGTAAAGCAGAAGCGCAGCAGGATGAGGGGGCTATGCGTGTCTCAAGAAAATGGATCTGACCTGGAATGGTGAATTCCGGTTTTCCCGGGCGAATAATCCGTTGGCGAATCCACCCCCGGCAAAAAATCACCGTTCGATCAGGTGGATGGTGTCATCCGTCTTTTTTGCAAGCGCGTCCCTGCCCTGGAGGCGCGAGACATCGGATATCGCTTCGAGGACGTGGACGGATTCCTCCAAAAACGAGAGGATATCTGCCGGAAAGAGTTCGATCCCGTACTCATCGAGCAGAAATACAGCAATCTGGCGATGGTCGAGCCCGTTCATCCGGAGCTCGAGGACCTTTGTTGCAAACTTTTTCTCGGGGCAGCCGCAGAGCGGGGAGTCCCGGCAGGTGCACCGCAGGAATTCATTGAAAAAAGCAAGGATCTGTTCCCGGACACCATAGTCCAGGGAATCATAATCGATCCTTGACGCAAGGGTTTCGAGCATATTTCCGGAAAATGCCAGCTCGGGAAGGCGATATCCCGCAAGTCTCTCTAATTTTTTGGCATGACGGAAACGTGCCCGGTCTGCGATCAATCGTCGTCCCCGGTACCTTCGTCGAAGTTCTTTAATGAGGTCATTGCCTCGTTAATCCGCTCGCATTCGATGAGCCATTCATCGAAAAGGGTGGGATTCTCAAGGTCTTCCTTGACATATTTCCCGCAGCAGGCTGCCCCGTCGATGACCGCGGCAGCAATATTTGCTGCAGTCTCAAGGGCAAGTTCCATATCCTTCTCGATCTGGCCTTTGCCGGTCTTAACAAGTGTCTTGATGTCCTTGTCAAATTCGCCCGACAGGTATCTCCGGCTGCCGGCAAAGAGTACGAGTTTGGGTAACTGGAGGATCTCGACAAGCTCCTCGAGATCGCCCTTGGGGGCCGCGGACATGACAATCGCTTCAACCGCCGCAAGTTTCTCGAATGCTTCAGTCACCGAGAACCGTTTGTTCTGGTAAAGCTTGATGATCTTGAGGACCTCGATAGTGATATCCACCGAGAACCCGTCAAGGATCCGGAATCCTTCGGGAAGTTCCTCGCTCTTGGGATCTGCTTCAAAGCTCGATTCCGCGAGGGTCTTTAACCAGTTGTCCCAGCGTTCCTGATTATAAAAAATATAGAACAGCTTGAGCGGCTCTTCTTCAACTTTCTTTGCTGCCTTTTTCGCCATTTCAGTACAGTATTCCCTCCCGTGATTAAATGATTTCGTTGAACGGGGGAAAACCGGGTTCCGGGTTCTTGCCCGATCCCGGTTCCCCTTCACGGCGTATTGCCGGGAGCAGACCGCGAACGGTTATCACCCTTGAATGGCAATAGTTCTTTACGAATGGCAGCCGGGAACATCAGATCAGAACAGGAGATACTTGTCATGGCGCGGTACGGCGAGCTCTTCTTAAAGAGCGAGCCGGTGAAGCACCATTTTATCGGGATGCTCCTGCGCAATATCAGGAAAGCGCTCGGCGCTGCCGGTATTATATGCAGGTACGAAACACCCCGGGGCAGGATCCTTATCTACGGGGACGAGCCGGAAAAGACCGCCGGTATTGTCTCGCGGATCTTCGGTATCGTGGATGTGAGTATCTGCCACAGGACTGCCGCGGAACTTCCTGATCTGAGCAGGTGCGCCCTCGTGCTTGCCGCATCCCGCCTGTCAGCCGGCATGAGTTTTGCCGTCCGCGCCAAACGCCAGCACAAGACCGGGCTCACCAGCCAGGAGCTCGGGACTGAAATCGGGTCATATGTCTATGACCATATCCCGGGGCTCAACGTAGATCTCGATAAACCGGAGTACGAGATTTTTATCGAAGTGAGGGATTTCGGGGGGCTTGTTTATGACCGGCGGATCCCGGGCCCCGGCGGGCTCCCGTGGGGCACGCAGGGCCGTGTCCTTGTTCTTCTATCGTCAGGTATCGACTCTCCCGTTGCTTCGTGGCTTGCCATGAAACGGGGCTGTGAGATCACCCACCTGTATCTTGATGCCGGCCGCTGGGCAGGCAGCGATGTGACCGCTGCAGCAATCGATAATCACCGGAAACTCTCGTTGTGGTGTGCCGGTAACCCGTTATCGATGGTCATAGCTGATAATGAACTCCTGTTTGACCGGATGAGCCGGCAGAAAGTCCAGCCGCGGTACCGGTGCGTGATCTGCAAGCGGTTCATGCAGCGGGTGGCCGGCCGGCTCCTTGCACAGGAAGGTGCCCTTGCGGTTGTCACCGGAGAAAATCTCGGGCAGGTGGCGTCCCAGACGCTCGCGAACCTTGGTGTCATTGCCGATGCGGTGACGGTTCCGGTGCTGCGCCCGCTCATTACTTACGATAAGGAAGAGACGATCACCATTGCCCGCAGGATCGGGACATTTGACGCAAAACCGGGAGACCTTGCCTGCCGGGCAGTCCCGAAGATGCCGGCCACGGCAGCGGTGCTTGAGGATGTACGGGCGTTCGAGCAGAAGATGGGAATTGACGAGCTGGTGGAACATGCCGTTACCCGCACGCGTTTCGTTACCGCGCTTGACGGGAAAATTGTCGGGGATACCGGTCCCGTACACGAAAAGAAATGTTCTGCCGGGATCAATGATGATCCCCAAAACACCTGAACCCTTATACCGACAGCTCCACGCCTCAGGGAAAATCGAAGAACGGTCTGGTCGCGCATAGGATCTCTTACCTGCCGGCACCGTCTGCCCCTGCAGGAATGTGTACCGTGCTGGAGGGTGGGTGGGTTATGCAAAAGATAACCATGTTCCTCCAACAACCCTTTTAATTACCTTGAATTAATAAATCGAAGGTATGACTCGTGATGAAACGGAAATCTCTCTCAGGATGCCAACGGGGCTTGTGGAAAAACTGGATACGATTGCAAAAATGAAGTACCAGGACCGTACGGATGTCATCATCGATGCATGTGCGTATTATTGCCAGTTCTCCGATATGAACAGCGCACGGTTTCCCGAGACCATGCGCAATGTCCTCTTCGACCTTGCCCGTCATGATGAGGAGTTCCGTAAGACCCTGCGTGACGTGCTGCGCGAGGATCCTGCAGAGACTTCTGACAAATAACTCCCGGTATAATAAAATCCCCCCCAATTGTTTTCAGAGCAGCTTCTGTGCGGTGGCGATTACAGTTTTTAATGCCTTGACCCGGGCATACCACTTGTCGTTGGATTCGATGACCGTCCATGGCGCAATATCCGTGCTTGTCCGGGCCAGCATCTCGTCAACAGCCTGATCGTAAAGATCCCATTTCTCCCGGTTCCGCCAGTCGTCGTCCGTTATTTTGTACACCTTCTGGGGATCAGCTGCCCGCTGCTGGAACCGTTTGAGTTGTTCCTCCTTACTGATCTCGAGCCAGAACTTGACAATCCCTCCTCCGGAGGAGCTGACGTAATCCTCCTCCATCTCGTTGATCTCGCTATACGCCCGCTGCCACTGTGCTTCGGAACAATAGTTCTCCACACGCTCGACAAGCACCCGCCCGTACCAGCTCCGGTCGAAGACCGCGATGTCCCCGCCCGTTGGAAAACGCTTGATGAACCGCCGCAGGTAATGGTATTGTCTCTCATGTTCGGTCGGCGCGGCTACCGGGACGACATAGTAGCCGAGCGGGTTCATGTACCGCGTCACCCGGGTGATATTGCCGCCCTTTCCTGCAGCATCCCATCCCTCGTACGCGATCATGAGCGGGATCTTCCGCTTGAAAAGAAGGTAATGCAGTTCGAGCATCTCGATCTGGAGTGTGCTCAGTGTTTCCTGGCATTCTTCCCGGGAAAATTTTTTATCCGGGGAATTTCTCCGTTTTACCGGGTTTTTCTTTGTGCGGGACGGTTCTTTTTGCTTTTCCTTTTTCTGTTTTGCCTCTTTTACTCCGTCGGTCTTCTTTTCTAATGCCTTTACGATCGCCGCATAGATCTTTAAAATCGCGTATTTCCGGTCGGTTGCTTCGACGATGGTCCATGGGGCATAATCCGTATCGGTCTTCGCAATGAAGTTATCAATGAGGGGAAGCGTATCGTCATAATGCTGGTGGAATTTCCAGATCGACGGGGTAACGAGCCAGGCCGTGAGCGGGTTTCTCTCGCGTTCCTCAAGCCGCCGCTTCTGCTCATCCTTGGTTATGTGCAGGAAAAATTTGAGAATGACCGTACCGTCATCATACAGCTGGCGCTCGAAATTGTTGATCTGGTTTGTCTGCTGGTTCAGGAATTTTTCCCAGGCATGCTTCTGCACTTCTTCAGATATTGCACGGCTGTACCAGCTCCGGGCAAACAGGGCGATCTTCCCCCGGGGAGGTATCCGGAGCCAGAACCTCCAGAGGAACGGGCGTGCCCGCTCTTCTTCGGTCGGCCTCTCAATCGAGTGGAGGGCAAATCCGCGGGGGTCCAGGGCCTGGACGATCTCGTGGATGCTCATCGAGATCCCGGCAATGTTCCATCCTTCGATGACAATGATGGCCGGGATATTCTGGTCGCGGAGCGTCCGCTGGAGGACACTGAGACGATCCTTATATGACTCAAGTGTTTTGTCATAGGATCCCTCATCCGCTGTTTTTGTCAGATCAATTTTTTCCAGCATCCCGCACATCTCTCGTGGATTCGTGACAGGCCGGTGGTCTGTCTCCATCCGATTCGTAGGACATGGGTGGTAATAATGTTAGCTGACCGGAAATTCAGGAAAATGAAGTTTCTATCCGGAAAAAACAGTTAAAAATTCATTTTTCAGGGTACATTTTTGGATATGCGCGTCTGACATTCTCATCATTCGGGAACCACTCCGGGTGTGCAAAGATGATCCCGATATTCTCCATTCCGATAATTTTTGCAAGATCGCCATTTTTATACTCTTTTTCCCGGTAGGTGAAATCCTTTGTATCTCCGATCTCTATCCCAATCTGGAATGAGACAAAGGCGATGCTTTCTGGATTGATACTTTCAACAGGCACGCGTTCCAGTTTCCACGCATTGAGCAGATTACTGAATTTCGCAAGAACAGGCTCGTTCTTTTTCTGATAGAGGACATGCAGTTCCTTCTCACTGGGCAACCGGTTCACCTGGTTTTTTCCAAGACCTACTGCGACCTGAACTGCATAATTTGATGCAAGTTCGATACGATTCCTGAAAAGGTTCTCTGCTTTGGCATCATCAATACCGAGTGTTTCAAGAAATTCCGGCATACTGGCCAGTTTCGAGACATTGATCCCATCGGGATTCGAGAGAGTAAGCTTGTCAACCTTGTCCGTCGGAACACCCAGTTTGATAACCCGCCCAACACCACTGTCACACAAGTGATTTCCTAAAATGTTAAGCTCATTTACACGTTTTCGGATATGGTGAGTGATATTGCCTGCACCGGCATCTTTTGTACCAGTATGTTGTTCGAGTTTTTTACCAATCTGCCCATCAATAAATAACTTCAGTCTTCGGACTTTTATGAACCGATCATAATGGTTTCGGAGTTCGTTGAGAAGTATCCCGTTTTTGATGTTTTGTTCCTTACGTTCCTTTTTCTGGAGAAAGAGCGGGGCATTCATTAACGACGCTATAAATTTTTTATTATCTTCAATGCGTTCATCGACAACCTGAACG
>JBAZHD010000130.1:0-7824 GCA_041652515.1 Methanoregula sp.
GAAGGCAGCAAAGACAACGGCGCTCCGCGGGGAGAGGACTTTGGTCGAGACAACGGTGGAGATCGAATTCGCCGAGTCGTGGAACCCGTTCGTGAAATCGAAGACGAGTGCAATGCCGATGATGACAACGATTAGTTCCCAGGTCGCTTCGATCATGAATACCTCTCAACGGCGGGTGCTGTCATCACGAGTGCCTGATCGCGATATCGGAGAGCGTGTTTGCCACGTCCTCGCAGTTGTCGGTCGCGGTCTCCATGTTCTCGTAGATATCCTTGAGCTTGATGATCATGATCGCATCGGTCGTTTTGAACAGTTCGGTCACTGCCTGCGCAAGCACATCATCGGCAACATTTTCCAGCCGGTTCACCTCAATGCAGCGCTCTTCGATGTACCGGGGGTCCTTGATGGAACGGATACTTTTAACGGCACTCTCGAGCTCGCGGGTGGACTGGTGGATCAGTTTTGCGAGTTCGATCATGTGCGAATCGGTGGATTCAATGGAATAATACTGCATCTTCTCTGCTACCCCGTCGATATGGTCCAGCACATCGTCAAGCGTTGAGGCAAGGCGCGAGATCTCCTCGGGTTCGAGCGGGGTGATGAACGTGCGGTTCAGCTGTTCGTAGATTTCGTGAGTGACCAGGTCCCCCTTGTGTTCAAGTTTTTCGATCGCGTGGCGTTTCTCTTTCACGTTCACAAAATTCTCTGTCAGGTCAACCAGCAGCCATGCAGCCTCGGTCAGGATGCCCGCCTGCTTTTCAAAGAGATCGTAAAAGACCGCATCATGCGGTAAGAGCAATTCCCGGATTCCCATCGATTATTTCCCTCCCGTCCACTCGAACCATAATGTTCTCTGAGGAAATGACGGGCAGGAAATATACCCTTTTTCGCCATAAACTATAGGCATCTCTATATTCTATAGAGCAATATAGAGGAAAAACCGGAAAAATTTAATCGAAACCGTCAGCCCGGGATCGGGTAATTTACCGGCCCTGTACCCTTCCCTGCTTCTCCTTTGCCCGCACCCATTCCAGCAGTGCAGCATAATCCTCCGGGTGCATCGGCAGTTTTCCGCCCGGATCGTCCGGTACCATTATTTTCCGTGAAAGATTCCCGTTCATTTCAGAACCTCAGTGTATCTCAATCCTCTCACCTGTCTCCATGTAGTGGACATTCTCCGCGGTCTTGCAGGAGTGGTCTGCACAGCGTTCGAGATACCGGGCAACCATGATGTAGTGGGTGCAGCGGGTGATGCTCCGCGGGTCTTCCATCATGTGGGTGATGCCTTCGCGGAAGATGGAGTGACGCAGTGCATCGATGGTGTCGTCGCGGGACGAGAAATCATCTATCAGCCGCAGGGTCCCGGTTTCGTAGGCCCTGATCGCGTCATCGATCATATCGATGACGAGTTCGGCCATGTGCGGTATGCTCATCATGTGGGAAATGTGCGGCCGGTCCGCAATCTCCTTGACGATGTTTGCGATCACCTTGCCGTACCTGCCGATGCGAACCGACGCGGTGATCACTTTGAGCGTACACGCGATCGTGCGCATGTCCTTAGCCACCGGCTGGTTGAGCGCGATCAACTGGTAGCAGCGCTCCTCGAGCTCAACTTCCCTCTCATGGATTCGTTCCTTCTTACCCACAACCGTGGCCGCCAGTTCCTTATCCTGCCGGACGAGGGCATCAACGGCATCCTTGAGCATGGACCTCCCGAGGAGTGCCATCGTGACAGTATCCTTCTTTACGTTTTCCAGTTCCGCATGAAATTTCTCTGCCATGTCCCGCACCTACCCGAATCTTCCGGTGATGTAATTCTCGGTCAGTTCCTCTGCCGGGTGTTCGAAGATCTGTGCTGTTTTCCCGCACTCGACCAGTTTCCCGAGGTACATGAACCCCGTATAGTCGCTCACCCGTGCCGCCTGCTGCATGTTGTGCGTAACAATAATGACCGTGTACTCCAGCCTGAGCTGCTCGATGAGGTTCTCGATCTTTGCCGTTGCGATCGGATCCAGCGCCGAGCAGGGCTCGTCCATCAGGATCACCTCCGGCCCGACCGCGAGCGTCCGGGCAATGCAGAGCCGCTGCTGCTGGCCGCCTGAGAGCCCGAGCGCCGAGTCGTCGAGCCGGTCCTTCACCTCGTCCCAGAGTGCCGCGTGCCGCAGGCTCTCCTCCACGATCCGGTCCAGCCCGGCCCTGTCCTTCACGCCATGCACCTTCGGGCCGTAGGCAACGTTCTCCCAGATGGACTTCGGGAACGGGTTGGGCTTCTGGAAGACCATCCCGATCTTCTTCCGGAGCGTGACCACGTCCGTCCCCGGCGCCTGGATGTCTGTGCCGTCAAACGTGATCGACCCGGTGATCTTCACGTTGTCGACCAGGTCGTTGAGCCGGTTGAAGCAGCGCAGCAGCGTTGACTTGCCGCAACCCGAAGGGCCGATAAGGGCAGTCACCCTGTTCTTTTTGATGCGTATCGATACGGACTCCAGCGCATGCTTCTCATGGTACCAGAGGTTGAGACCGGTTGTGGAAATGATCGTATTTTCCGTCATATTATGCCCTCATCTTTTTCTGGAAATGTGTCCGTGCGGCAATCGCGACCGCGTAGAACCCGACAACCAGCATCAGCAGCACGAGCGCCGTGCCGTACTTGTTCGCTGACGCGCCCGGCACGTTCGTTGCAAGCACGAAGAGGTGGTACGGGAGCGCCATCACCGGGTCGAAGACCGAGTCCGGCAGGAAGCGGGACGAGAAGATCACCGCGGTGAACATGATCGGCGCAGTCTCGCCCGCGGCCCGGCCGATGGACAGGATCGCCCCGGTCAGGATGCCCGGCAGGGCCGGTGGGAGGACGACCCGGCTGATGGTCTGCCATTTCGTTGCCCCGAGTGCAAGGCTTCCCTCGCGAAGCGATGACGGGATGCTTTTCAGTGATTCCTCGGTGGTCCGGATCACGGTCGGCAATACCATCAGGGCGAGTGTGATCTGTCCCGCGAGCATCGAGACGCCCGCGTTGAGGTACAGCACGATGAATGCAAACCCGAAGAGGCCGAACACGATTGACGGTGTCCCGTTCAGGAGATCGACACCGGTCCGGATCAGCTGCGTGACGCGGCCTTCCCGGGTATACTCAACAAGATAAATCGCTGCCCCGACACCGAGTGGCAGGGCAATGGCGATTGCCCCGATAACGAGGTACAGGGTGCCGATGATGGCCGGGTAAATGCCGCCGGCCCGCCCGGAATCGAGCGGGGATGTTGTCATGAATTCCCACGAGAGCGCCGGGATGCCGTTGATGACAATGTCCTGCAGGATGATGACGAGAATGGCGAGGACGGCGAGCGTTGCGAGGGTGATGAGAAAAAATGCGATTGCCTGGACTGTCTTTTCCGAAATAAAAGGCCTTGTGGTGTACCACAAAATTCCCGCAAGCAGGAGGAGCGGCCCGAGTCCCCCGGGTAATGAAGTGAGGAGAACAAGTAACACTCCGAATATCAGCATTTCAGCAGCGGAGATTAGGTTTTCCCGGGTAACGGCAGAGAAGAACGGTTTCTTTGCCGAAGTCTTCCCCCGGCCTTCACGGAGGAACCGCAGGATCGCGACCGCAGAGAGGTTGATGACGAGCGTGATGAGCAGCAGCACGACCGCAACGCCAAAGAGGGCATTGTAGTGTTCGCTCCCGACCGGTACCTCCCCCATCTCGATGCCGAGCGTTCCCGTCAGGGTCCGCAGCGGCGAGAGAATGTTCCAGACCGGGTCCGGGATGATGGCAGCGTTCCCGGCCACCATCATCACTGCCATCGTCTCGCCCACCGCACGCCCGATGCCGAGAATGACCGCGGCTGCGATACCGGAGAGGGCGGCGGGGACGAGCACCTGGCTGATGGTCTGCCAGCGGGTAGCCCCGATGGCAAGCGACCCCTCCTTATACTCGCGGGGGACTGCACTGATGGCATCCTCCGACACGCTGACAATCGTGGGGAGCGCCATGATGCCGAGCAGCACCGAGGCTGCGAGCCAGGTCTCGCCGGTTGGGAGGTCGAACGCTATGCGGATGAAATTCGTGAGCACGATAAGACCGAAGAACCCGTATACGACCGAGGGGATCCCGGCCAGCAGCTCGATGGCCGGCTTCAGGACGCTTTTCATCCGCGGTGACGCGAGTTCGGCAATGTAGATTGCACAGCCGATGGACAGCGGGACGGCAAAGACCATGGCGCCGATGGTGACGAGCAGGGTTCCCACAATGAGCGGGAAGATCCCGTACAGCGGCTCAGCCGCGGTCGGCGCCCAGTCGGGGCCAAGAAGGAAATTCAGCGGCCCGACCTGTGCGAAGATAAGAAAGCCGTCCCGTAACAAAAAGAGCAGGATGAAGGTGACAACGATAACGGCAAAGAAGGCTGTGAAGAAGAAGACCGTCTTGATGGATCTTTCCTTGAAAAGGGAAAACCGTGCGTTCCCGGCCGATGTGGCCAGGGTACTCCGGTTCCGGAAGAATGTTTTCACGATTTTCCCCTCCAACGTTTTCTGTACTCCGGATCAGACGGTTACGTACCCTTCGTCAGCAACGATCTTCTGGCCGTCAGCACTGAGGATGTACTGGATGAAATCGCCCGCAAGTCCTGATGGCTGGCCGTTCGTGATCACGTAGAGTTCACGGGAGACCGGGTAGGACTTGTCCTTGACGGTGGCGAGGTTCGGTGCAACGATCTTGTCCGCGTTGTACCAGATCGGCAGCCCCTTCACATCTTTGCTGACAAACCCGATGGAGACATATCCGATCGCGCCGGGAGTCTGGGCCACGGTCTGGAGGACAGCACCGTTGGAGTTCTTCTCGAGCATCTGCTTAGTCGGGGTCTTCTTTACAAGGAGCACTTCATCGAAATACGAGCGGGTACCGGATGCACTGTCGCGGCCGATCACTACGATCTGGTTGTTCGTGCCGGGCACGTTTGCACCGGTGATTTCGGTCCACTTGGTGGTCTTGCCCAGGTAGATGTTATTGATCTGGTCAAGGGTGATGTACTGCACTTCGTTTGTGGGGTTGACAATGACTGCAATGCCGTCCTGTGCAACCGGCGTGATAACGAAGGCAGGGTACTTCACCATCTCGGCTGCAGTCACTTCGCGGGAGGACATCCCGATATCAACGGTCTTTGCACCGATTGCCTGGATGCCGACACCCGATCCGCCGCCGGATACCTGGATGTCCGCGCTGGCGTGGGCGGCCATGTACTGGTCGGCTGCTTTCTGGACAATGGGCAGCACGGTGGTCGAACCGCTGATCTTTATTGTCTGCCTTTCACCGGATGAGGCAGGTGAAGCAGTTGTGGCCGGGGCTGTGGCAGCGGGAGCGGCCGGGGTGCTGGCAGCATCAGTAATAGCCGGGGCAGCGGCCGGGGCCTGCGTGGCAACCGGTGCTTTGGTCGACGGTGTTGTGCAGCCTGAAGCCAGCGCGAGTATTACTACTGCGACAAGGCTTACGGCAATAATCAGGAATCTGCTTTGCTTTTCACTCATGGTGTTCTATCATCCATATCCCGGGGGCACATATACTGATTTTCGCCATAAACTATAGGTCTCTATATACACTATTGATTCATATAGAGGAAACTTAATTACTCTGTACGCGGATGGAGAAGTGTGAGGGATATGGAGATACGGAGGGTTCAGGTAACCGGGGGTTCGTCCTTTGTCGTGACACTCCCCAAGGACTGGGCAGAGTCCCAGAAGATCGTAAAGAACGATCCGGTTGGTCTCGTTGTCCAGCCGGATGGGACGCTTCTTATTACAAAGCAGATCACAGAAGAACCGGTGCAGCGGATCAAGGAGATCGACAGCACCGCCATTGCCGACCCGGCCTTTCTCTTCCGCATGCTCATCGGTGCCTATATCACCGGGTTTACGGTTATCCGCATTACAACGAAAGTACGGTTCCCCCCGTTTGTCCGGACCGTTGTCCGGGACTTCACGCAGATGACGATCGGCCAGGAAGTGGTGGAGGAGACAGAATCCGTCATCACGATCAAGGATCTCCTGAATCCCTCGGAGATGCCCTACGACAACACCATCAAGCGGATGTTTGTAATCATCAAGACCATGCACGAGGACGCGATGACAGCGCTCGAGACCCATAACCGGTCGCTTGCCATGGATGTGATCAAACGGGACACGGACGCAGACCGGCTCAACTGGCTGATCGCCCGGCAGACCAACATGATCCTGCAGAACGCCTCGCTCTCCCGGAAGATGGGGATCTCCCAGAACATGGCAATGAATTACTACCAGCTCAGCCGGATCATCGAGCGGGTCGGAGACCATGCGGTACGGATTGCCGAGCACAGCCTGCCGATCATTGACGTGGACTTTGACCGGAAGTTCATGAACGCAATCAAGAAGGCGAGTGCCCTTTCGCTGGAAATATTTGATCGCAGTATCGTCACGTTCTTCAATGCCGACATGAAGGAAGCCCACCGGAATATCGAATCGATAATGGCTCTTGAGAATATCTGCGGCGAGATCAACAACATGGTGCTGAAGCAGGACGCTCTCGTTGCTCTCAATATTGCCTACATCTCCGAAAGTATCCGGCGGTCGGGAGAATATGCCGGGGACATTTCCGAGACCGTGATCAACCTGCTCGTGGATAATGAGATTGCGCCGGCGCGGGTGAAGGGCCGGAAGTGAGGGGGGGTCCTCGTATACTCCGGATGGGGAGGGATCCGCTTGAGGATGCGGAACTTTCTCCTTTGATTACCATTGTCCGGACACGGTCTGGAAAATTTTCCGGTAACGGCTTGGAGGATAACCTCATCGTCCCCGGCCGCCAATTTTTAAAAAGAATAATTGGAGACAGTGTTCATGACCCAACCCCCGCAAAAAGAAGATCTCGTCTTCCTTGTCGACACCGCAAAAAAACTCGGGGTAAAAGAAGCAAAGATCATCCCGACTGCGGATGTGTTTGTTGAGAACCGGGTGCCCCTCAAGTGCCGGGCCGGCTGCATCGGCTACGGGAAGAAACTGACCTGCCCGCCCTATGTCCCGACTCCCGATGAGTTCCGGAAGATCCTTGCAGAATACAAGTATGCCCTGCTGGTGAAGTTCAGTTCAAAAGCCCATGCCGATCCCGATGTTATGTGTTCGCTCTACCAGCTCTGGCTTGACGCGGGAGCACCGGCCGAAAAGAAAGAGCAGGCTGAAAAGTTCTGGAACGATTATTTCAACGGGAGCAGGGATATCCTGCCGGTCATGCTGGAACTCGAGAAGACCGCGTTCAATGCCGGGTATACGCTCGCCCTCGCATTTGTCGGGGGCTCATGCCGGCTCTGCGAGACCTGCAACGTGAAGGCCGGCATCTGCATCCACCCCACCCGGGCCCGGATCCCGGAGCATGCAGTCGGGATCAACATGAAGAAGACCGCGGAGACGGCGGGGATGGCGATTAAGTTCCCGGCAGACGGGAGCCCCGAACCGATGGCAATCCTGCTCGTGGACTGAAAATTTCTACCCGGAAGAAAACCTGGTGCAAAAGATAGGATCGCCCCCCCCTGCGCCAGCTCAGGAATTCACTACTTTTTTTATGTACAGGTAAGCCGGCACTATCGTAACCCGGGTGCCTCTGCTGCGGAGCGAAGTCCCTGGAGCGTCAGTTCCCGGTAAATGATAAACGCCGCCGCAGTTCAAGATTTTTTGAAGAACATCACGCGAGAAGATATGTGATGGGGGCTGATGCCCCCATACCCCCGATTACGATAAACGCCGCCGCCCCCGACGGGCGCCCCCGCGGCAGATTCAATTCCATGTTTCCCGGAAACCGACCTTGCC
>JBAZHD010000131.1:0-7719 GCA_041652515.1 Methanoregula sp.
GCGCAGCTACCTGCGGCTGATGCGCCAGTTCACGCTTGACAAGGGTTACTTTACCGTAACGGAGATCCAGAAATCCACCGGCATCCCCCGGAGCACCGCCCAGGACTGGATCAACCGCCTGCTCCATGAAGGCTGCGTACTCCTGCGGGAGGAGAAACGGGGGCGGAGCGCTGCACGGTATGCGGCGATCAGCGCTATGCCGTCAAGTACCTGCCGGCGGATCTTTACGACCGTTGATGGAGATCGCGTTGCGATTTATCACGACTGCATGAGCGGGGCCTGTGCAGCGTTCTGCGGTCATCATCACCGGCTGGCTGGGGGTGTTCTGTCCGGGGTTGAGCGGGACGGGACACTTCTCCGCGAGGATGCCGTGCTTGGGTTGCAGGAGATCTCGGTTGGTCTTGCACCGCTGTCCGCGGTCGGGGTCTGCGGTGTGGAACTGGATGGCGATACGATCGTCCAGCATATCCGGTGTGTCGGCGGACCGGCCTATTCCCTTTCGGATATGATGGCGCGGGCGGAGGGCGTTGTCCGGGTCGAGTCCCGGCACAAGGGGCATATTGTTGAGGGGCAGGTCCGGACACGTGCCCTGAAGCAGGTTACCATCGGGATCGATGACACTGATTCAAAAGATGGCGGGGCAACATTCGCCCTTGCGCTCGCCCTGCTCAATCACCTTGGCCGCTCACCCGGGATTATTCCGATCAGTCACCATGTTGCGATGCTGAACCCGGCGGTTTTTACCAAGACGGCCGGGAATTCAGCAAGTTTCATCGAGATCGCGGTTGAGCCTGCTGCTTTTTCCGGCTTGATGGAAAAGACTACGCGGTTTATTGCAGATGAATCGCTCTCTCACGAGTGGGGGATCGCGATCCGGCCCGGTCTTGACCTTCCGGAAGGGTTACGTGAGTACGGGCGGATGGCCCGTTCTCTGGTAATTTCCCGCCCGGTTGCGGAGGCCACTGCGGAGCGGTTCGGGGTTTTGCTTGCCGGCGGGAATGGGGTCATTGGTGCGCTGGCTGCGGTTGCGCTTACCGGGCTGCCGCATGAGGTGCTGCTGGATCCGATGCGGGAGATTCTTTCCTGATTGTGCCGGCGGGTATCCTTTTCCTGAATACACGAAACAAACCAGATAACCACCTGCCCATAAGGCGGAATAACAGCCGGTTATTTCCTGCTTCGTTCCTTCCGGTTCTGTGAACCTCCACGGAGATCTTCCGGGTTTTTTTCCGGGGACTGGAGCAGCCATCTCCACAGGGGCTGGAACCGGATAGTTCCCTGAATGCCGAACCATTCTTCTGTTTCTTCCCGCTCCTCATTTTCGGTAAGTACAACGAGATTTTTACAGTCCAGTTCTTTCCCCGCCTTGATGAGTGCCCGAACTTCACGCTGCCTTGTGCGTGAATCCGTTGCATCAGCACATACCTGGATCAGCTCAATTATCCTGGTTCCCTGTTTAACCACAAAATCTACCTCTTCCTGTTCCACATTTTTCCAGAAAAAGAGTTCGGCACTCCCGGCAAGTGTTCTCCTTTTGAGTTCGATCGCAACAAGATTTTCAAGGAGCCGCCCACGGTTTTCAGAGAACCGGAATGCTTTTGCGGTGATGAACCCGTTATCGATGCAGTATATTTTTTTATTTTCTGCAACCTGATTTCTGAATTTATATGAAAACCGTGGGACAGAGAAGAAGATGTACGCTTCTTCAAGGTATCCAAGATATTTCTGGACCGTGTGGACACTCCGGCACCGGGTCACCCGGCTCAGGGTTGTGTACGAATATTCCTGCGCTACGTTCGAGAGCAGGTAGACTGCAAGGTCATCAAGCCCTTTGGCAAACCGGATATGGAACCGTTTCACGATATCCTTGTACACGATCGCATCAAACAAGGTCCCCAGGTATTCCCGACCGTTCAGGTTTTTTATCAGCAGTTCGGGAAATCCCCCCTGTTCTGCGTACCGTGCAAGGTGTTCACGTTTGACGGTGCTGGTGATCGGCTGGTCCTGGAGAGTAAGGTATTCAGAAAAAGAGAAGGGCAGGATGGTGGTCTGGAGGTATCTTCCGGTAAGGTGGGTTGAGAGTTCCCGGCTTAACATGTGCGAATTGCTTCCCGTGAGTATGAGGTTGTATCCCTGGCGCGCCAGCCGGTTGACGAGGAGTTCCCACCGGGGAAGGTTCTGGATTTCGTCAAAAAGGAGGCGGGTCGGGTTATCATAAATGGAATTCACGGAATCGATGATCTCATCATAATCGGTTGATCCTGCAAGGCGCTCGTCATCAAAATTCACGTACCCGGTCTTTGCTGTGCCGGCGATATGATGGATCGCGAAAAATGATTTCCCCGCCCTTCTCGGCCCCGTGATAACCCTGATGAGACTGCTGTCGAGCCCGCTGACCGTTACTGAGCGGTCTACATATCGTTCCTCTCGTTTGCTTTCATATTCGCTTTTCTGCTGGATAACTGCATCCCGGACTGCCATAATCGTGCACTGAAACAATCATAATGCACAAAAATAGATAAAATTATGCATTATGATGTTTTTAATGCAGGGCATCCGGAAATTCAACGGATTGCACTGAACTGATACAGATCAGGAATTATCCTGCTCACAAAATTCACCGCAACCGGCCGGCACAGTCCTGAAAAAAGGATGGCCGGAAAAACCAAGATAGTTGACTATTTTTTTTCTCGGAGACCTGCGGGACCGGGAAATGATCACGTGCCCGTATGCGCCTGCCATGGGAGAGAACCAGGCTACTCCAATGGGCGATAGCCCGGTCGGTCCAGACCCATGTTCTGTAACCGGAAACGGAATAAATGGGAATGGCTATATCGCCAGCAGGTCCCGCATCCGGGAATATACTGCCATCGGGAGGACTGACGGGGCAGACATTCCGGGGATTATACCCAAATCTCCGGTATGTCCACCAGCCGGGGTATGCACCAGGACACGCCGGAGCAAAAGGAAAGGGAGCTTGACCGGGCGGGGGTGGGGTCGGGCTTATCTCTTCGATGAGTCCAACAGATACGGTTCCCCGTCAGGAAAACCGATCCAGGAACGTCTCGATTTCAGCGATGAAGAGGGAAAAGTCGCCAATATTTTCTTTCAGCAGCTGAAAAGCAAGATCATCATCTATGGTCCCGTACCGGTGCACGACAATATTCCGGAAACCACGCATTGCATGGATTTTTTCCAGCATCGTGGTGCTGATAATCCCGTATGCTGCCAGATGGTCAAGGATGTCCTCATCCTCTCCAGGGACCCCGAGATCGAGATCGGTATTGATGATAGCACAGATATCGAAAACATCCTCAATTGCAAACTCAATCCTCTTGTAGATTCCATCCTTGATCAGGCCAAGGTTCCGGAATTCGCGCAGGGTTTTGGGGAGATGTTCCTGTACTAGTGTGACACCGTCAGTTATCTCTCGGATCTTAACCCGGATTATCCGTTCCCGCAGTTTTTTCTTCTTCATTGTATTGCGGCCTGCCCCGTGTAATCGTATAACCGGTGCCGGAAGTCCGCGAATTCCCGGAGCGTCCTGTCTGCAGTCTCGTACAGGAACCGCTTGTCAGGTAAAAAGACCGGGATCCCCCGGAGTACTTCGACCCTTACAGAGAGGGGAAGGATCCGGAATATCTGGACATCATAGCGCAGGCGGGGAAGCCGGGAGAGGATGGCATGGCGGAACCGTGCAGCATCGTCCCGGTTGCCTTCATAATACACGCAGAGATCGATATCCGAATCTGCAGTCATGCGTCCTTCTGCTGCAGATCCGAAAAGGATGACAAACCGGACATTGTTAAAACCCGGGACCTGCCGCATCTGCCGGAGTGCTGTATCAACATCTTTTTGCAGTTCCGGTTTCATCCGGCCGGTATTCTTGCGTGCAGGCATTGACGTATTCTCAGGAAAGATACTCATCGCATTCCTTTTAACCTTTCTCACATCGTTCTGTCGTCAGGATTTCCGGCACTTGGATCATCTCCCTGCTGAGCAGGGGGAATATTTTCCCAAAAAAATCAACAGCCAGGGCAATTCCCGCATTTCGCAACCGGACTCCGATTTTCATGGGAGAATCGATCAGTGATTTTTGTTGTGCCCGGTAGAATTCCTTGGTATTTCTGACATCCGTAAGGAGGAGGTTATCATAGCCACCTGTCGGTACCTGCCACGTCCCAAACCACATCCCCCCCTCATTTTGGCCTTTGGAACATTGCTATATATGACCGCATCCATTCCCGTCAGTGATCGTCCAGTAATTCCGGCCCGGTTCCGCATTTTTCCGAATTATGACCTCAAAAATCCGGGATAGAGGGAAATGAGGTACAACCGGGATCGCAGGAGACTCCGTTGTACCAGGATTCTCACGGGGGTTTTCTGGAGGGCGATAAAAATCCCCGCCGACGATAAACTCCTGCCGGGTCCCGAAGGAGATAACGGATGCCATGATCTTCGTGCAGATCGGGCGGCAGGAACGTCTGGCAAAAAAATGGCTCTTCGCTATTTCAAGTGGGTAAGATAAACGATGAATTCATCTGCCATTGCATTGCCTGAACCGCCGCGGGGGCGTCCCTTCGGGGGCGGCGGAGTTCATCGTCATGGGGGTTTTTAGGTCGTTAGCCCCCATCAACTTGTTTACTGGGATCCAGGATACCCACATAGATCAGCGAAGAGCCCTTTTTTGTAATACTCCGCAAGATCCTGGATCGTTGCGAGGATATCCGGCGCGAACATGACCCGGTTGAACGAGACCGTAATCTTCGAAATGATTGCGATATCGAAGATTCGCTCCGGCCCGGTTATCTCCATCTGGACGATGCCACGCGCCTTTGCGATCGGGACCGCTTCCGCGATTGCCCGGTGGGGGCGGGGACCGCGGGTCATGAGGGGCCGGTATTTATTTTCACCCTGCACCGTCACACTATATGTGCCGGAACTTCCGGTATCTATTTGGAGTAAGAATATTTTCTGCCAGGAAACAGGAAATGAAAACAGCAATCATCCAACGTCTTCACAAAAATTTTGAGGATTATGTTCATGTACAGGAAGGCGTTGAGTTCTGGTTAGCCCGTGATTTGCAGAACCTTCTCGGGTATGATGAATGGAGAAATTTTTTAAAGATTATTGAAAAAGCCAAAGATTCCTGTGAAACATCCGGTAATACTGTTCCGGACCATTTTGTTGATGCCAACAAAATGGTCTCACTCGGATCGGGCGCAAAACGGGAGATTGAAGATCTTCTGCTGACCCGGTATGCCTGTTATCTTATCGCCCAGAATGGCGATCCCCGCAAGGAAGAGATCGCGTTTGCCCAGAGTTATTTCGCGGTCCAGACCCGTAAACAGGAGATCATTGAAGACCATATCCGGCTTGCTGAACGGCTGAAGGCAAGAAAACACCTGAAAGATTCAGAAAAAGAATTATCCCGGAATATTTACGAACGCGGCGTAGACGAATCGGGTTTTGCCCGGATCCGGAGCAAAGGGGATACGGCACTCTTTGGGGGCCATTCAACCGGAGCAATGAAAAACCGGCTGGAAGTGCCCGAACACCGGCCCCTCGCAGATTTCCTCCCGACCGTGACGATTACCGCAAAGAATCTTGCAACCGAGATCACGAATTTCAATGTAACCAAAGAAGATATACAAGGCGAAGACCCGATCACGGTCGAACATGTCCAGAATAACCAGGATGTACGCGAGCTGCTCCTGAAGCGGGGAATCCGGCCCGAAACCCTCCCGGCGGAAGAAGATCTTATGAAACTCGAGCGCCGGGTAAAATCACAGGAAAAAACGATATCGGACCGGGCAGGGAAAATTTCTCATCAGCCGCGTGACAACGAACAATAAGTGAATGATTTACCAGGATCTGGATCCGGAAAAGGCTCCCGCCATACCCCCCCACGACATGAACCACATCCCCCTCACCTGTCGGTCTCTGTAACACTGCCAAATACAACCTCACCCATTCCCCTTGGAGAAACGCGATTCATTCCGGCCCGGTTCCGCCTTTTTGCGAATTGTGACCTCAAAAATCCAGAAGCGAGGGAAATGAGGTACAACCGGGCTCGCAGAAGACTCCGTTGTACCAGAATTCTCACAGGGGTTTTCTGGAGGGCGATATACTTCCCTGGGCTGATAAACTCCTGCTACGTCCCAAACCACATCCCCCCTTCATTTTGACCTTTGGAACATTGCTATATATGACCTCATTCGTTCCCTCCGGAAACTGGCCTGATATTCCGGCCCGGTTCCGCATTTTTCCAAATTATGCCCTCTAAATCCGGGAAGTGGGGGAAAAGAGGTACAACCGGGCTCGCAGCAGGCTCCGTTGTACCAGAATTTTCACAGGGGTTTTCCAGAACCCCTGCATACCAGGAGAGGGAAAGTAAGCCATCCAAAATTATTCATATTTATCATGTGTATCATATGATCATGTCAGCAGTAAAACGGATACCGGTAGCTGAAACTGTCTGGAAGGAGCTTTCGGAAATGCGTTCTGCCGGGCAAACCTATACGGAGCTCCTGGAAGAGATGATGGAGGCCCGTAAAAAGGATCGCCTTGTTTCCGATATGAAGCGCATTGAGGAAGAGGGGAAATTTGTCTCACTCTCGGAGATAAAAGATTGACGTTTCGCCTTCTCATCGAACAGGAACAGGCAGATAAGATTAACGGGTTTGACCAGAAGAGCCGGAGAATCACGAAAGAAAAACTGGAGACTCTCCGGGAAAATCCCTATCCGGGGAAACGAGGAGATAAAGAGAAATTTTGCCTGAAGGATGGATATATCCTGTACCGGTTGCACATCGGGAGGTCATGGACCGCATTTTACCGGATTCATGAGGAGGAAAAACTGGTGAAGATCCTTGATATCATGCCCATTGAACAGGCGCATAAAAAATATGGTCATTTCAAATCATTTTCTGAATAATTGTTAATCCGGATTTTTACTCGGGAAAAATCATTTGATAGTAATTATTACCGATCCCGGGAGAGATACCGGATTCCAGGATCTTTGTGCAGCCCGGGCGGCAGGAAAAAACATGGGCTGCTGACGATTGAACCGTTTGCCGGAACAATCCCGGCCCGTGTACAATCCTCCGGGAAAATTCTCCGGGAAATTTACAAAAATTCGAAAGGGAAAAAAATCTGAAATTTTCCCGGCCTTTCACGCGAGCGTCTGTCCCGACACAACCGGCTTCCCGTCCCGGCCGATCTCAACCAGCGAGTCTGGTGTGACCATGAAACCGCCACGTCCCGTGCTTTGACCGGAGCCAGAGTTCGGCCGTAATAGCCGCGTCCCGGGCAATGACCCGGAGCTGGGCGATCTCTTTTTTGTAATAATCCGCAAGATCCTGGATCGATGCGAGGATCTCCGGCGCGAACATAACCCGGCTGAACGTGACCGGGATCTTCGAGATAATTGATATGTCGAAGATCCGCTCCGGCCCGCTTATCGCCATACGGGCGATGCCACGCGCCTTTGCGATCGGGACCTCGGGTCATTGACGGCGGTATTTTGGACAAGGTTTGTTTCTATACCTGTCTGCAGGATAAAAAGAATAGCGATTAATATGAGGTATACACTCAATAAAATATGGTATCTCCCGAGAGTGCTGCAAAAGAGATAATCCATGAATATTTTGATTGTTCCGATGACAGAAATGTTGGTAAAGGCGATAACGGGGGGATCAGTAAAAGTGAAATCAGGGC
>JBAZHD010000132.1:0-7549 GCA_041652515.1 Methanoregula sp.
CCGAGGAACTGGTAAAGACGATCAACGCCGCCCAGATCCGGTGCGATGTTGACGACCGGAACGAGACCATGGGCAAGAAGGTCCGCGAGGCCGGCATGGACTGGGTCCCGTACGTCATTGTTGTTGGTGACGAGGAAGTCGCATCAAAGAACCTGACCGTGACGGTCCGGAAGAAGTCGCAGCCCAACAAGCCGTTCAAGGAACAGATGACTCCCGAGGGTCTGATCGCTGCTGTCCGGAAGGATGTTGAGGGGAAGCCGTTCCGGCCGCTGTATACGCCCCGGAAGCTTTCGATGAAGGCGCGGTATATCTGATAATATAATTATAAAAACCATCTATTTTTTTTGAAAACATGATCCTGTTCCAGCAAAAATTGATGTTTTCGCATCACATTCATCGAAAAAATTACCTGAAGTGATGTAACAAGTTATTATTTGACGTGAAATTCTCATTTCGGCCGGTATCATCCATGTTCCATAAACTCAGCAAGTTGTATCCCACGTATCTGATCAAGTGCTGCTAATCTCTCCACATTATTGACATCAATCCAGGCATCAATGCCATGAAATTGCTCTTTTCGGTTTGTAACTTCAGTCACAAAGGGATCAAGAACATGAGTGGACGTATTGGAATGGACATAAATGGTCAGGAAAACCTGATCGCCAACCGGTTGACCGTTGTCCGACGTAATATTGAACCTCTTTTTCGCATCTTCAGCTGCAATCAAATGATGTGATGCAATAGCATTGGATCTAATCCGTTCTTGAGGTATTCCCAAATCCGGAAAATCAGGATCAGTGATCTGAAGGACGTTTTCCGGGATTTTATTTCGTGGAAATGTCAGGTTCTGACGATACAAATCGAGAGAGGTCATCGGATTTTTTGTTGGAATACTACTCGTGAGAGGAATGGCTACAATTTCCTTATCCGGCTCCTGACTATTGTACCCGTTGCTACACCCAGCCGCCAGCAGCACCGCCACCATCGCCAGCACCAGGGCAACCGCTGCGTATGCGGGCATCCTCCGGCTTTCAGGATCGTGTGGGCGTGCGGTCATGTGAGAGAAACGTTCTGTGCGTTATGGTAAATAGATTGCGAAATATAATTGGCATCGCTGTCAGCATCTTCCTGTCCACAACATCTTCGGGACCCGGAACCGGTATGTTACCGAGCTGATGAGTTGTACTACTGTTTACCTGGTCAAGACGACCGGGACGTTGGCCGAGACGCAGAAAATAATCCGGTCGCTCGCGGGGATCCCGAAGGGTGGGTGAACTGGGGGATTTCCTGGATTTTTTTTCTTTAACCGTTCTGAAAATTACCTTTTTTTATCCGAAAAAATGTCGGGGGATAATGGGATTGTCTACCATTTCCCTATAACGGGGTTATCCCCAACTTGACCCCAAGAGAATGCTTTGTCAACACGATCATTCCATACTCCATTCCCATTGACATCCAGCCACCATATCCCATTCCGGAAGAGGCAGAAAAATTTCGGGACCGTGGACCAGAAAAAAAGGAAGAATTTTTGTTACCACGTTCCCGCAAGAGGCTTGTCACCGGATGAACCGAATGAATACAGCGAATCGTCATTCCCCCATGCACCGTTGCCGGAGGTATCTAGGTAGAACAGGTGCGTTGAGCTCCGGAATACCCCGATTTCATCATCCCCGTCGTTGTTCCAGTCGCCGGTAACCGGGAGATCGCCGTTCAGCCCGAAATTATACAGAAGGTCCGTTCCTGCTCCATCCCATGCCCCGTTCCCGTTATTATCGAGATAGAACAAATGCGTTGAGCTCCGGAATACCCCGATTTCATCATCCCCGTCGTTGTTCCAGTCTCCGGCAACCGGGAGATCGCCGTTCAGCCCGAAATTATACAGAAGGTCCGTTCCTGCTCCATCCCATGTCCCGTTCCCGTTATAATCGAGATAGAACAAATGCGTTGAGTTCCGGAATACCCCGATTTCATCTTCCCCGTCGTTGTTCCAGTCTCCGGCAACCGGGAGATCGCCGGCTGAACCGAACGAATACAGCGAATCGTCACTCCCGTATAATCCATCACCGGAAGTATCCAGGTAGAACCGGTGCGTTGAGTTCCGGAATACCCCGATCTCGCTCTTCCCGTCACCATTCCAGTCACCGGCAACTGGCAGATCCCCGGACAAGCCAAAATTGCCATAGTACCGGTCGATAACGGGCCCATCCCAGCTCCCGTTCGCACTGTAATCGAGATACCAAATCCCATCATTGTAAACCCCGACATTCGATGGCTGGATTGCGGGGGGGGTGACAAACCAATGACCTGCTGTCGGGAGATCCCCCGTCGCTCCAAATCCGAACATTTTATCTGTGGGTGTGTTATCCCACGCATTGTTCCCATTGTAATCAATAATCCACGCCCCGTCCCGGAATACACCTATCTCATCATACCCGTCGTGATTCCAGTCCATGATCGCTGGGAGATCCCCGGATGCTCCATATCCAAACATCATATCTGCCGGAGTACCATCCCACGCATTGTTCCCATTGTAATCAATAATCCACGCCCCGTCCCGGAATACACCTATCTCATCATACCCGTCGTGATTCCAGTCCATGATCGCTGGGAGATCCCCCGTTGCTCCAAATCCGAACATTTTATCTGTGGGTGTGTTATCCCACACATTGTTCCCATTGTAATCAATAATCCACGTCCCGTTCCGGAATACTCCTATCTCATCATACCCGTCGTGATTCCAGTCCATGATCGCTGGATGATCCCCCGTCGCTCCAAATCCGAACATTTTATCTGCCGGGGTACCATCCCACGTATTGTTCCCGTTGTAATCAACAATCCACGTCCCGTTCCGGAACACGCCGAGTTTTTCCCAGCAATCCCCGACACAGATAAAGTTCCCCCGCATTGTGGTATTGCTCGGAGAACCGGGTGTAGACACCGTCAGGCTCACGGTATATGCCCCGTTCGCAAGATACGTATGCACCGGGTGCTGCACCGTCGCATTCGTCGCAATCGCCCCGTCACCAAAGTTCCAGAGCCAGCCGGTCGGGGAACCGGTTGAGGTGTCGGTGAACTGGACCGTCAGCGGGGCGGGGCCACTCGTGAGGTTGGCGGTGAAGTTGGCGATTGGTGCCACTACAACTGGTGTTACGTATCGGATGATGACAACGCCGGATCCACCGGCACAATGGGACACATTGCCGGCACCGGCTCCGCCACCGCCGCTACCGGTCGTTGCCAGTCCATTTCCACAAGCAGTATTATCCAAACCACCATTGCCACCGCCACCGTTACCGCCCTGACCTGCAGTACCCGGGCTTTTCAGGCCACCGCCACCGCCGCCGCCATAGAACTTCGTGCTACCGGAAATATTTGAATCTCTGCCTGTGCCGCCATTACCCGCGATATTATTATTACAGGCTCCAGCATAACTGCCCGCACCGCCGCCACCGCCAGCGGGATGACCGGCTAGATTATAACGCCCGCTAGTACCAGCATTACCCTGGGGGGGGTCATCTAAAGGTGTTGCACCCGACTCTGAAGTGCCTCCAGTGGGAACTCCTCCGCCTCCGGAACCTCCGCGTTGTGCTATCTGAAGGGGAGTGATACTGGCACCGGCTCCGCCACCACTTGCTGTTATGCTGTCAAAGACTGAATTCCCACCATTTGCCGGCGTGGAAGAAGCGGGCGTAGATCCTCCGGCACCAACCGTCACAGGAACACCGGTTCCTGATGTGACGGGTAATGTACCGGTAAGAAAACCACCGGCTCCGCCGCCGCCACCGGGTAATGTAATGAGATTCTCGGTACCACCATTACCACCTTCGCCACCGCCTCCGATAACAAGGTACCGGACCTGTGTGACACCGGAGGGGACGATCCATGACGTTGAGCCGGATCCGGTGAATTTCACAACCGTTTCGGTACCACTATTGAGTGTGTATTGGTCGATGTGGATTGGATCGGGAGTTGGAGTAACTGTGGGGGTGGGGGTTGGTGAGGTTGTTGGAGTTGCCTCCGATGAAATATAATCGGTTTTGAGTTCTGTGTCTGGTCCATCAGGACCATTTACTGTTAATCTCACTGAATATGTCCCGGTGGGGAAGGTATGCGAAGGATTTTCTAATGAACTATCAGTTATTCCATCATTGTTGAAGTCCCATGCACGACTGGTGATAGTGCCAGTTGATTGATCGGTAAATTGTACAGCGAGGGGGGCCGATCCGCTGGTCGTATCCGCGCTGAAGTCGGCAACGGGGGCATAGTAATCAGTGTGAAGAGTAATTATCTGATTAGATACTTGTTCTACATAAAGACCCGTTAAGCCGGGATGGAAGTCAGAATTTAGACTTCTACCAAGTATCCACTGTCGGTTGACCTCTATACAATTACCACTACTATCTTTTTCGGTAACCCTAATTCTTTTAAATTGTATGTCTGACGTTTTCATGCTGTCTGATGAAGGCAAGTTTGCACAATAACTAGTACCATTTGGATCGGCGGGATTGCAATACCTGGCCTCGTAAGCAAGTACCAAATCAGCGCTTGTATTTGGAATGTCAATATTTTTTCCCCATTTACGCAAAAACAGATACGACTGAGCGTAGGTACCTCCAACACCGGGATTCATAAAAGTTGCAGTCCAATAACCGGTCGTCGGACTATTCTGGGGGTCGGGGGGGTTATAATCGACCATACCAACAACCTCCTGATTGGCACTCACTGGGATAAGAGGATATATAATAATCTGAGGGTCATTACGATTATCACTATTAAAAAAAATCACTGTACCAAACCAGTTGTTTTGCCAATTGGTGACTCCTTCCCTAAAAGAATTGAAATTATAAGCGGTAACCGGCTGAACGATTTGAGTTCCTTCTTTAGGTTGTATCCCATTGAATATGATATTTGCCGGACTATTATGGGGCGGGTTCTCGTTTTCAAGATCATCCGGGAGATCTTGGGACGAGGGGACTATCCAATTCGCTGAAAATGAAAGTAAATTTGAGCCGGGGTATGATGGACTCAATGCCCATTCCGCCCATGGAAGACCATCTTTGTCACCTGCCTGAGCGCCAGAATCTGTACTACCTGTTTTGTCCTGGAGAGATGTGGGGAAATCCACGGTATTGGAAGAAGCATCGGATGAATCTCCCACAAATGTTACGAGGAGTTTTCCGTTATGCGATATATACCGGTTATTTCCAACAGAATCAATGGTGGAGCCGGACGGAACAAATAACTGATGCGAAGCGGGGATGAATTCCCCGGATGTTGTGGTAACTTTTTCCTGTTCTGAATCGTTGGTGTAGAAAATCTCCGTACCTTCCGATGAAAAGACACGGGTTGTTCCATCAGATCCGTAATGGATAAAACTTCCTTCGGGAATGATGTTGCCGATGAGTATAATAGATTCCGAACTTTGGGCTGGCACTGCTGCGTCTCTTACTGCATTTTCCTGTGCCAGCGAAACGGATTGAATTTTTGTGCTGTTGTTATCATCCACATCAAGAAAATGTGCAGAAATTTTATTTTCACGGTCGGAAATGATCCCGGAAATTATCTCCTCCGGTGTGATCGAGTCTGGGAAGTGAGGTTTTTCTATGAATTGCGACTGATTCTGGATTCCGGTATTTTGTGACTCTTCAGCTGACGCCGGTATTACCAGCAACAAGCTGACTAACAATATAACGAAAACCGTACGATATTTCGACAAATCAAAGGATCCTTTTTGTCTTTTGAATGTTATTTCCGATACCGGGAAAAAACCGCATAATATATTCATATGCGTACTTCCCTCCAAGACAGACGACCCGATTCATCCTTATAAGAAATTAATGAGATGTGACCAGGACCGGTCCCATTGAAAGCGCCATAAGTCCAAACTTGAACTTCACAACCGGGACAGTTAACAAGATCCCGTGAATCCAGAATGTACGACCATGTCCGTTCTTTGCAATCGTTATTGATTATTGTCGCATTACCCCCATGAGAATAAGGAGGAATTGGAGTATCCGATACTGTTTGATTACCTCTAAACTGTACTGGTCCAATCCTCCAACCAATATAATTGGTGAGCATAACATGAAGGGGTCCCGGAATATTGGTAGTCCCGTTTATTTCAACAATGTTGCCAAGCGTGAAATTGTTGATGTGATTCACGGAAATATAGGGTTTAACATTGGCGGGTAAGGGAGGACAGTCAGTTTGCGAAGGCGTTGCATTGACTGTCTGGTTCATCGTACCCGGAGAAAAAATGCAGCCGGCAGTAAGAAGTACTGTAAAAAGCACCAGCACCAGGGCAACCGCAGCGTATACTGGTCTCCTCCGGCTCTCAGGATCGATAGAGCGTGCGGTCATATGAGACAAAAGTTGTGTGCCGGTGCGGGAAATAGATTGTGAAATATTTTTCATGAGAAAATGAGGCGATGATGATTGCAGCAATTGACTGTGGATTCTTTGATTGCCGCTGTCCGTAAGGATGTTGAGGGGGAGCCGTTCCGGCCGCTGTATACGCCACGGAAGCTTTCGATGAAGGCGCGGTATCTCTAACTTTTTCCGGCGTAATCCGGCTCAACGATATCCTCTTCTTTTATAACAGACTAATGATGCCTGAGAATATGGAGATCCGGTACTCAGGCGGGAAGATCGATTTCAGCGAAAAGCGCATCACGCTGCTGGACAGGTTTGTCCTCGATTTTATCCGGGTACTTGAACAACAGACACCCTATGTGATTGTCAGCGGATATGTTGCAATCCTCTTCGGGCGTTCGTGGGGTACGGAGGTTGTGGATATCCTCATTCCCCGGCTGGAAAAGGCACCGTTTTTTTTGCTGCACGATGCCCTGCTTTCCGGGGGTTACGAATTCCTGAATGCGGAGGATGCTGATGGCCTGCATGATATGCTCACCGGTAAACTGGGGATCCGTGTTGCAAAGAAAGGCCAGTATATTCCCAACATTGAACTGAAATTTTTAAAGGACGAGACAGACCGCCGGGTTTTCCAGGACCGCCGGGAAGTTGCGCTTCCGGATGCGCACGTGTATATCTCACCCATCGAGATCCAGATTGCCTACAAGATCCATCTCGGTTCACCGAAAGATATCGAAGATGCGCTGTTCCTTTTTGAGATCTTCGGGAAGCATCTTGACCGGGGCAGGTTGAAAGAACAGATGGAGGCGTTTCATGTCAGCGGGGACGAATATGGAATTATCCTTTGATAAAAAAGCGCACCTTCAGGAACGGCTCGTATTTATCCGGCAGTATGTTGCGTGGATCAAGCGGACGCCGGATGCCGAGTGGAGCCGGCAGCAGGCGGACCTGATCGACAGCTTCATTGAGAATGCACGGAACATGCCGCTTTCAAAAGAAGCCTACCTCAGGATCGTGGACGGGCGGAAACGGGTTGTGCGGCGGGACTGATTTTTATATAACCGGAAGAAGTCGGTAGAGTCTCCATATTGCCGTAAAACCACAAAACCCGGTCCCGGCTCCCCTCAATAAAAAAATCCCGGCCCCGGAAAAAAACCTCACGCTTTCTTATCTCCGC
>JBAZHD010000133.1:0-7484 GCA_041652515.1 Methanoregula sp.
GTCTTCGGGAGACAGGACGAGGAACGGAGAAACAGCCTCCTCACTGCCTTACGGACGCAGGAGTCCCGCTTCCCCCAGATCTTCCTGATCTCCCATATCGCCGCGATGCAGGGGGAATTTGCCAATACCCTCCTGATCGAGATGGGTACCGATAATGCGAGCAGGATCCGGGAAGTGGAGTGAGGAGCGATGGGGGCGATCAGGGTGTCGTATTTTTATGATGATGTCTGTCCTGTTGTAAACCGGTAATATTCCTTAGGCACCAAAATCTCAAACCGGGCACCTTTGCCCGGCTCGCCGGTCTCGGTGATGGTCATATCAGTGATGGACAGCACTTCCCTGACAAAGAACAGCCCGAGACCGGTGTTTTTCCCGTAACCCCGGTCAAAGATCAGGTGTTTCTCCTCAGCGGGAATGCCCACCCCGTTGTCTTCGACAAAAAGCACGAGCCCGTCGGGTTTTTCCTCATACCGTAGGGTAACCTCGGTTGCATGCTCGCCGTACCTGAGCACGTTCTGCATCAGCCGGAAGAATACCTTTTCCAGCAGAGGATCGGCATAGACTTCAAGATCTTCCACATATAAATTCCGGACAATGTGCAGGAAATCCAGGTGCGAGATGGCGAGCAGGAAGACCCGGCCGATGTTCTGCCACCGGGGGGGTTTGACCCCCATGTCCTGGTAATTCTTTGCAAAATCCAGCGAATTGACAATCTTCTGGTTTAAGGCCCGCTGCTTTTCCAGGAACGTTTTTACTTTTTCATCAGTGACAAGCGTCCTGAGAAGCTCATGGTAGGCCGAGAGGGAGAACGCAGCGTTCTGGATATCCTGGAACGTGACCGTATTCATCAGGTTTATCTTGCTGCGGGCGAGCTGCAGGGCATTCTCCGTCCGCCTGCGCTCGGTAATATCGGTGAACATGCCAATGTTGCAACGATGCCCGTCGATTATCACCGGAGTTGTCCTGATATCCATATACAGGACAGCCCCGTCTTTTCGCAGCACCGGTATGCTTTCAGCGAGAGTCTTCTTCTCCCATGCCTGCGCCATGAACTCTTCCTGCACATGGGCAAGGTCTTTTTCCGGATGAATATCTCTCATCCCCATTGAGGTGAGTTCCTGCGCGGAATACCCAAGCATATTACAGATGGCGGGATTGGCATACAGAAATTCCTGCGTGCTGATATCTGCGATCAGGATGCCCTCTGCCGCATTGGTGAAGATGTTTCTGAACCGTTCCTCGCTCTCCTGCATTGCCTCCTGCGCCATCTTTCGCTCGGTAATATCTTCATATGTTCCCAACACACCGATGATTGTTCCCTCTTTGTTGCGAAGAGGGACTTTCGTGGTCCGGAGCCACGCATGGCTGCCATCTTTCCTGATCTGGGGTTCTTCGTAGTTGATCTTGGGCTGGCCGCTCTCCATCACCTGGCGGTCATCGGCCCGGTAGAGATCCGCAGTTGCATGCGAGGCGTGGTCATAATCGGTTTTTCCGACCATGTCCGCGGGTTCTAAAAAACCGGCGTCAAGGGCAAGAGTCTTGTTGCATCCAAGAAAAACCGAGTTCCGGTCCTTCCAGAAGACCCGCTGGGGGATGGAATCCAGAACCAGCTGGAGCATCTGCCGCGAGCTGAAGAGCGCCTCTTCTGCCAGTTTTCTTTCCGTGATGTCAATCAGGAGGTGAACACATCCGGAAATTTCTCCGGTATCGGAAAAAACCGGGTCAGCAGCGGCAACAAACCACCGGTTGCCGATCTTCAGTTCAAGGCTCTCGCGCTGCCGGCTCTTTTGTGCTTTCACGTTCGGGCAACCCTCGACCGGGGAGGCAGTTCCATGCATGACCTCAAAACAGTGCCTGCCGTCAATCTCATCTGCTGGTTTTCCGGTAGTTGTTTCAAAGGCACGGTTGTGCCGGATAATTCGTCCTTCATTGTCGAGCAGGAAGACCGCATCGGCAATCGCATTGAACGTTGTCTGCCACTCCCGTCCGCTTTTCCGTAGTGCGTCTTCCGCCCGTTTGCGTTCGGTGATATCGGTGAAGATCATGCTGGTCATCGGCTGCCCGTTCCGATCGAGAAAAATGGCAGACGATACTTCCCCGTCGAACCGGGAACCATCCTTGCGGATGAAGGTCATCTCTTTGGCTATTGCAATACCTGCCTTTTCCCGCTCTGCCACTGCAGCAGCCACACGGGGATCACTGGTATCAACTATGCCGGATCTTCCTATTTTTTTGATTTCATCTTCAGTCCGGTCAAGGAGTCTGCAGGCAGCAGCATTTGCCGAGAGAATATCTCCACTCGTGCGGGTGAGGAGCACGCCATAAGGATTGTACTTGACAAGAGAACGGTACTTTTCCTCGCTCTCCCGGATCACGTCTTCCTGTTTCTTGAGTTCTTCAAAATTTTCCCGCAACTCTTCTTCTGTTGCAGTAATCTGTTCATACGATTTGAGGAGTTCCTCGTTTTTCCTGAGGAGTTCATCTTCAGCCCGCTTGCGTTCGGTGATATCCCGGGCAAGAACGGCAACGCCAATGATCTCTTCCTGAATCCTGATGGGGCCGTGTGATACTTGAAAATAGTGCCGTGATCGGAGTTCCTCTCCCGAATACGCGTCCTCAATGAGGTGCTCTCCTGCCAACGCCCGATCAAGGTTGTGTCTGGCGGTTTCCCGATCCTCAGCCACGGTCATATACTCCAGTATACTGTGGCCCGTTTCGATCTCCGCACCGTAGATCGCTTTCATTGTGGCAGCATGTCCCTGATTAAAACTGGTGTAACGGTATTGCCGGTCCACAGAAAAGATGAGTGCATCAGTGCTGTCAATGATGCCGCGTAAGGTGGAATACTGTTCCTTTAGCTTCTCTTCAGCAGCTTTTCGTCTGGTCAGGTCTTTTTTTATCGTCACCATCCATATACCTGCAATCAGGAACAATACGAGGAAAAAGAGTATAATATAGAGGTAATTTCTCTCTGTGATCTGCTCCTGGGTTTCAAAAACAACCTCTGTTGGTTTCCATTTATCGATAATTTTCTGGTAGGTCCCATCCGCTTTAATGATTTGCAGTGCAGTATTGATTTCATTCAGCAGTTTTGTATTTCCTTTTTTTACGGCAAATGAAGAGTAGGAGAATGCGACAGGATCACCGGTTACCTTGATGTTTTGGATATTATTTTTTGCAAGAACATACGATCCAACCCGGTAGTCCACCACAACAGCATCAAGAGAACCTTCGCTCAGCTGTCTGAATCCTTCAGGAAAATTGGGAATGGTTGTCAATAGGATCTGAGGATCTTTTTCTAAAACCTGCTGGGGCAAGCCTCCCGATTCGACTCCCACCCGTAAACCGCGAAGACTCAAAGGCCCTGATATGCCCGTTTTATCTGAACGGGTAAAAATTGAAAATTGTGATTCGAGT
Organism: Methanoregula sp.; assembly: GCA_041652515.1. Lineage (GTDB taxonomy): Archaea > Halobacteriota > Methanomicrobia > Methanomicrobiales > Methanospirillaceae > Methanoregula. The sequence continues at coordinate 3,418 of JBAZHD010000133.1, forward strand.
AATGTATCGGAAAAATCGTATATTTTTTTACGCTCGTCTGTCGGGTTTATCTGGATCAGGGCATCTGCATCCCCCCGGGCTACAAGTGCCTGTGCTTCAGACCAGTCCATGGCTTTAATTTCAACGGGTTGGGGCATATGGTTTGCAAGCGCACGAACGATATCAACAGCAACCCCGGTGGGAGTAGCCCCGTCGAGGAAGACTACCGGAGCGATATTCTGATTGCCGAGAAAAAGAAGTGGGGAATCATTGAATGTTTCAGCCGGCGCCGGGGGAGCCGGGGCCTGCATGGGCTGCACTGCAGGGCCATACACAGCAATGATGACAGCAATGACGGCGATGACGACCAGCAAAACCAGGGACATCCAAAGTTGCTTCTTCATTTGCTTTTCTCCTCATATATGAGTGGGGAAATTGTTATCAGAATCCAAACCGGTTGATGACCCGCTGCTTATTCCCGCCTTACCTGAGTCCGCCTTTGATGAAGGTCTCGGAATACTGCCGGTCGATATCCCGGATGTGTGTTGTAACCTATTCCTTGAGGAAATTCATAAGATCAAGGGAAATACCGAGGCGGCCGGCCTGGAAATCTTTCTGGAAATCGGAGACTTTCTTGATAAATGCATCGTGTTTCATCTTGTGCGCAAGATGTCCGGGATAGTTAAACTTCTGCATGAACTTTTCCTCCGTCTGGAAGTGGTAGACGGTATAGGATGCAAGCTCCTGGAGTGTCGATTCCAGCACTTGTTTTCCCTCTCCGCGTTTCATGGCATCGTGAAGGTTGTTGATAAGTCCGATGAGTTACTTGTGCTGGTCGTCAATCTCTTTGACCTTAACACTCAGTTCATCATTCCGTGTCATGAGTGGCATGCTTTCATGCTTCCCTATCTGTGTATTTAATACTACTCATGCCAGTGGCAACGGGAAAGGCTCTCCGGCGTTTGCCGGGACCGGGATTTGGGATTTTCCCCGGTTTATTATTCCTGCTATGCATCAACAGGTAACTTAATAAAAGATCCCCAAGACCCGGGAGTAAGGGTTTTACGAAGGGCGTTTTCCTGACCGGGCCGGTTCTGACTGATGGGAAAAGAAGGCAAACAGATTGTTTGTTGTAGTGAAACGGGCAGTTCAATCCCTGGAATATCCTCCTCAATTCCGGATACTACCCTGCAAAGAAAACCGGTTCTTCATACTCCTATCTTAGGGTTCTTTGGACAGATCTGCTGATCGTTCAAACGCTCTGCAACCCGTGACTGGTCAAACGGCTCAACTCCACGTTATCCTTAAAAATCACTCCCGGGGTCAGTGATCGCCGGATAACCGGTACTCCCCCCTCGGCACGGTGATCTCGAACCGGGCACCTTTGCCCGGCTCGCCCGTCTCGGTGATGGTGATCCCTGTGATGAAGAGGATCTCCCGGGAGAGGAACAGGCCAAGACCGGTGTTTTTGCCAAAGCCACGCTCGAACAACCGCTTCTTGTCCTTATCCGATATCCCGGCACCGTCATCCTCAACTGAAATGACCAGCCCCTTGTCGGATTCCTGAGCGGAGATCCGGATTGCTGTCATCTCCGGCCCCCCATGCCGCAGCGCATTGTCGATCAGGTTGTAGAACACCTTTTCGAGCAGCGAATCTGCATATACTTCGACATCCGGACAATCCATGACCACCCGGATGTCCCGCATGGGCAGGGATGCCTGCGCTTTCTTCACACCTGCATCCAGACTCTGCCAGATCGCGGCTTTCACACCCACATCCTCATACTCCTTCGTGAAGAGGATCTGGCGTTCGATGGCAGATGCCACCCGTTCCTCTTTGATGATATATTCTGACATCTTTGCAGCATCACCGAGGGTTCGTTTTGAGAGTTCAAGGAATCCCTTTAATATAAGGATCTGGTTCTTGATGTCATGCCGGGTGATACTGGAGAGCAGGTTCAGCTTCCTGTTGGCCTGCCGGAGCGCATCTTCCGCCTGTTTCCGTTCCGTGATCTCAATCAGGAGGTGAACACCTCCGGAAATTTCATCAGTATCGGAAAAGATCGGGTCAACTGCGGCAATAAACCACCGGTTACCGATCTTCAGTTCAAGGCTCTCGCGCTGCCGGCTCTTCTGTGCTTTCACATACGGGCAACCGTCGAACGGGCGGGATGTACCATGCATGACGTCGTAACAATATTTGCCGCCGATATCAACCGCAGATTTTTCGATAACTGTTTCAAAAGCACGGTTGTGCCGGATAATCCTTCCCTTGTCGTCAAGCAGGAAGACTGCATCGGTGATAGCATTGAAGGTTGTCTGCCACTCCCGCTCACTCTTCCGTATAACCTCTTCTGCCCGTTTGCGTTCCGTTATATCATCATATATGGCAACGACTTCTCCTGATGGCAGCCGGTAAATATAGTTCTCCCGCCAGCTGGCAATCTGTTCATCTTTGTACAAGGAGAGGAGATGGTATTCAGGTTCTCCGGTGCGCCAGACCCTCCTGAACACTTCCATGATCCCGGACTCAGTAGCTCCCGGAAATACCTCGCTGACCCGCCTGCCGATTACATCCTTTTTTGTAGTTTTCTCAATAATTTCTGCACCGGGATTGAAGTCAACAAATATAAAATCGACACCGTCATCCACGACCCGGTAGACCGCGACACCACTGCTCATGGAGTTGAAGAGTTCCCTGAACCGGTGCTCGCTCTCCCGGAGGGCGGTATGCTTCTCCTCGATCCGGTCGAGCATCTGGTTGGCGGCATCGGCAAGGCGCGCGATCTCGTCACCACCGGTTGTCTTGATCCGGGCGGAGAGGTCCCACTTCCGGGTAATGCCGGTGATATCGCTGCTGATCGCGCTCATCCGGCCAAAGATCATCCGGTCGAGAAAGACCAGGGCCAGGATGCCGGCGATGAGGACAATCCCCATCTGGAGGGCAATGAAGAAGAAGATGGTGTTCTTCCCCTGGTGGTAGATATCGCGGCTTACCCGGAGGGAGAGGAGAAGGGAATCGTTGCCGTAGATGTCCCGGATCAGGGTCCGGCCCTCCACCTGCTGCTCATCGAGGGAGCGAACGAGCACGGATGGTTCCCCGGCCCCCGCAAGGACTGCGCGGTCATCCGGGGATACCTGGGGGCTGTCAAGCGACTGGATCGAGAGTGAGAGGTTCGTGCCTTCGGTCAGGAGGCGGATCTCCGGATCGTTCACAAACCGGCCCATGATAACCGAGCCTTGGACCGGCCCGGAATAATCGCTGTGAAGGATCGGGAATGAAGCAAGAAGGACCGGTCCTTCCGGCAGGTTGAGGAACCCGGAAATCCCGTCAATTTTACCGGTAATACGATACCGGGCCCGGTCCCCGGCAAGTTCTGATTCAAGGTCAGCCCTCAGGGGAACCGGGGTTTCAGAGACAAGATCATATCCCTGACCATAAGTAATCCGGCCCTCTTTATCGGTTATAATGATAAAGTTGGTCCGCAGGGTTTTGAAGGTGGCATTCACCAGATTGATCTTCGGGTAATCCGGTTGTTCCCCGCGGACATAGGCATAGGTATCATCCCATGCCCCCCAGTCCTGGACATTGGATTCCAGGTTCTTGATCTCTCCTTCGATATTATTCATGATAAGGTTCATTTCACCACGGACATAGTCAGACTCCAGGTCATGGTAATCACCCAGAATGACGGTGAAGGAGAGTGCAGAAAGAATACCAACAGTAAGGATGAAGATGCCGATAAGACCGTATAATGCCTTATACCGGAGATCCACAGACAATCACGCCTTGCATATCATATCCCGTGCAAACTTTATTTATACTTGTGACCGGACACGTGATGGAAAAATGCCAGACAACGCGTCCCCGGTTTGATCCGGACCTGCCGCAGGACGGCATCGCCGTCGCACTCTTGATCGCTGTCTCTTTCCATCGTACCGGATTCCTCTAGGTTCACAAGTCCACCTTCCTCATCTTCGACGAGGTCTTCGGGAGACAGGACGAGGAACGGAGAAACAGCCTCCTCACTGCCTTACGGACGCAGGAGTCCCGCTTCCCCCAGATCTTCCTGATCTCCCATATCACC
>JBAZHD010000134.1:0-468 GCA_041652515.1 Methanoregula sp.
AAGGAGCGATCGCAACTGGCAGATATCGAACCTGCAGAACGACTCAACATACTGCGGGCTCACGGCCCCCTGGGCAATCCGGAGCTTCGCACAGAGGGCCTCGTAGTCGCCTTTCAGCCCGACAAGATGGAGCGGGATGATCTGCGAAAGGAAACTGTCCGTGACCGGCTGGACCGGTTCGTAGCCCCGGGAGACGAGAAGTTTCGTGCACCGGTTCTTCGCTGCGTGGAACGACTGCTGCGAGATCATGCCGCACCCCCGGCCTGCCCGGTGTTTTCATCCGGCGCGAGGATCTCGCGGATCCCGTCCCGCCCTATCTCGAACTGCTGGAACTGGTTCGAGGGAATCGAGACCCAGACCTCGAACCGCGAGACTTTCATACCTGCCGGTGCCTGGGCGAAGAACCTCTTCATTCGCCCCATCTCGTCCCGGCAGAAGAACGCCGCTTCCTCTAATGACTGGATCGGA
>JBAZHD010000134.1:478-7465 GCA_041652515.1 Methanoregula sp.
TTCACCATCACGTTGTCGATGGTCCCGTTATCCATCTCCTTGCGGGCGGCCAGGTTGTACGGGATGTACCGGGAGGTCCGGACAAGGTCCGTTACGATCACCGGATCGTAGCCCAGTTTCAGGAGGATGTTGCCGGCCTGTTGTTCCAGCGTCTGCATCCTGTGGAAAGCGGTCATGCGACACCCCCGGCCTGCGATACCACCGGCCCGAACAGCGAGAGTTTCGGGATCTCCCGGACGCTGTCCCTCAGGACCTCGAAGCACCGGAACCCGTGCGTCAGGGAGTAGATCCAGATCTCGTAATGATACTCTGCCCTGTCAAGGTGGCGGGCAAGGTGCTTGCGGAACTGCGCAAGGTCCATCCCGCATTTCTGCATAACCATATCGACCGTTGAAGGGACTTTTGAGAATTTCCGGATGCGGATGAACCGCTTCTCTCCTGATTCCCGTTCCGCGACCAGATGGGCCGGGGGAAATCTCTTGTCAAAGCCGGGCGGGATGACCCAGACACGGTATCCGTGCACCTGGAGGATCTCGCGGGCCCCCTCCTCGACCAGCGTACCGCGACGGCTGGTCATGATGCCGCACCTCCCTTGCGGGGTGAGATTGTTTCAAATTCCGGATCGTTCCCGGGCACTTCAAAGAAGATGCAGGACACGTCCTCCCCGAGCGCGACTGCAAGGAACTTGTCGCGGGGAAGGATGTACTGCTGTTTGCCAAGGGCAATGATGACGGCCCGACCGGACGGGCTGAGATAAACGGTCCCGGAAACCTGCGGGACCTCATCGGGTGCCGGCCCTTTCTTGAGGAGGGGCACGCGATCGCCGACAAAGAAGAGCATGCCGAGCTCCTCAGGGCAGATGTAGTACCGTTCTCCCCAGATGCGCACATGCACGCGGCCTTCGCTGCCGCACATGATCTGGCCGGCTGAAAATGCTGTCATAATGAACCTCCGTTTCCGTTCTCTGCAGGTACTGCACGTGCGCGATCACGATACGAAGTCGCAACGAGGGCCGGCTGGCCCCCGGGGTTGCTGCGATTGGGCCGCCGCATGGATGCCACCGCCTCGTTTGGAACAATTACCCAGCAACCGCGTTCGACCATGATCTTTCCGATGCCGTGGAAGCCGCTCTGCCGTTCATAGGCATCGACAGCTTCCTGCGTGACCCGAAGGGGCTCACATGCATTACTCTGCATTCTTTCACCGATTTTTTCGAAGTGTTCACCAGCGATACCGTGACAGACGGGCCGTGCCGCTGTCCAGGATTCAGGAAACCGGTCCCCGGGCGCGAGCCGGCAAAAAGTGGTACCCGGGAAAATCACCATTCGCCGTTTTTAGAGAAACGGCAGGTGGCCTGCCCGGGTATCACAGCAACCGAAACATCGCGCTCAGGGACCAGCGGTCAATGGCGTAATAACAAAAAAGCGGGCATAGACAGGATAGCACGGCTCCCCGATCGGAATTTTCCGTGCCCCCTGTTCAGATGTGTCCTGATCCTGGATGGCATGTCAACCACGTCCATCAGCAAGCACAGTAACAGGGTGAAAAAATTGACGATGCTGACCAGTCGCGCCGCAAGCGTATGCGTCTCGACGTAATGCCGCACCTTCCTCTCCGTTACCATGTACGATTCCAGATTCATTGTTGTTAACCAAACAGGCATCTAATCGGTTATATATTTGCCTGAAGCAACTGGTTCAATCAATCCGATATTTGTCAGACAATTGGAAAACCGGGGCTGGTGATGGGCCGGAAGTGGTGCGGGGATTGGAAGGGCGCGGAATATTTCTCACGAACGCTAAAGTACGAGAACAATATCACAAAACGTGAAAAGAAGACTCCTGGATATGCAAGTATAAAAAATGCGGTTTTAAAAATCCTCCAGAAATTATAACTAAAAATTATGTACAAAAAATTTGGGAAATTCGCAAACTAATTATTAAAATTACATATGAAATTGTCATGATAATCACGCCCATATACGCTACATAAAACAACTTGGTTTGTTGGATATAGAGTGGTTTGTTAAAATCATATGATTCTTTCATGTGATACAAAAAGTCGGATAACAATGTTTGAGAACTATAATTTGATAATTCCTTGAATCGGTCTTCTTCGAAAATTAGGACATCCTTATACCATCGAGGATATACAAGATAAACTAACAAAAGAAAAGAGCAAATCCCCCACCAAATGATCCAGAATGTTAGAAATTTCGAAATTTCTGAAAACTTATATCCATTCTGGAGATGGAATACAATTATCACCGATTCAATAGAGATCAAAACAAGGAAAATTTGAAAAAGCGTTATTATTTTTTTATGTAATGCATCAATATTTGAGAAAAATCGATTATAAACCTGATTTGCCTCATCAACTAAAATTTTTGTTCGTTTCTCCAATTCTGCACGTTCATCATCAGTCATAAAAAGACCCTTACTTCGGGAACCAATTCATTTTTACGATCAAAAATTTATTCATCATCAGTATTCGCTTTCATAATAATTTCTGCCGTCCCATTTTCTTTACCACCGGGTTTTGCAATAATCGGGGGAAGTTTGCCAAGACTCGGCTTTGACTTTTTTTCCGGGGATTTTTTAAGTTTAACGCTCATTAAAGGTGATTCGGCAATTAACATTAAAAAACATTCTGAAAAATAACGTCTATTTTTTTAAGGAATGATTCGTGTTAATCAGTAAATTCAATCGTTTTAATTAATATTGGAAATACTGACGTTGCATCATAGATATCATCTTCTTTCACCTTCCCGAGAATAGTGTATCGGATGACCCATAAAAATCTTGGAAACGTCATCGTCATGATGTCCACTTTATCTGAAAATGATTTCTCTAACAAAAACTTTTTGTAATCATTCAATTTAACAAGAGAAAGTTCAATAGTCGAATCTTTTTCAACCTTTTCAGACTTTAAATCGCCTAATACTTCCTTTTTAAACTCAAGGTATACTGAGTATATGTAAGCGAAATTTAATCTGAATTTTTGATAAATCGGAACAATTAATCTCTCAACTTCCACTCTCTCTTTTTCATGCTTGATGACCCATTCATTGCTCCAATCTGAGAAATTGCCAATCGGAATTACCCTATGAAACGGCCCAATTTGATCATCATGGACGTACAATTCCGTAACTTTTCCGTTTTTATGACGATAACCACTAATTACCACAGCATGATAAAGTGGTTTTTCGGATTCCTTCCCATCTCGGTTCTTGGTTGGTTTCTTAAAAATCCTCAAAGCCGCAATGATGGGCAATCCAAAATTGCAATACGCTTTTACAGCATCTGCAACTATGTCATCATTTTTGGTATATCCAGGAGCAGTTTGTCCAATTTTATCAACATCAATAAATTCGGTTTCCAAACCAATGGCATTAAATTGGCTTTTTATTTGATGTAAAGTTAAACCCGTTGAGGGGAAATTTCGGCTTAATGTTGGAAAGGTAACAGACATGTCCGTGAGTTCATAGGGGGAATATTTTTGAATTCCAAACATTGAACTTAATGGATGTAGAGCAACCCAACATGCAGATGTGGCGCATCCTCCGACAGCTGAATCCTGAGCTTGAAAGGGCAATGTCTGTATTTTTAATGGGATACCAAAAAGAGAGATATTGTACCATTCTCTAAGATAAAATCGATTTTCACCATTTATTTCGGTTTCATATGTTTTCAATAATGTCCGTCCAATGAATGGGTTTCTTCTCTTATCGAAAACCGGTTTAATAACCGTGAAACCGAGATAAGATTCCTGCAATTTTTTTATTACATCTACATCGCATTTTTTTAAACACGAAAAAATTTCGTCATTGGATATTGGAGCAGAGAAAAAATGGTATCGTTTTGTATATTTCTGGTCAACGTTGAATGAACGTGCATAAAATTTTGAATAATCGATCAAATAATCCCGATCAATATACTTATTCTCAGCGATTATGGTTTTTAAGCTAAAATGCTTCAAATAATCATAAATGTAAAGTGCTTGATTCGAACTTCCCAATTTATTTTCGAATGAAGAATGAGAAAAGACTTCAAAATTATTTTGATCTGAGGATTTCATTCAGATCGTAAATTGCTTAAATAAATCATCTGGAGTAACTGAACTAATTTCCTGATTGACGATTTCAGCACGATCCAGAATCGCAGCTGAATTGGATTTTCTGAAATTTTCCAGTTTTGTGAGCACACGCCCAACACGCTCTGCCTCAGATAACCCTCGTGCCATTATAACTCCATCTCCGATATGACTGATTATCCTTTTACCATTATTTATATTTAATCTAATTTTCCTAGGCGAAATTGCTTGTTTGAATACAATTATACGCTTCTCCAAAATATTAACATGTTCATCTTTGCAACTTATTTTTTTTGTCTTTCGTAATTTTCAGCTTTAATTATAAGTAATTATCAATTTTTTCAGGAATGCGAGAAGCAGGAGTCGAACCTGCGAACGCCTGCGCGAATCGATCTTGAGTCGATCCCCGTTGACCACTTGGGTATTCTCGCTCCGAATAATATTGTTTTTAGGATAGTTTAAGGCTTTGAGTTCGGGTAATTGTGCTCTTTTGCCAAACTTGGTAAAGAAATCTTGAGTCCGCCTCTGTTGGCCACTTAGATATTCTCGCTCTTCATACCATTTGTTTTCGGATAGTAAAAGGGCTTTGACAAAAAGGTCGTATCCAAAAAAAATTGTCCCGTGCCTGTCGCCGTTAGTCAGATGTGACTGTCCCAAACCTGTGAGGGGTTATGCAGAAATAAGGGAAAATCTGGGATAGGATCGATTGAACAGGAGGGGAACAATCTCGTGCCTGAGATCCAGCAAAAATTCTTTCTGCCTGTATTTCCGATATGATACGATGCTCGACCAGATCCGGAACAGCCGGTACCGGGACTTCTTTATCATCCTCCCGGTCATCGCTGTTTTCTTTTCCCTGCTCTGTCTCTCCGCCGGTGAGATCATCCCGGGAGATCCCGGGGAGTTTGTCCTGGCGGGCGCCATGGTCGCCCCGTTCGTGATCCTCGCCCTCCTTGCCTATGCCGGCGAACAGAACCGTTTTGCCCGGTACCTGGCAGTGCTCTGGCTTCTTTGCCTTCTCCTCTGCATCTTTGCGATCAACCTCGCACTCACCCTCGCACCGGTTGCTGCATTCTCAGAAGACCCGGATGCCTTCGGAGATTACCTGGACTCGCTCCCGGTAGAATCGGTCGGGAATATCCTGTTACTCTCGTTCGGCTCCGGGCTCATCGGCCTGATGGGGTTCTCCCGTTATTTCCGCGGGCTGTTGGCAAAAGTACTGCCCTTCGATCCGGACTCCTTCATCCACACGATCGGTCTCGTCTGTGTCATTTCCCTCATCGTGATGCCCGTTGTCCCGCTCCTCCTCACCGGCAATGCCCCGTTCCTCAATCCCGAGCTGCAGGAGATGCTCGGCATCGGGTCGGAGGTCCCCGGTTCGTCGGCTAAACTCGATGCCTTCTCGCTGATCTGGACGGTTATCGGTTCGTTCTTCTTAGTAGGTCTCTGGCTCCGCAGGGATCTTCCCTCGACGCTCGAACGCCTCGGGCTCGTCCGCCCTGATGCCCGGCAGGTTATCATCGGGATTGCAACCGGTGTCATCCTGGTCGGGATATTCTGGCTTTTTGATGATGCTGTTGCTGCCCTTTTCCTGGCATACGGGATCCCCACTACAGACGATACGCTGGTCAATAACCTCTTCATGGTCTCCTTCACCCCGCTCGCTGCCATCATGGCATCCGTATCGGCCGGGCTCGGCGAAGAACTCTCGATCCGCGGGGTTATCCAGCCACGGTTCGGCATCATCCTTTCCGCTCTCGTCTTTGCATCGCTCCACGCGTACCAGTACGCGTGGGACGGGCTGCTCAGCGTCTTCCTGGTAGGCATCTGTTTCGGGGTCCTGCGGAAATATACCAACACGTCAACCAGTGCCATATCGCACGGGGTTTATGACCTGGCCCTGTTTGCGCTGATCATGGCGGGGATTACCACACTCTGATCAAAAAATTATGCTCTACAGAAATCCTGTTTCATGGGGTATGATCGCCCCCCTTGCGCCAGCCCTGCCCCCTTTGGGGGCGGGGGCGCATTGCGATGCCTCTGTATTACCTGTAGGAAAATTCTTCATGAGTATACACAGGTAATGCGGCACTATCGCAACCGGGGGATGCCTTAGCAGCGGGGGCGGAACCCCCGAGAGCGTTATGATTAATATCAAATGATTTCTGCAGAGCAAAAAGTTACATGAAGTCCGCGAGCCCCAGCTGCTCGTGCTTCTCCTCGCCGAACGTGGACGTGATAGCAAGGTCGAGCACTTCCATCCGCTGCTTGGTGTACTCGGAGATCGCGTATTTCCGGCACATCTCCCGCGACATCTCGAGGTATTTCTTGACGGACCCCTCGTGGACGGTAGGGATGATGTTGCCGTTGCAGATGCCCTTCCCCTTGAACTTCGTGCACTTGCCGGCAAGGGGCATCCGCCGGTAGCTCGTGTTGCACTTCGTGCACCGGAACTTCTGCTTGGAGAAGGCCGAGAGGTTACCCATGAGGTCGCGGAGGAAATGCGTGGTGAGCACCCGTTCCGCAACGTCGTCCGCGTCAACGGCCCGGATCCTCCCGGCCCGCACCAGCTCCGCTTCGAGCTTGTCGGTCATCGACTTCATCTGGGTGTACATGGACTCGAGCGGCCCCGATGAGATATCCGAGGTGTCGTGCGTGAACTGGAATCCTTCCACCGATCGCGTGGTCCCGATCCGGTTCTCCACCCGGTCGATGAGCTTGACAATGGTCTTTGGTTCAGCGTACACCAGGGCGCTCGTGTACACCTCGATCGGGTAATGGTCGCAGACATCGACGTTCAGGGCTTCCTTGTCGATCTCGGACGGGTCGATCCGGCTTGTCAGCACGAGCGGGGCATCCATCGTGCCGCCCCGGTTCTGGGGCAGGAACGACCGG
>JBAZHD010000135.1:0-7109 GCA_041652515.1 Methanoregula sp.
GACCGGGGCCGATCGTGACAAGCGTGAGGGGAGTAGCGGAGCGGTTGTGGCGCTCATTCCCCATAAATGTAGTCCGGGCTGCCCGGATGGCGGCAAGAGCGATACTGCCCCCTTCGAGGACCATCGCGTTGGACCCGTCCACGGCACTCACCATGCCGGACGGGCCGGGAGAGATGGGGTGAATATCGTCCCGGGTGATTCCGCTCTTGTCCGCGAACTGCTGAATGAGATCTTCCGGAATATGACTCGCGATCTTCCGGAGTGCCCGGGTCACGGATTCCTCGTAGGAGGTGCGGGTGTCCATTCAGCACACCTGCCCGTTCCGCCCGCCGGTCCTGCGGATTGCACCGCGATATATGTTCTCCTTCATTCCGTTAAATGGTATTTTGGCATGTAATGGAATATAAGGGGGTAGGCCTGTGCAGGGAAAAAATGAGCGGGTCCGGCTACGGCGCTGTCGTACGAAGCGTGCAACACTGACGATGATGTATGCGTACAGTTCAACCGGACCAGGAAACCAGAACCATTTCCATATCTTTTTTCCTTCTGTCACACATGATTACATACATCGTTATACCGATTTTGTCTGTCGGAGAGGCACCTTCATGCAAAATAGTCCAGCAGGAGAATCTTCACTTTTCGGCATGCATCCCGGGAAAGGCAGGTGGATGCTCGTCATATTTGGTCTGATCATCAACCTCTGTCTCGGTACGGTCTACGCGTGGAGTGTGTTCGTCAATCCGCTCACCGCTTATTTTAACACAACACTCGGCCAGACCATCACCGCAAATGAAGTGCTCCTGCCATACTCCGTCATTCTCGCTGTCTTTGCAATCACTATGGCCCTGACCGGAAGATATGTCGAGACCCATGGGCCGAGAAAGATCACCATAACCGGGTGTATCCTCACCGGCCTTGGCTGGCTGTTCGCGTCAACGGTCTCATCGATAGCGATGCTTTCTCTCATGTACGGTGTAATCGGGGGCATCGGCATCGGGATCGCGTATGGTGCAACAGTCGCCGTTGCGGCCCGGTGGTTTCCTGACCGCAGGGGTTTCGCGGTCGGAATGACCGTGCTTGGGGTCGGATTCTCTGCATTTATCACCGCAAACCTTGCCGGCTCCTTCATTGCTGCGTATGGCGTCATGAACACATTCCGTATCTTCGGGATCGGGATTATCCTGATCACGGTTCCCCTGGCATTCCCGCTCGCATTTCCGCCGTCAGGGTGGAAACCTGCCGGCTGGAATCCTCCTTTACCGGACAAGGGTGAATACATAACACGCGAGTGCAGCCGGTCGGAGATGGTAAAGACCCCCGCATTTTACGGTCTCTGGATCTGTTACTTTATCGGGTGTTTCGCGGGGCTGATGGCAGTTTCCATTTCAAATCCTGTCGGAACCGAACTGGTTCACATCGGGACCGGCCTTGCAACAGCCCTTGTGGGATTTTTTGCAATCTTTAACGGGGGCGGGAGGCCGCTCTTCGGGTTTCTGACCGACCGGTTAAACCCGCGGAACACTGCCATGATCACGTTCGCACTGATCGCCATGGCCTCCCTTGTCATGTGGCAGGTGCCGCTCGTCCCGGTCTATGTCATTGCCTTTTCCGTGCTCTGGGGCTGTCTCGGGGGCTGGCTTGCAATTGCACCGACTGCCACGGCAAGTTATTTCGGGACAAGGGACTATCCGAGGTGCTACGGTGTGGTTTTTCTTGCCTTCGGTGCCGGAGCGATCGCCGGCCCGCAGCTTGCCGGGTTTATCAGGACCTCGACAGGGACCTACCTCGGGGTGTTTCCCTGTGTGTTCGCTTCCGCGATAATCGGTTTTTTCATCGCAATTTTCTTAATGAAGCCCCCAAATTCAGAAGCCTGATCGGTTGCACTGAAGGTCTCTTCTCATACCGGGAAATCAGACTATCGTGCAGGTGTTCCGGGTATTCTCAAGAGATATGCGGACAGCCCGGTCATATTCACTCGTCCCGTTTGTGTTCCCCCGTCCCTGCGGAGGTTCCGGACTGTTTCACCGGATATCGCTCTTTAGTTTTCTTTTCAAATCCATGAAATGTATCCGTTACCGGCCCATGGTGCCGGATACTTCCCTGACACTCGTCGTCCCTTATTCACCTCACTTCCTTAACCCGGCTTGCCTGATTGGTACCCATCTCGATCAGGAGGGTATTGGCAAATTCCCCCTGCATCGCGGTGATATGGGAGATCAGGAAGATCTGGGGGAAGCGGGACTCCTGCGTCCGTAAGGCAGTGAGGAGGCTGTTTCTCCGTTCCTCGTCCTGTCTCCCGAAGACCTCGTCAAAGATCAAAAACGTGCTCTCGTGCACACCGTAGAGCCGGCAAGATAGCGGGAGAGGGCAATCCGGAGGGCAACTGCGATATCGTTCTGCCCGCCACCGCTGAAGCGGTCGATGGGGAAGTCATAGCCGGTGTCATGGATGCAGGAGAATACCAGGTATTATTCTTTCTCCCCGGAGTTTCGATACCCCCCCTTCGGCACTTTGATCTCAAACCGTGCGCCTTTCCCCGGCATGCCGGTCTCGGTGATGGTGATCTTCGTTATGGAGAGGATCTCCCGGGCAAGATAGAGGCCCATTCCGGTATTCTTCCCGAACCCCCGATCAAATATCCGCTCTTTCTCTTCAGCCGAAACCCCCACCCCGTCATCCTCGCAGATAATACAGCAGCAATCAGCAGATTCCTGCAGGAAAAAATGTATCTGAGAGATCTTCACGCCGTATCGGATGGCATTATCGATCAGGTTGTAAAAGACCCTGCCAATCAGGGGATCGGCAAACACTTCGGTATTGGCAGGAAGATCGTTTTTCAAGAGGACGTTACCGGGCGAGATATCTTTTACTGCCGTGTCTGCCAGAATCCGGCAATCCTGCCAGACCGGGGCACTCATGCCAATTTGTTCGTATTGTTTGGTGAACTGGATAATGCTGGATATCCGGCCCCATGAGTCTTCGATCCGGGTGAAATATTTCTCATAAGCAGGATCCGGATTTTTTTGGTGTAATACCTTAAGAAACCCACGCGCTGTCAATAGCTGGTTGTTAATATCATGCCGGGTGATAATGGAGAGCAGGTTCAGTTTTTTATTTACCTCACGCAATGCGTCTTCAGCCAGTTTTCGCTCGGTGATATCACGGACAACGGAGAGCGCCATCGTTTTGCCATGGAGGACAAGGACATGTGCGTTGATCTCTACCGGTATGACCCCCCCGTTCCTGTTCCGGTGTCCGGTCTCAAACCTTGAATGCCCATTTGAGAGGATCTCCCTGCCGATCTCCTCAATCGGGCGGTTGTGGTAATCCGTGGAAAAATCAAGCGGGTTGTGCTGCAGCAGTTCTTCCCGGGTATATCCCAGCATCCGGCAGGTGACGTCGTTGACCTCCAGGTACTTCCCGGGGAGGCCGTCATCCCTCACTTCGTGAAGTTCAATAGCATCATTGATATTATTGAAGATCTCCCGGAACTTCTCCTCGCTCTCCTTCAGCGCCTCTTCCGCATGCTTCCGTTCGGTAATATCGGTCAGAAAGAGCGTGAGCCCGATGACCGTGCCGTTTTCATCCGTGACCGGGTTGTAGATATCCTCGTACCACCGGCGTTCGAACGCGGTATCGCCATAGGCCTCGATCACGCTGAATGATTCCCCGGCAAGGGCACGGTCGAAATTGACGACGGCTTTTTTACGGTCTTCAGGGCTCCGGATATAATCGAGCATGCTGTTCCCCAGGACGATGTCAGCCCCCCAGATCTGTTTCATCGTCCTGCGGTGGTTCTCATTGAAAGCCGTGTACCGGTACTGCCGGTCAAGAGCAAAGATAATGACATCTTTCGGACTCTCAACCACGCCTTTGAGGATGGCAAACGATTTCCTGACAGATTCTTCCGCCCGCTTGCGTTCGGTGATGTCCCGGTCGATCCCCCGGTACCCAAGAAAAGTATGCTTGTTATCGAAGAATGGTATACCACTCGTTTCAAGAACAATACGTCGGCCGTCTTTGTGCAGGTTGATATTCTCCAGTCTTTCAAATGGCTTTTGGGCAGTGAGATAACCGGTGAAAAGGCTGACTACCTTTTCAGATTCTTCCGGCGGCATCAGGTAAAACGGTGTTTTACCGATGACCTCATCCGGCTCATATCCCAGCAAATCCCGGATCTTCGGACTGATGTACGTATATTTGCCCGTGGAGTCTGCTTCCCATATCCAGTCGCTGGTGGTTTCGATGAGTTGCCGGAACCGCTCCTCGCTCTCCCGAAGTGCCTCTTCTACCTGCTTCATTCCAGAGATATCACGTACAGTGATAATCAGGCATTCTGTCCCATGGATAAGGATCGTTGATGCGGAACATTCAGCATTAAAAATGTCCCTGTTTTTTCTTCGGAGAATGATCCCGGACCGGTCAACACGCCCCTCCCGTCGGATCCTCTGTATCAAAACGGCCCTGTCATCCGGGTTCACCCAAATTCCGAGATCAAGGGAACTCCTGCCAATGAATTCCTCCCGGGTATACCCGAATATCCGTTCTGCGGCATCATTCACGTCGATAAACCGGCCGGATTCCAGTTCGCTTATCCAGATGATGTCCGGGCTCTGGAGATAGATAGTGGAGAACTTTTCCTGGGCGGCACGAATAGCGTCCTCAGCCATCTTGCGCTTGGTAATATCCCGGAAGAACCATATCCTCCCGAAGTATTCTTCCTTTTCCCCGAGCATCGGGGCTGAAAACCATTCCAGTATCCTCCCATCCTTAAGCAGGAGATCTCCGAAACACTTCTCTTTTTTATGATCGTAGAGAGAACTAACCCGGGTAAGAAACGTATCCGGATTGGCAACTTGTCCGGCAATATGCTGGAGAACAGGTTCATTTATTCTGGATGCAAGAAGATCAATCGGAATTTCCCAGATCGCGACAAAAGCCTGATTATAATTGAGGATCTTTCTGTGTTCATTGACCGTGAGGATCCCATCCGGGGAGGTTTCGAGCTGGGTCTTCAGGATCATATTGGAGCGCCGGATATCTTCTTCAGCCCGTTTCCTGACCAGAATCTGCCACCATCCCTGCATCAGGAGCTGCAGCTCGTGAACATCTCCCTCGTTATACTCCGCATCTTTGTTGCCCACCCCGGCGATGGCAACAATATGATTCCCATCAAAAACAGGAATATTCATATGCCTCACAAGGGGAACATGCCCTTTTGGAGTACCTCGCTTGAACGGGCTTTCTGCTGCGTAATTATTGGTAACTATGGGCTTTCGCTGACGGGCGGCTTCACCCCACAGGCCGGTTTTTTCCACGGCATATACGATAGGTTTATTGTCAATTTTACAGGATTCATGAGCAGATTTGGACCAGTGTTGCATGGTCATGACAGATTCATCGTCATTCAATGTGGCAAGGTACCCGATAGTACTCCCGGTCAACCGTATGGCATCCTCGACAACCTGCGTGGTTATCTCTGAATCGGTCCTCGTATTCATCTGGCTGAGCGAGAGCAGGGACTCGATGCGCTGGTTCTCCAGAATCAGCGTCTCTTCGGTCCGTTTGCGTTCGGTAATGTCCCGGATAGATTCGATTGCACCCGTAAGATTCCCCGCTGTGTCATAGAGCGGGGATGCCGTAAACCAGAGATGTGCCCCCCTGCCTTTATTGAGGTGTGGGATATAGATCTCGGAGACCAGGGAGCTGCCCTCCTTTTTCATGACCGGATATTTTTCAACAACTGCCGGGTCATCGTGAAGGACGAGATCGACCGTGATCGGACGCCGTTCGTGGTAGAACGGGAGAGCATATTCATAATTGGCTTTCCCGATCATCTCCCCGGCCGGAATCCCTGTCATCGCCTCAATAGCTCGGTTCCATGCAATCACTTTTCCCCTGATGTCAATAGCAAACGTTGCATCAGGCAGGAAATTGATGATATCCGCTTCACGCCGCTCATGGTCGCGTATCATTTTCTCGGCCTGTCTCTGCTGGACAGATTGCCGGACCTTGTGTGAGAGTTCAGTAAACTGCGAAACCGGTTCCCCGCCTTTCTGAAGATAGAAGTCCGCCCCTTCGTTCAGGGCCTGGATGACAACTTCTTCGCGTCCCCGTCCGGTGAAAAGGATGAAGGGGATGGTATTTCCCGATGTCCGAACCTTCTTCAAAAACCCGATACCATCCATGCCCGGCATCTGGTAATCGGAGATGACGGCATCGTAGTTTGCTGATGCAAGGAGATCCAGGCCATTGGAAGCAGAGAGACTAATGTCAACACTGAACTGTCCTCCCTCCTCTAAAAAAAGTTTGCCGATCTCAAGAAGACCCGGGTCGTCATCGACGTAGAGAATGCGATACATAATAGGCAAGTTATGCTTACGTTGCATCGTCTAAATAGGTATTTATTCATTCATGGATGACAATCTCCCCCTGCTAAAAACAAAGGTATGAAAGGTATGGATGAACGGGTAACCGGTTCGTGATAAAATGAGCGCTATATGGGCTCCTTTTTCCCTTCCCTTATCCAGGCCAATACCGGAAAAGCTCGTAAAATCGTCGTTTTCTGTTCCTGGGGAAAATGCCCTTAAATTTTGACCCGTTTGTTAGAATACGGCAGATTTGCCCCTCGCCTTGTGGCCACCAAAGCCCCTTGGCTCGTGCCGGTTTTTACCACCTGATTTACCCCATCCGGGCTCCGGAATGGCTGCCGGAACGCGGATATGAAGGCCGGTTTTTTCGACGTAGAGGTTTTCAAAAACAGGGAAATTGGGAAATGAACGGGAAACCAGGTGTTTCCCGGGGTATTCTGTTGGGACGATAACGCCCTTCCTTTGTCCCGGTACCGGGATATCAGCCCGCGGGTACTTGTCACTCCACTTCCCTGACCTTACTCGCGTTGTCTGCGCCCATCTCGATCAGGAGGGTATTGGCAAATTCGCCCTGCATCTCGGCGATATGGGAGATCAGGAAGATCTGGGGGAAGCGGGACTCCTGTGTCCGTAAGGCAGTGAGGAGGCTGTTTCTCCGTTCCTCGTCCTGGCTCCCGAAGATCTCGTCAAAGATCAAAAACGTGCTCTCATGTACACCGTGGAGCTTGGGTAGGTACC
>JBAZHD010000136.1:0-7037 GCA_041652515.1 Methanoregula sp.
ATCGCATGTTCCGTGGCGCTGTAATCCGCTGCGGTTTGGGGAGGCGGGGCGTGCGGGTGGATGAGGGGGCGGGGAGGGCTGGATAGAGAGGGGGCGAGGCCTGCCAATAGTGGCCGAAGGCGAGGGCAATGCGATTGGAAAAAAAACTGCATGTACATCCATTGGGAAATGTGGTCCTTGTTTTATAATTTCGTGAAAGGATTTTCAACGATGTAAATATTTGATATCCATCCGCGCAGGTTTTTGTTTCTGACGTAAAATTTTTTCTTCCGCACAATCCCGATTGATTATATTTACGTTTTATCTGCCAAAACTCGTCACGTTTTTTCGAAGGTCAGAATCGGAAGCTGATCGAGCTATAAACTTTATATATATCATCATTATAAATCGCTCATTGCGGACAACCGTAGGATGTACCGCGAAAAGAAAAGGACGGGTCCACCCACCGTAGAAGTCAGATGGCCCGCATCCTGCCCGAGGGCATGTGATCATTATCTTTCATTCTTATGAAGGTTTTCCCATGCCTCCGAGCGAAGCGTATCAAAAAAACGGAGGAAAACGAATGAAACTACGAAAGCTAAGCGTCGTCCTGCTGGCACTATTGCTGGCAGCGATGGCGATGGTACCGATGGTGAGTGCGATGGACGATAAAAACGGTGTTGATCAGGCAACCGCACAACACGTTGCAGAGATTCATCTGCACACCGTGGCGAAATCATCGGAAATGTATAAGATATGGGCAACAGGAAGTATTCAGCCGTCGACCGTGTATTACAATCTGAACGATCAGAAGGCGGCTTACCTGTTCAACGTTTATGTAGACGGACAATACTCCGGGTATATTCTCACATCCGCAACGCGGGACAATTATCCGGTCCTGGAATTCTCACGCGGAACAGTTCCGGACGCGGAAAAATTATCCTTGTCCCGGCAGGCAGCCCTGTCGTCCATTGATGGAAAAACACAAAAACTCGGGTCGGCGAAACTCCTCTACCTGGGCGGGACATTTTATGTCGCCCAGTACCCGGTGATCGATGCCCGGGGGAATACCACCAGCACAAAGAATATCGATCTTTCTGATAGTTCTGTCATCGATCTTGTGGAAATGGAAAAGAAGTACCCGGTCAATACTGATGAACAGATTGCCCGTGATGCAGCGAGAGTAAAGATTGCAAACCAGAAGTGGGAGTCATTGACCGGTAATGCAGCCCCTGTCGCAATTCCAGCCGCCCCTGCTGCTGCAGCCTATGGATCGAAATCCATTCCCGGCGTCCCCCTCTACAGCCAGCCCCTGAATAATTATTGTGCACCGACATCTGCAGGAATGGTTCTCTCTTACTGGGATTCCCACGGATATCCAAGCATTCCCGACAATTCATATACTCTCATCACAGAGCTCGGTACAGCGATGAGCACATCAACGAGTACCGGGACATATATCTACAATGTGGATGATGGTATGAACACCGTCAGTTCCAATCATGGATACGGGAGCCAGCTTACGTTCACTGAGGACAGCTGGGTCACGTTCTCCGATGTCACCACGGAAGTCAATGCGAACAAACCCTTTGTTCTCAATATGATCGGGGCAGGTACGGCATATGGCCGGTCCCAGGCTTATGGGCAACATACGGTCGCCGCTATCGGGTATGAATCCTATTCGTCCGGTGATTATGTCGTCATCCAGGATACATGGACACCCCTGACAGCAGTTTCACTGGCATTCAATAACTGGGCTGGCGCTGTAGCGGATTATTCCCGACCCTCATAATTTTTTGGAAAAACATGACAATTTCAAGCCGGGTAAAAATCATGATTCTCCTTGCGCTGGTACTCCTGAGTGCCGGGATCATTTCAGTCACCTTCAACAATTTCCGGACAACCCCGACACCCCCGGAAGTCCGGGCCGGCTGGTATCTGCCCCAGAAAGATATTGTCTGGCCGGCAACCGGGCAGGGAACAAACCGGTTGCCGGGCGGACAACTCATTCTTACCGGATGGCGGGATGGTCCGGCCCCCGGGTTCCCGGATATTTCACCCTACCGCCGTTATGAAAATTATTCACAGCAGGACTCCGGCAGAAAATATGTTATTGCCTCGTGGTATTTCAGCGACGACCGAAGATTCCGGGAATCACAGAAAACCCTCTATGAATTCCTGAAACGTTCCGGGACGATTACCGAACCTGAACTGGACTTTTCCGGGATTCCCGGACAGGGAGATCATTCCGGTAACGCCAGCCGGAATGATGAGGGGAATGACTGGTTGCCTTCCCGGTTCACGGCAACCGGATTCGAAGGTCCGAACACATCGGGCCTGTTTTTCACGGTCACAATTCCTGCGCCCGCCGACCCATCCGGCATACAGGTTCCTGCTGGAGACTCTGAACATTATATTGTATATTATGGGACGGCGGAACCGGCACCTCTTGCACCAGAAACGGATTTTCTCCGGGAAATGATCCGGAATACGTATGCCTACGGGACGGGAAGTTCTGTGGGTCCGATCGAAGAACGCTGATGTATTTTTTTCCTGCTCCATGTATCCAAACTGAACGGGCATCGAAAAACGGGCGGGGCGGGATCTGCTGCGGGTAATGACGGCGAGCGGGAAACACTTAGCGATCAAGGCGGGCGGACCAATGCCGCGGTGGCCAGATGTACGGGGGGGGTTCCCGGCCAACCCCCCCGCCGCTTTTCTCCCGGCCGGCCCGAACCCCCCTCCCTCCCTGAGGGGGAGGTAGGTCGGCAACCCCCCCTTTCACCAGGGCTCCGGCCGGCCGCTACCCGTTTTTGAGTGGCAAGGGAAAATCCCCACACCGCCGGAATTTTTTTGTAAAAGTGCTGGCGATCATTCGTGCACCACTGCCCGGTTCTCATTTTTGGGGAGGGGGGTTCCTGGCCAACCCCCCCGCCCGTTATTTTTTCGGGCGAGCGGACCCCCCTCCCCCCATGGTGGGGGGGTAGGCAGGCAACCCCCCCCTGCGGCTCCGGTTTTTTTTGTCAGCTCGGGTACGTGGACGCTCGCGGGAACCGGTCACAACGCCGGAGGATGCAGGATGAAGTGGCGGGATTTTCTGCTGAGGAGGGGAGGGGGGTTGGCGGGGAACCCCCCTGGCTGTGCTCGGGCCGGGCGGGGCGCTGTAATCCGCTGCGGTTTGGGGAGGCGGGGCTCAGCGGCGGATGGGGTGCGGAACTTAGGCAATCGATCGCGTGTTCCGTGGCGCTGTAATCCGCTGCGGTTTTGGGGAGGCGGGGCTCAGCGGCGGATGAGGGTTCGGGACTTAGGCAATCGTTCGCATTTCCCGTGGCGCTGGAATCTGCTCGCGGTTTTGAAGAGGCGGGGCATGCCGGCGGATGAGGGTGCTGGAGGGGCCGGAGAAAGACGGAGCTGTTTTGGGGAGTGTCGAAAATGGCAAACGCAATGCGATTGAAAAAATGCTGCCGGTACATCCATCGGGAAATGTAGTATGGGTCTTGTATTTTCGTGAAAGGATTTTCAACGATGTAAATATCTGATATCCATCCGCGCAGGTTTTAGTTTCTGACGAAAAATTTTTTCTTCCGTACAATCCCGATTGATTCTATTTACGTTTTGTCTGCCAAAACTCGTCACGTTTTTCAAAGGTCAGAATCGGAAGCTGATCGAGCTACAAACTTTATATATATCATCATTA
The DNA here is from genome assembly GCA_041652515.1 of Methanoregula sp. GTDB lineage: Archaea > Halobacteriota > Methanomicrobia > Methanomicrobiales > Methanospirillaceae > Methanoregula. The sequence continues at coordinate 3,677 of JBAZHD010000136.1, forward strand.
TAAATCGTCATTTGCGGACAACCGTAGTTGTCCCGAAAAGAAAAGGACGGGTCCACCCGCCTTAGAAATCAGATGGCCCGCATCCTGCCCGAGGGCATGTGATTATTATCTTTCATTCTTATGAAGGTTTTCCCATGCCTCCGAGCGTAGCGTATCGAAAAAACGGAGGAAAACGAATGAAACTGCGAAAGCTAAGCGTCGTCCTGCTCGCACTATTGCTGGCGGCGATGGCTATGGTACCGATCGTAAGTGCGACAGAACAAACTACCTCAGGTAAGATGGTTGAAGTTAATCCGGAAACCGATACACAAGGTTTCGTTGCAGTCGATGTAATCAACATCGATCCGGCAATCAAGACAGCAACCCCCTATTTCGGAATACTTGTTCTGAGTGACGAAGGAAAGAAAAATTTCTTAGAATCTCTCGATGCAATAAGTATCACGTCAGGATCAAACACACTGATTACTTCTGATAACAAGACAGAGATCGGGGATAAGTTATACGCTCTCTGGAAGAAGTATCCCGTCATTTCTGAAACAAAAAAGGGAGATGCGGGATATCCGTCATACGGCGGGACGATTACAACAATAACATTTGCTCCCCAAGTGCGGGATGCCCGGCTCACTGAAGAGGAGAACGAATTCCTCATGCAGACCGAATCAGTCATTAACAGTGCGTCCGGACAAGTGCAGGGGAATTCCATCACTCCGAAATGGGTCGGATCGCCATCCCACCAGAGGATCAGTTACTGGGCGGCCCAGAAAGAATCGTTCCCCTTCCCCGATACGGTAGGCTCGTATTCAATCATTCCCGATACATGGTATGACGCTTCCCCGGAACCGTTCCATACCCTGTTCCACTCATTAGATCATTACTATAGCCCGGCGGGAATCGGCGGTGCTCCCGCAAACACGCAATCGTTTGTTGCGACAGCACACAGTAAGTATCTCCAGGGCTCATCGTATTACACGACAGCTGCGGCAAATCTTGGGTATGCATGTCATTTCATCGAGGATGTTGGAAATCCCATGCACACCGGGTACGAAACGCAGCAGTATAGTAACCCGTGGGTACATTCAAATTATGAAACGTATGTTGGTAACCGGTGGTATTCCAGTAATTTTGATGGTGTTGTTTCCAACAATAACGTCTATTACTACGATACCAACTGGAACCAGCAGACAAAGAATCTTGCTGGTTACACAAACGGATACCTCGACACAATCTACATGAAAGTGTACAACAAAGGGCAGAACTGGAACCTTGCACAGGACACCAGCATCGATGCCGTTACGCAGAACGTGATACTAAAGACCACAAAATATACCAATGGTCTGGCACTCTATGCAAGGACAGGTTAATGTATTAAAAATTTTAATTTTTTAAAACCAATTAAAGGGAGTTCATGGCACAATGAAAAAAAGAGATTTTATTATCCTCATCCTTTGTTTATCCGTTGTTCTCTGCATATTTACCGGCTGCATAGAGAGTTCATATAAAAAAACTGAAACGGTTTTGACAAAACTGGACAGTGCTGAAAATATTCAATGGACAACCGTTATCGATAATAAGGACTATTCTACGGCTCAGTCACTCTCTCCGTCAAACCGGTTTATCCAGACGTCGGATAAGGGATTTTTCATTGCAGGCTTTTTTTTCAACCGTTCTGGAGGCGCTATACGGTTACTCAAAACGGACAGTGCCGGAACTCTGCTCTGGGAAAAAAGAATACCTGGCCAGACTGGAGAGATCCTTACTATTATCCAGCGCAATGACGGAGGCTATTCGGTTTTTTGCAGGGATGGACGCGTATATAATTTCGATACTTCAGGAACACTGGAAAGGATCGTGGATATTACGGATCAGATCAGCGAGACACCCGGTGGGGGGCATCCTCAGATTACCCTGCGTTCCATCTCCCTTACATCCGAAAGCGAACTGATCCTGATTGGAGACAATGCTGCCAACATATGGCAACCGGTTGTTATTGCAAGAGTGTCGCAGAATGGAACTGTTTTAACGGAAAAAACGTACGCCCAAAAAAGTATGGATGGGACGACATCCCTCATGCAGACACGGGATGGCGGACTTCTGGTGGGGAAATCGTATTATCTCGACCAGCCCGGCGGGGGCAAGCAGATACGGATAGAGAAAACAGACTCCAATGCTTCAGTTCTTTGGAATTCCACGCTGGGTATATGCAGATTCACGTTTTGTAATAATGATTTGCTGGGCATGCATGAATCTGCAAATCAGGGATATGAGATTATCTATCAGTCCCATGAACAAAGTAACAGGTCCAAAGGAAATATGCCGGTTGATATCGTATATGCACGACTCGGCAATAATGGTGATTTGATTCAGCAGGAACTGCTGACAAATGTTTCGGGATTACCTCCATGGGTATATAATCAGAGCGATATTTCTTCTGAATTGATCAACCTGATACCTGAAAAAATACTCAATTCCATAATTGCCGGGAAGAGTCAGGGCAATCCAACGAACCGGTTCGATTCACTTCTTAAAACAGATGATAGTGGATATGTCGTACTGGGAAGCAGGTATTATTATTAGCGTATTCATTATGTAACAGGACGGGATTGTCCTGTTTCATGAACTCCCTCATTCTTTTCTTTGTTGCGCCGGTTTATCATGGCAGCAGTGATTATACTAAAGTGCGGTGAAAACTCTCCGGAAAAATCCGCCATGCAAATCGGAAAAATGATCCCCATATTGCAGAAATTACTCTGATTTTTTTTCGGTTCCTTTGTTATCTGTTCAAAAACTGGCAGTAAAATCGCCCGGTTCCATTACACCGGTATTCCGTGTCCGAGGCCGCCGGGGCGAGGTCTGCTGAGGGAAACGAAGGCGAGCGGGAATCGCTCATCGATCAAGGCGGGCGGAACAATGCCGCGGTGGCCGGCTATGCAGGGGGTCTCCCGGCCAACCCCCTCACCGCTTTTTTCCAGGCCGGCCCGAACCCCCCTCCCACCCTGGGGGGGAGGTAGGCAGCGAACCCCCCCCTTCACGCAGGGCCCCGGCCTGCCACTACCCGTTTTTGAGTGGCAGGGAAAAATCCCCTCACTGCCGGCATTTTTTGTAAAAGAGCTGGCGATCATTCATGCACCACTGCCCGGTTCTCATTTTTGGGGAGGGGGGTTGGCGGGGAACCCCCCTGGGTGGGCTGGGGCCGGGTGGGGCGCTGTAATCCGCTGTGATCTGGGGAAGCGGGGCATGCGGGCGGATGAGGGTGCGGGACTCAGGCAATCGATCGCATGTCCCGTGGCGCTGTAATCTGCTGCGGTTTGGGGAGGCGGGGCGTGCGGGCGGATGAGGGTGCGGGACTGAGGCAGTCGGTCGC
>JBAZHD010000137.1:0-7036 GCA_041652515.1 Methanoregula sp.
AATTATTGTCGGCGAGGTCTGCGCGAAGTTCTCCATGGTGTATCTCACAACATACGGCGAGTCGTTCCGGGAGGGGATCCACAGTTACCTCAATAAATTTGCCCGCCCGTATTTCCCGGTCCTTGCTGGGCTCCTCTGCCTCCCCCTTTTCCTCCTGCCACTTGCGCCGGTGAAGATATTTGGCGCGCTGGTTGTGATGATCCTCTGCCCGGCCATCCTGCTCCTCCTTTCCCGGCGCCTCTTTGGCGGGGTTAACGGGGATGTAGCGGGTGCCTCGAACGAGATAACCCGGGCACTGGTCATCATCACTCTCGTTCTCCTGTAAGTGCGGTGTGTAATAACACCACCCTTAATACCCACTCTCCCTCACTATTTTCTGATGAGGACCAATTACGGCATTCACATGAAAGGAGGCGTGATCACCGAGAGGAACGCCGATTTCTGCACGGTCCGGATCCGTGCCCCGGCCGGAGTACTCTCCGTGGAGCAGGTCCGGGGGGTCGCGGCTATTGCCAAACGGTACGGGAATGGCACTATCCACTGCACGACCCGGCAGACCCTCGAGATCCCCCATGTCGACCCGGCCCGTCTCAAAAAAATCGAGCGGGCCCTTGAGAAAAACGGGACACCCGTGGGTTCCGAGAGGGACGAGGTCGTCAATATCATCGCCTGCCCGGGCACCTCGCGGTGCAAGTTTGCCAACATCGATACCATTGGCCTTGCACAGAAGATCGACGAGAAACTCTTCGGAAAGGAGATGCCCGTCAAGATGCGGATCGCACTCTCCGGCTGCCCCAATGCGTGCACGAGCCCCATGCTCAACGAAATCGGCATCATAGGACGGGTCCGCCCGGTCCGCACCCCCGGCCTCTGTTCCGGTTGCGGGACCTGCGTGGAGTACTGCAAGGAGAGAGCACTCAGGGTAAAGAACGGCATCGCGGAACTGGACAACGATAAGTGCGTGCAGTGTGGTGTCTGCATCATATCCTGCCCGTATGAACTGGTCAAAACCGAACACAAGCATTTCCTCATAAGTGTCGGCGGAAGGCGCGGCAGGCACCCGAAGATTGGCCGGGAACTGCTGATGGCCGAATCCGAAGACGAGGTCCTTTTTGCAATAGAGAAGATCATCGACTGGGTTTACCGTCGCGCGTGGAGCGGCAGGCTGCTGTCCGAGCAGCTCGACGAACTCCATTTCGGGCAGTTCAAAGAGGATATTGAGAAGGCAATGAAAGAGAAGAAAACGGGGAAAGCTGAGAAAACTGCCCGGTAAGACCGGTTTTTTATCTGTTTTTTTTTGTAGAAATCATTCAAAACAATCTGATGCTCCCATGAGTTTCGCCCCCGCTGCCGGGGCATGCCCCTGTTACGATAACGATGTAGTACCTGCAACCAGAAACAGACTATCGCAAGAGGGAGGCTTCATGCCAGATGAAAAACTCTGGCAGAAAATCCGATGAGGAAAAAATTACATTCCTCGGGAAAAAATTCAGTATAACGCCAGGTACCCCGCGTTCGCATCATCGTCGCACGCAATCGCACTCCCGTCGCGGATGAGCGTGTTGAACATCATTGCTGCATTCATCAGGGCATCGTCTGAACCCCTCCCTTTGCGGATCGCGTCCAGCGCTTCTTTCTGGGGCGCGGGCGCAACCCGCTTTCCCGTGACAACCCCCGTGCAGTGCTTGCAATACGCGCACTTGCTGTATACCGAGACCATACCGTCAGCACATGCAACGGTTACGCGATCCTTTTTTGTGTCCCGGACAAATTCCAGCGTCTTCATGATCTACGATCTTTTTGCTTCCGATATCATCATGTCGATATAATTTCCGTGAACTGGAATTTTCACCGTAAAAGCAGGTCCCGCAATCAAAATAATTTATATAGACGGGGCTCATATATGTAATACTCGCACAAACAGACTGTAAGCGCACAGTCCCTGCTTTGGAGGAACGATTAGAAATGGCATCTGACAAGCCCCACATGAACCTCGCCGTAATCGGCCACATCGACCACGGAAAGTCTACTACCGTCGGCCGTATGATGTTCGAGACCGGCGCCGTACCGGCACACATCATCGAAGGCTACCGCAAGGAAGCCGAGAGCAAGGGTAAAGCAACCTTTGAATTTGCATGGGTTATGGACAACTTAAAAGAAGAACGTGAGAGAGGTATCACCATCGATATCGCCCACAAGCGGTTCGACACTGCCAAGTTCTACTTTACCGTTGTGGACTGCCCCGGACACCGTGACTTCGTCAAGAACATGATCACCGGTGCATCCCAGGCAGACGCTGCAATCCTCGTGGTCGCAGCTCCCGATGGTGTCATGGAACAGACCAAGGAGCACGTGTTCCTTGCAAGGACCCTCGGCATCACCCAGATCATCCTCGCCATCAACAAGATGGACGCGGTCAAGTATGACGAGAAGCGGTTCAACGAAGTCAAGAAGGACCTCTCCGAACTCATCAAGATGGTCGGTTACAAGCCCGACGAGACTCTTTTCATCCCGATCAGCTCCCTCGCAGGGGCAAACATCAAGGTCAACAGCCCCGAGATGCCCTGGTACAAGGGCCCGGCACTCATCCCGGCACTCGACACCTTCAAGGAACCCGACAAGCCGACCGACAAGCCCATGCGCCTGCCCATCCAGGACGTGTACAGCATCAGCGGTATCGGCACTGTGCCGGTAGGCCGTGTTGAGACCGGTATCGTGAAGAAGGGAATGAAAGTCTCCTTCATGCCCGCCAACAAAGATGGTGAAATCAAGTCCATCGAGATGCACCACGAAGAGATCCCGCAGGCAGTCCCCGGCGACAACGTCGGGTTCAACGTCCGCGGTATCGGCAAGGGCGACATCCGCCGCGGCGATGTCATGGGCCCCGCAGAAGCACCGCCGACCGTTGCAGATGAATTCACTGCACAGATCGTCGTGCTCCAGCACCCGAGTGCACTGACCGTCGGGTACACCCCGGTCTTCCACTGCCACACCACCCAGACCGCCTGCACGTTCATCGAGCTCAAGAAGAAGCTCGACCCCCGCTCAGGCCAGACCAAGGAAGAGAACCCCACGTTCCTCAAGTCAGGAGACGCAGCCATCGTCGTCATCAAGCCGACAAAACCGATGGTTATCGAGAACGTCAAGGAACTTCCCCAGCTGGGCAGGTTCGCCGTCCGTGATATGGGATCGACTATTGCTGCCGGCATGTGCATCGCCATCACGCCAAAGCAGATGCTCAAATAATTTTTTGGAGTGAAAACACATGCAGAAAGCCAGAATTCGCCTGACAGGGACGGACTTTAACAAAGTAGAGATGGTCTGTAACAGGATACGGGAAATTGCAGAACGCACAGGTGTGAATCTGGCCGGCCCGATACCGCTTCCGACAAAACGGCTCGTTGTTCCGATCCGCAAGAGTCCCGATGGAGAGGGAACTGCAACATGGGACCGCTGGCAGCTCCGGGTCCACAAACGTCTCATTGATATCGATGCAGACGAGCGTGCACTCAGGCAGCTGATGCGCATCCAGGTGCCCAAAGATATCGGCATCGAGATCGTCTTAGAAAGTTAAGGTGTACCGCGTGCAGCAGGCCGCGGGTATCACCCAGAATATCAAATCTTTTTTCACTTTTGAACGGGTTTTCATCCTCATTCTCATCCTTGCTTTTATCCTCCGCTTCTGGCAGCTCGACCTCAAACTGCTGCACCATGACGAAGCGATCCATTCCTGGTTCTGCTACGAGCTCCTGACCAAAGGGGCATGGCAGTACGACCCCAGCTACCACGGGCCATTCCTCTACTTCATCACCACGGGCATGTTTGCCCTGATCGGGCCATCCGACTTCGCCGCACGTCTTCTTCCGTCGCTCTTCGGCTTCATGATCATCCCGCTGGTGTATGCAGTTTACCGCATCGGGTACATCAACAGGAACCAGATGCTGGTGGCCGCGCTCCTCATCGCCATATCGCCGGACATGGTCTACTTCTCCCGCTTCCTCCGGCACGATATCTACATGCTCTTTTTCACGATGCTCCTCTTAGTCGCAATCCTGTACTGGTTCGAACGGGGCCAGACACGGTTTGCCGTCCTCGCCGCAGTTGCGGCAGCCGGTGCGCTGAGCTGCAAGGAAGAGATGCCGGTCATCATCATTATTTTCGCTATCTTCTTTGTCTTTTCAGCATGGAAAGGGCGCTTTACCCTTCCGCCGCAGTGGAAGGCCGACCTCCTGCTCTCTGGCGTCCTCGTCATCGCGATCATGAGCGTGCTCTACTCGGCGTTCTTCTTCCATGTCGATACGCTGATCGGCCAGAACTTCAGCATCACCATGCAGGGCGTGAATTTCGAGATGAACACGACCGGCTGGTACAAGGCTATCGACCACTGGACCGCGATGCACAACCAGCAGCGCCTTGGCGGCCCGCTGTACTATTACCTGCCACTCTTCCTGCTCTACGAGCTCCCGATCTTCATCCTCGCGCTGGTGGGAACCGTCCAGTTCATGACGGCCGGGCTCCACCCGCTCCGTTTTGCTAAAAAGGTAAAGAGCTGGATACAGGAACGCCGGTTCACCCTCCCCACGAGCGAGCTTGCAGCAGTCAGCCTGCAGCAGATTAAGGACGGGCAGGACGTGAACCGGAAATCCGAAGAGTTCTTCCGGTTCTGTATTGTCTGGATGATCGGCACGATGGCCTTCTATGCCTACGTAGGGGAAAAAGTTCCATGGCTTATCATGGCCCAGCTGCTGCCGATGTGTTTTGTTGCTACCTATAAGCTGAACTGGCAGAAGACCGCATTTGCCCTTGCCGGCTGCATCTTCCTTGTCGTGATGACCTGGCACGTGGCATTTGTGCCGGTGGACATCAACGAGCCGATCGTCCAGGTCCAGAACTCCGGGGAGATGCGGGAAGTGATGGCCCTCATGGACAATTCCAGCCTCGTTGTCATCGCGTCAGAGCATTACTGGCCCCTCCCGTGGTATTACCGGGGTGACGCGTGGAACAAGAAGATCAAATTCTACGGCGGTATCACGGACGTGGATACCATGACCAGGCAGGACCCCGGCGTGATCATCCTCCACGATACTGAAAGTTATCCGTCAATCGAAGGGTACGAGAAGAAGACCTACAAGCTCAGCTACTGGTTCTCGTTCGATAACAACCAGGACCGGTTGCCGGAGTATTACCTGCGCCGGGACGGGAAGCCGGGCAGTATCAATATCGATGTCTTCACACCGGATAGGGGGACCGTAAAACCATGAAGCAGGAAGAATCCCCGGTTTACCTTGCCATGGAGGATCGAATAACCAGATCGGAGCCGGATCTGTTCATAACTTATTTACCGCATCACACAGACCTTATTTATTCTATGAGTGGGTGCATTTTTTTTCCTGAAGAGCGGACAAGGCCGGCAGGTACAGCGACTGCCAACGCAGTCAATGTCCCCGGTTGTGCCGGATGGAGCGGGGCCATGATCCGGATACGGAGGGAAATCTGATGACACGCTTTTCACGCCCGGCCATCTCCCGCACGACAATAGCGTTTGCCCTCATCCTGATCATTGCCTTTATCCTCCGCTTCTGGCAGCTCGACCTCAAGCTGCTGCACCATGACGAAGCGATCCATTCCTGGTTCTGCTACGAGCTCCTGACCAAAGGGGCATGGCAGTACGACCCCAGCTACCACGGGCCATTCCTCTACTTCATCACCACGGGCATGTTTGCCCTGATCGGGCCATCCGACTTCGCCGCACGTCTTCTTCCGTCGCTCTTCGGCTTCATGATCATCCCGCTGGTGTATGCAGTTTACCGCATCGGGTACATCAACAGGAACCAGATGCTGGTGGCCGCGCTCCTCATCGCCATATCGCCGGACATGGTCTACTTCTCCCGCTTCCTCCGGCACGATATCTACATGCTCTTTTTCACGATGCTCCTCTTAGTCGCAATCCTGTACTGGTTCGAACGGGGCCAGACACGGTTTGCCGTCCTCGCCGCAGTTGCGGCAGCCGGTGCGCTGAGCTGCAAGGAAGAGATGCCGGTCATCATCATTATTTTCGCTATCTTCTTTGTCTTTTCAGCATGGAAAGGGCGCTTTACCCTTCCGCCGCAGTGGAAGGCCGACCTCCTGCTCTCTGGCGTCCTCGTCATCGCGATCATGAGCGTGCTCTACTCGGCGTTCTTCTTCCATGTCGATACGCTGATCGGACAGAACTTCAGCATCACCATGCAGGGCGTGAATTTCGAGATGAACACGACCGGCTGGTACAAGGCTATCGACCACTGGACCGCGATGCACAACCAGCAGCGCCTTGGCGGCCCGCTGTACTACTACCTGCCGCTCTTCCTGCTCTACGAGCTCCCGATCTTCATCCTCGCGCTGGTGGGAACCGTCCAGTTCATGACGGCCGGGCTCCACCCGCTCCGTTTTGCAAAAAAGGTAAAGAGCTGGATACAGGAACGCCGGTTCACCCTCCCCACGAGCGAGCTTGCAGCAGTCAGCCTGCAGCAGCTTAAGGACGGGCAGGACATGAACCGGAAATCCGAGGAGTTCTTCCGCTTCTGTATTGTCTGGATGATCGGCACGATGGCCTTCTATGCCTACGTGGGTGAGAAAGTTCCCTGGCTTATCATGGCCCAGCTGCTGCCGATGTGCTTTGTTGCAACCTACAAGCTGAACTGGCAGAAGACCGCGTTTGCCCTTGCCGGCTGCATCTTCCTTGTCGTAATGACCTGGCACGTGGCATTTGTGCCGGTGGACATCAACGAGCCGATCGTCCAGGTCCAGAACTCCGAGGAGATGCGGGAAGTGATGGCCCTCATGGACAATTCCAGTTATGTCGTGATCGCCTCCAAGGACTACTGGCCGATCCCGTGGTATTACCGGGGCAGCAAGTGGGACAAGATCCAGTTCTACGGCGGTATCACGGACGTGGATACCATGACCAGGCAGGACCCCGGCGTGATCATCCTCCACGATACTGAAAGTTATCCGTCAATCGAAGGGTACGAGAAGAAGACCTACAAGCTCAGCTACT
>JBAZHD010000138.1:0-6887 GCA_041652515.1 Methanoregula sp.
TATTTGACTCTGGATCTCTGGTCCCATATGATTGTTGTTTCGTTTCCGGTATCTTTTTGGTAACTGAGCCGCCGCGGGGGCGCCCCGTCGGGGGCGGCGGAGTCTATCCTGCATGGGGGCGTGGGGGCGGCAGCCCCCACTTCAGTACTCACTTACCCACTCAGAATAGCGAAGAGCCGGAACAAAGCCATACATCAATGGGATTATCACGGAATTAGCGAGGACGAACGTCATCTTGTCAAAGGATATGCCGATATGCTCCTGAATTTTTACATGAAACATTTCATGACATTCAACCAAGATGAGATCGAATGTTTTTTCTCAAAATGCAATTGTAATTCGAAAGATCTTGAGAGTCTTAGAAAAACTCATTTTAAAGTGTATACCCTTATCCAAGAGAGAAGGAAAAAGATAATTGTCTTCCCGAGTTGACTTCCATGATTGAAATCTATCCTAACCTCTTCATCGGCAACGAATACGATTACGAATCCCAAGTCCGGAACCAGCCCGGCTGGCGCGTTGTCCATGCCTGTAAGGAGCCCTACCATCGGCAGGCTCTGGGATACACGTCCCGAGCTGCACCGAAAGACCATCGTGAATATCTCATTGCGAGGAGGGATAACCGGCTTATCCTCAATCTTGTCGATGCCCCTCAACCGGAATACATCCCGAAAGAGATCATCGACGCTGCACTGGAATTTATCAGCGACGGTCTTCAGGCCGGCAGCAAGGTTCTCGTCCATTGCAATGAAGGCTGTTCACGATCTGCCAGTATTGGACTCTTGTATCTCGCGAAGAACACCGACCGGCTCCCGAAAGGAAGCTTCATGGAAGCCGAGGCTGATTTTCGAACAATTTATCCGCCCTACAATCCTAAGGCCGGGATGCGAGGTTTTATGATTGGCAATTGGGGGAAGTATTGTTGATTTGAAAATTTTTAAAGAGAATCATCCTTTCGTTTCTCTGACAACAGTGAGACCGGCCTCAAACCCCACCATTTTAAATATCAGGTTACAAATACTAGTGTAGTTAGCCAATTTGTAACCTAACCGTTTTTTGGTGAGACATGGGCATTGGAGAGAACATCAGGCTGAGAAGACAGGTCCTCAGGATATCGCTGAGAGACCTTGCGGAACAGGTCGGCGTTTCGCACACAACTGTCGACAAATACGAGAAAAACATACTGGTTCCGAATTCAACAATCCTGATCAAAATCAGCAAGATCCTGGCAATTCCTATCGCATCCCTGCTCCGACCGGAGAGCCAGCAGATCCAGCTCAGCCATATAGCATTCCGGACGCGGAAGATGCTGAAGCGGGACGAACGGCAGATCAATGCCGAGACAAAGGAGTGGCTGGAGCGGTATCTCCTGATAGAAAAGATTACCGGACGGCCCCGGGCATTTGAGATACCGGAAGGTTTTCCAAAGACCATCACCTCGTTTGAGGAAGCAGAAGCGGCAGCACAGGATCTCCGGGCCGCATGGGATCTCGGCACCGACCCGATTGAGAACCTGACATACCTGCTTGAAGACAAAGGCATCAAGATCGGGATCATCAGCGGCATTACCAGATTCGACGCATTGTATACCGAATATGTGGGCCACCAGGTTATCGTTGTGAAGGAAAATCTTCCCCGGGCCCGGCAGCGGTTCTCCCTTGCCCACGAACTCGGGCATTGCCTGCTTGAAGTTAATGGCGGACTCGATGAAGAGAAGGCGATGCACCGGTTTGCCGGTGCGTTCCTTGTTCCCCGGGAGAAAGTCCTCTTTGAACTGGATGAAACCCGGCATAAAATCTCTATCAGGGAGCTTCTCATCCTCAAAAAGAAATACGGATTCTCGATGGGTGCGTGGCTGCACAGGGCCATGGAACTGGGAATAATTACTCCTGAAAACTATCTGGGAATGCTGAAATTCTTTGCGAAGAAAGGCTGGAACCGGAAAGAACCGGACGACGATGAAACAAAAGGAGAGACCCCCGCATTCATGGAGGCTATGGTCCTGAAAGCCCATGCCGAAGGGATCATTTCCACATCACGTGCTGCTGAGTTATTAAACCAGAGCCTCAGTACCTTCTGTTCAGTAGACGGGGAACCGGATATTGAGTGCTCAGCAATTTTATGTACTTGATACGAATACGATAATCGACCTGCACTTTGGAAATCTTCTCCAGAGCGTTTTCAGGTTACCCTGTCATTTTGTGGTAACGGACATCTTACGCGAAGAACTTCTCAATCCTCCTTTTGACAGCCTTGCAGAGATGGGGCTGCTTGACGAGCCCCTGACACCGGCCGAAGTTGCAGAGATTCCCGGATTCGTGGAAAGATACCCCAAACTGTCGTATTATGATGTGTCAGTCATGATTCTTGCACGATCCAAAAGCACGGTGCTCATTTCCGGTGACGAAGCGCTCCGTTATGCTGCCGCAGATAACGGTGTGGATTGCCATGGCACATGCTGGCTGATCGATTACCTGGCTAGCGAGGGACACATCACCTATTCCGAAGCGATTGGTGCATACAATATGATCCGGGATAAACCACGATATCCACCGAAAGAGGAATGTCACACACTTCTTGCAGGTTGGAAGCAACGAAAGAAATTGCTTGAATAATCCTTAAGAAAAATACGACAGCGAAGTCACACCGTAGAGAATTAAATCCGTCCCGTTTTGTCAAAACCCTCCGGCCACCCAAAGCGCCCGGATAGCTCCCAATCCTCACCAAAATCCCCCGTTTTTCATTTTCCGGATTTATTCAGCCAAGCCCATCTCCCTATAAAACCCATACTGGTATGTCAAAGGGCCCCGCGACAAGGGAGGCAAACTGTCTCCCTTCCCGTCTGCGAAGTTTGCGCAAACTTTGCCGGACACGAGCTGGGGGATCCGGTGGATCCTCCTCTCAAAACACAGGAAATAGAGGAAACCAACATGGCAGACTTTGTAGAGAAATCAGTAACCAAGACCGCGGTTCGCGCACTCGCGAGCCCGATCGAAAATGTATCGTCATTCGACACCATCGTCCAGTCCGTGATCACCGGCAATCCCTTTGCGTGCGTTGCCTACACGGAAGGCGGCGTAACCCACCAGCCGGTGGAGAAGAGCAAGGAATCCTATGTGGCCAAGGTTGTCTACCAGGACGCCCTTGCAAAGACCGTGGGAAACGAGTCCGGCAAGTACACCACGATTGCCGGGTTCAATGCCGGCGCGGCAGCCATCCTTGCTGACACTGCACTCACGGCAGCACACACGGGCACGCCCGTGCGGGATCCCGCGAACGAGACCTACTCGGTCACCTTGAAGTGCCGCGACCCGAACGGCGAGATCTATATGGTCACGTTCAGCCGGGACAGCGTGAGCCTCACGTCGTACTCGGACGATGCAATCCGCACAAAGGTCGAGACCTGGGCCGACACGGTGGCGGCCTTAGCCTGAGGTGAAAACCGGGGAGGGGACGATCACGTCCCCTCTCTTCACCTTTTTTGGAGGTATGTATGGAAACAGAAATCATGCCGGTCGCAAGCGTGACCGGCCTGTTCCGATGGACTGCAGGCGGCCTCGAACCGCTGACGACCGGAGATCCCCTAACGCAGGAAGAAGTCCGGGAAATGCCGGTCTTCTACGAACTGGAACTCCACCCGGAGCAGCAGGACGCGGACCTTGTCGTCGAGGTTGTCTACGACAACATGAAACCGATCCGGCTGCAGGACCTGCTCCGTGGGACTGACATCCCGCGTGGCGTCCGGTTCTGGCCGGACTGGTTCGAGATCCCGCCGTTCCGCGAAGCCCGTGATGCTGACGGCCACTGGGTATATCCCCGCTCGCCGGGCATTCACACGGTGCGGATCCGGACAGCAAGGAGAAAACGGGAGCATGGCAGCAGGGTCCGGGACTTCAGCCCGAAAAACGGCGGCTCCACAAGTCCGGCCTTCGAGTTCAGGATCAAGGAAGGTGTGATCTATGACTGAAAATCCCCTGCTGACCCGGGCTGCCATCTGCGGCGCCGGGATCCTTGGAGCGATCATCGTCATACTGGCACACCTGCCCCTCGTCCTGCTCGTAGTCCCGGTCGTGATCCTCTTCCTCGGTATTGTTGCCGATCCGTTTAAGGCTCACGCAGCCTGGTACGGGGCACTGAACACTGTCGGGATCTTCGATCCCGCTGTCCTGAACAATGAGGAGAAGGAGAACTATGCCGGGAACCGGCATTACTTCTGGTTCGGCGAGATCGCGTCCGCAGCAATGCTGGCCGGGGCGATCACCGTCCCGCTCGGGATGTTCCTTGCGGAAAAGACCGGAAGCCTGCTCTCGTTCACCATCGCAGCAATGCTCTTCCTCCTGCTCTTCGTCTTCCTGCCCAGGCTCATCCGGCAGAGAATGATGACAGACAAGGAAACGATCATCCAGCTGTTCGGTAAGAACGAGCAGGTGAAGAAGGTCTTCTGGAGCGTATTCATCGTGCTGGCCGGCTTCGTGCTGGCGCAGGTCGTGGACCCGGTAACGGCGCAACAGATCGTCGGGATAATTACCGGAGCAGTTGTCTGAAAAAAACCTGAACAAATTTTTCTGGCATTCTCATTTCTCCAGATTTTTTTCGCGCTCCTTTTTACGATACTGATCCAAAAAAAGGTTGAAAGATAATGGGCGGGAAACCCTATGTCTCCCGCGTTCCGGTTCACACGGAATTTCTCAGTTTCCTGATGAGCGAGACCCGGCTCCGGGTCTCTTCCATCATCTGTTTCCCGATGAGGTCCAGGATCTGTCCGACCGGCAGCGCCAGTGCGACGGTATGGACGGGTCTGCCTTTCCGGTCGGACGGGGTCATCCGGTCCCAGATCCATCCCAGGCGGGACATGGTCCTGATTGCCACGCTCACTTCAGGCTGGCGGAGGTCGGCACCATGTTCGATCTCCCGGGCGGTTGCCTCCGGTTTTCTTGCGAGATATACGAGCATCTTCGCAACAGGTCTCTTCGTACCGATCCCGACAAGGTGGTTAACTAACTCTTCTTCCTTGTCGTTAAACAACTGAATGGTCTTCTGTAACATTTGTCACTCCATTTTCTGGTTGTCGAACCCCGAAGGGTTGAGAGACGAGAAGAATCCAAAGGATTCTTTGAGTTGCTTTAATCCGCTTACTATTATGACAAGAAAATCATTCTGGTCGAAAACCTGATATTTACGTCGTAAGTCCCCATTGGGACTAAAGATATCCATGAGACCCGGTGTCGCGTCACGTGCATTGCGCCCGGACTCACCTCTTCCCTTTCAGACTCATCAAAGCACTCCCCAAAAAATGAAAAGGCTCATCCCTTTCCCGGATCGATATTCTTCCATGACACCCCGGCTCACCCTCACGGTCATGGTCGATAACACCACCCTCACGGATCAGAATCTCTGTGGCGAGGCCGGGCTCTCGTTCCTGATCGAAACTGCCGGAAAGAAGATCCTGTTTGACACAGGATTATCCGGATTGTTCCTTGCCAATGCAGAAAAGATGGGGATCGGCCTCCGGGACCTGGACGTTCTCGTCCTCTCGCACGGGCATATCGACCACACGGGAGGGCTCGCAACCCTCGCCCGGTACCTTGCAGCGGCAACACCGGGCAGCGTTCAGCCCCGGGTGCCGGAACTCATCGCCCACCCCCGCTGCTTCTGGCCCAAAGAAAAAAATGGACATAAGAACGGTTCGACCGTGAGCGAGGAGGAAGCCCGGCGGCTGTTCCCGGTCAGCCTGTCCACAGAACCGGTCTGGATCACGGAGGATCTCGTTTTTCTCGGAGAAATCCCGCGGAGGTTTCCCTTCGAAGAGGGGGATTCAGGGAAGCGGGTGATTCATAATCCTGACGGGAGAACTGAACCGGATGAACTGCTTGACGACACGGCTCTCGCGTTCCGGTCGGATGCCGGGCTTATCATCATCACCGGCTGCTCGCACGCCGGGATCTGCAACATCACGGAATACGCGAGAGAAGTCTGCGATGAAAAACATGTCAGGGACATCATCGGCGGCCTTCACCTGATCTCGCCGGCTCCAAAACGGCTTGTAAAGACGGGGAAATACTTAAACCGCCTTCACCTCAATGCCCTGCACGCCGGTCACTGTACATCCATTCAGGCAAAACTTGCACTTGCAGACTATTGTCCCCTGCAGGAAATTGGCGTGGGAATGAAGTTTGAATGGTAACACTCCCTGTCGGATAGTGACCCGGATTCCGGCACAGTGTGCGGGGACCGGTAACTCTTATCATCTCCCGGCAAGACTGTTGATCTATCATGGCTGCAAAGGAAGTTTTCCACGGCGTCCCGGGCATCCTTCGCCCGCTCAAGGAATTTATGGTAAGAAAAGGACTGAAAAAAGGCGACCAGGTTGTCTATTTCGGTGTCCCGGGAACGTGTACACCGTTTGTCGAACTGCTTGGGTTTGCTCTCCGCTCGCTTGAACTGGAACAGATCTTCGTTCCCTTCGTGGATGAGAGCCGGGCAAAAAAGATCGCTCCTGTCGATAATGTTGGCATGCAGGCACGCTTCGGGCCGGTGACGCTGAAACCCAGGGCTATAGTTATTATGGGCGGGCTCTCGATGCCGGGTGTGCCAGTAAAGGCAGAACAGGTAAAAGCGGTAATTGACAAGCATGCCGGTGCAGCGGTGATCGGGGTCTGCTTCATGCACATGTTCGAGAAAGCCGGGTGGCTGAATACTATCACCTTCGAATGCCTGATCGATGCAAATATCGATCCGGTCGATGTGACCACAAATTAATTTTGTCACTGTTTACAGTCACACAATCGCTACTGATGGAACGAACGGATCACCATCAAATGCATCTTTAATCGATGCGAGCACCGGTCGATCATTCTTACGTACAGTTGAGATATATCCCCTGATGC
>JBAZHD010000139.1:0-6150 GCA_041652515.1 Methanoregula sp.
GGTGGCGTTACCGGCCCGGTCCGGGATATTGTCGCAGATCCGGAATATCTCGATGTGACGATGGACAAGAACGCAGCGTTCTCCCAGCCGGTGAAGGAAGGCTACACAGCGTTTGCATACGTGATTGGCGGGGAAGTCACCTTTGATCCACAGGAGGGACACCGGGTGAATAACCGTGACCTTGTCCTGTTTGGAGACGGATCAGAGGTAAAGGCAGAATCTTCTGCGAAGGGGGTAAGGTTCCTCTTTTTTTCAGGAAGACCGATTCATGAACCGGTTGCATGGCGGGGGCCGATCGTCATGAATACTGCCGATGAACTACGATTGGCATTCCGGGAATATTCTGATGGGACATTTATCAAAAAGAAGGCGTAGGATCTGACGGGACCGTGACCTGGTGGTGCCGAAACGAAGGACCTCTCATTTTTTACCTCATCGGATAATGTCAGATTTGTCCTGCAGGATACAGCCTTCCGCCAGATCTTTGAGGTGCCGGAATACCGGTTCGATGACCTGACAACTCATGACAGGGTACTTGATATTGGTGCAAATGCTGGAGCTTTTTGTATCCGTGCTTCCCGCTATTCCCCGTATGTGGTCGCTGTAGAGCCGGTAACTGCGCACCTTCTGCGGGAGAATATCCGGCTGAATAACGTTCCCGTTCGGGTCATAGAGGGGGCGCTTGGTGACGGGAAACCGAAAAAAGTCAACTGGGATCATTGTGAAGTCACCTCATTGACATTCCCGCTCCGCGGCCTCATCGAAATGGCCGGGGGCTGTGATTTCCTGAAATGTGACTGCGAAGGTGCGGAATGGCTGATAAATCCACCTGATCTTGCCGGAATCCGCAGGATCGAGATGGAACTCCACATTCCCCCCATCAGCGATCCACCCAACTTCCCACTCCTTGATTATATAGATCGATATTATCATTTTACCATTGATCGAAAGCCCGTTCATTCGGCACTTGGAGTAATGGGAGTGCTCCATGCCGAACGAAGGTAACGTACGAATCCTCGTACATTAAAATTATTAAAGAATCCGGATATGTGCCAAGATTCTTGAACCGGGTCTTTCAAAACAGTTTGAGGAAATTACCATGTGCACTGATAATGATGACCAGAAAAATACCTGTCTGGACGAGATTATTGCCAGACGACGCTCGTACAGGATGTTCAGACCTGAATTTCCCCCGGAGGATGCAATCAGGCGCATCATTCATGCCGGGCTCCTCGCACCGTTTGCAGCGGCCGCCGTAGGAAATTCAACTGATTATTTCCGCCGGTTCTTTGTGATGAAGAAGGGTTCCCGGAGCATGGCGGCCGCATCCCCTCCCGTGATGGAACAGGTCGCGATCATGGCACAGGATCTGGAGACAGAGATGGAGAAGAATCCAGCCCTTCGTACAAAGGCAGTTTCCTTTGTCGAGCGGCTGGCGGCGATACGGAAAATGGGATGGATACCCGGTATCGGGACTGCCCCATATTATATTGTCATTGCTGAACGCAAGGGGTTCCCTCCTGTGGAGCAGCAGTCGCTTGCCCATTGCATGGAAAACATGTGGCTGAAAGCCACCGCACTCAATCTGGGGTTCCAGATGGTCTCTGTCACCTCCCGGATGTCATCAGATCAGGAGTTCTGTACGATCCTTGGAATTCCAGCAGGAGAATGGGAGCTGATGGGGTGTGCGATTGGGTATCCGCAGGAAGAACTCGGGCCCTCAGTCAGACCTCCCGTCGACGATGTTACCCGCTGGCTGGAATAATTTTTTCATTACAGGAGCATATGAGAGGGATTTAAGGACTATGTCCGGTTTTTAATCTTTCAATGCGGCCTGACACCCGTTCTTTTGCTTCCTTTGTTTCTGTCGTATCCCTCTCTATCCTAATCGTCAGGATGTCCCCCTCCCGGCAGGCGGGGGGGAGAGAGGAGAGCGGGAGGTTGATCCGCACCGCCCCGTCTTCCTGTAGGATCAATACCGCCAGGGCCCCCTCAATCCGGTCTATGGTTGCTTTCACGGTATACTCTCGTTTATGATCTCTGATCAATAATATTCCCGCTGCCATCTTTCAATGTTGCCTCGTCACCCGTATTGCTCCATAACGGTGCGTCCAGGCCCATAAAAAGTGCCGTGCCATTCATCGTACCCTTCCCGGAATACACGGTCACGGATGATCCCGGCATGAGGATATATGCAGGGAAGACATACGGGTGCGAACCCGTCCTGTCCGAGAGCGTCCAGCCGGCGAGGAGTACTAACCCTTCCCCGCGGTTTGTAAGGCGTACCCACTCGTTGTTCAGGTTCTGCCGGTCATCGCCCGGGGCATCGAACCGTGTTGCACTGATATACACCCACGATGCATTGCCGATCTGCGGTGCAGCAGGCAGCACAGGGATGGTCCAGTTTTCCGGGAACGGGGGCAGGGTCACCGAGGAAAGAGGGATGGTCGCATTACCCGGAAGGGTCGGGAGAGTAAAAACCAGAGCAGGGGTCCCGGTCACTATTGACGAAGTATGCATACGTGTTGGCCTGACTCTTATTATGTCGGAAATATTTGTTCCTGTCTTCACCGAATATGACATCCCATCGGTCCGGACGAGGATGGTCCCATTCAGATCCGTGCGGTATACGGTTACCCCGCTTCGTTCCAGAAGGTCCATGGTCTCTGCATGCGGGTGGCCATAGGGGTTGTCCCCGCCGACAGATATAATCGCCATCTCCGGGTGGACCCGGTCAAGAAACGCCGGGGATGTTGAAAATGAACTCCCGTGATGCCCGACTTTCAGGATCTCGGCATCAAGCGGGTAACCGGTCCTGAGCAGGGCATCTTCTCCCGCGTTGTCGAGATCTCCGGTCATCAGGAAGTCCATAGTACCATACGATATACGGAGCACTATCGAGTCGGTATTTAAATTCTCGCCTGACTGCTCGTCTGGCGGTGCAAGCACGACAACCCTCAGCGCCGGGTCTACGTTAATCGTCTGTCCCTGCTCAGCCACCTGGTAGGGAATATGTTTTTCGTCTATCGTTTCCAGGAGATGCTCATAGGTCGGTGAAGGGTGGGGAAAACCGGTATCGAGTACTTTTCCCACCGGGAATGCTTCCAGCACCTTCAGCATACCCCCGATATGATCTGAGTGCGGGTGCGAGGCAACCAGAAGATCGATTCGTGTCACACCCAGTGAAGTTAAATCACTGACGACCCTGTCGCCCATATCAATCTCTCCGGCGTCGATCATGAGAGTTTTATTTTCGTAGAGGAAGAGGGCAGAGTCCCCTTGCCCGACCTCGAGAAAATATACCGATAATTTACCCTCGTTCTCTGCAAGGTGGGTTTGACCTCCCCTAAAACCGGGAAAGGTAATCGTTCCCAGGCATCCGGTAACGATGACGTATCCGGCCAGGACCAGAAAAATGGCAGCAGAGATGCGTATCCCTGCTTTTTTTTGTGCAGGCCTGAACATATCAGCTGTTCCGGGCACGGTTTACAAGCTCATAGGCTGCGAGTCCTGCCTGCTCCAGTAGTGCCGATTCACCGGGGATTTCCCCTTCAAGCATCAGTATCTTTCCATTGCAGATCGTCGTTTCGACCGCCCCGCCATTACAGGAATACACGAGATTTGAGGTGGCATTATGAAGCGGCGTATTGCATACCCTCCGGGAATTTACCAGCACGATATCGGCCAATCCACCAACTGCAAGTCTTCCCGTCCCAAACCCAAGAGCTTCTGCCCCGTGTGCAGTTGCCATGGCAAGGGCTTCATGCGCTGGCAGGATGGTGGGATCGTTCCAGAAAAATTTCTGCAGCAGTGCGGCAATCTTCGCCTCTTCAAACAGGTCGAGATTGTTGTTTGAGGCACAGCCATCGGTACCAAGACAGATGTTAACGCCGGCAGCTGACAGCCAGGGATAGGGCATCGCACGGTGCGTGGCAAGTTTCATGTTGCTGGCAGGGTTATGCGACACACTCACGCCGCGTTTCTTCAGCAGGGTGCATTCCCCTTCATCCAGCCAGCAGCAGTGTGCCGCTACAGTCCGCGGGGTGAGGATCCCGCACGTATCAAGAAATGCTGTCGGGCGCATGCCGTATCGGGCGATACAATCCTGAACTTCCTTGTCTGTTTCCGAGAGATGGATATGGATCCCGATTTTCTGTTCCCGTGCAAATTCAGCGCACCATGCCAGCCCTTCTTTTGAGACAGTGTAGATCGCATGTGGCCCGGCAGAGGCCTTGATCCGGGGATTCTTCATGCTCCGGACATGTGTGACAAGGTTCTCGGTAGCTTTACATTCGATCTCACGTTTGTCTGGATCGAAGAGATCAATGAACCCATAGGAGAGCACTGCACGTAAACCGGATTCATCAACCGCCCGGGCCGCATCATCCATAAAGAAATACATATCGTTAAACGCGGTCGTGCCGTTCCTGATCATCTCGAGGCAGGCAAGGCGTGTTCCAAGGTAAACATCATTGCCGGTCAGGTGCGCTTCGAGCGGCCATATCTTCTGCGTGAGCCAGTCCTGCAGGATCATATCATCTGCATATCCACGCAGCAGTGTCATTGCCGCATGGGTATGGGTATTTACCAGGCCGGGGAGTGCGATTGCCTGGTCGCCATCGATGATAAACTCTGCCTCTCCTCTGTGCTCCTTCCGCTTGTCTTCACCGATGGCGCCTATGGTTCCTGTTTCCTCAATAAAAATATCGACGGACTTCCCATCCACCGCCACATTGGTGATCAGAAGCGAATGGTTCTTTTCAAAGATCTCTGTCACTGTCTCCATATGGCATCACCTCATCTGCCCGATGATCTTTTTTACTATTTCCCCGGTCCGGGTACAGTACTCTTTCGATGTGGCGAGGATGTGCTCGTATGTCAGTACCTCACCCCCAAGCCCGTTTGCGTAGTTATCGACCGTGCAAAGCGCTGCAAATTCCATCCCGAGTTCGCACGCGAGCGTCGCTTCCGATGCAACTGTCATCCCCACGATATCAGCAATCCGCGCAAGTGCATTCACTTCGGCAACCGTCTCGATCCGGGGGCCGCACGTCTGCACGTACACACCTCCGAACCGTGCGCCCGGGACAAGGGTGAAGAGATCTTTTGCAAGGTATGCCGAGAGCTCCGGGCGGACATGCTCTGTCGCATGATCGTGGATGGACGGATTATCGGTCAGGCTGATATAATCAGTAGGGATCAAAAGGGATCCGGGCCTGATCACAGGTTTGAGAGATCCAGCTGATCCAAATGCAACAATCCTGTCCACACCCGTGATCGCCAACGCTGCGAGATTCGCCCGGTAATTAATCCGGTGGGGAGGGAGCCCGTTCTGGTGGCGCATCAGCATCACGATATCCCCGGTCAGGATCTCTACGGTGCCAAACGGGGTGCTCACACTCTCTTTTTCCAGCGCCGGAAGTGTTGAAAATAAAAGACTTGTCCCCCCGATAATGCCCAGCATCAGGGCCACCAGTCCCGGTGTGCAAATCCCGCCGGAAATTTATAAATACCTGTCGCCTGCATGTAATCCCTGCTCCGGAGAAAGGTTGTTCATTGGTGCACTAATAGGTAGCGCACATACGGGCAGGGAGATAAATAAGCGTAAATTTAAAAACATACAATAGTTCCGCATGGTGAAATTCGAGACCGTGAGCGATGAAACCATCAGACAGGGTAAATGCACGGACATCTATTTTGTGCGCACGGAAGAGACGCTGAGCAGGGAAAATATCAACCCGGTCGTCGTCATGGAAGTGACCGCTGCAACGCTGCCGGATACCTGGGCGGTTTTTTGCGGGCTTTCCGATGTGATCGCCCTTCTTGAAGGTCTTCCGGTTTCAATGGAAGCGATGCCGGAAGGTACGATCTTCTTTAAAAATGAACCTGTCCTGCGGATTTCGGGAAAGTACCGGGATTTCTGCCGGTACGAGACGGCGATCCTCGGTTTCCTCTGCCATGCATCGGGAATCGCCTCGGCAGCGGCCCATATCATGGTCGCTGCACGGGGGCACCCGGTCTATTCTTTCGGTTCGCGACGACAGCACCCGGCGATTGCGGGCATGATAGAGCGTGCTGCCTGGATCGGGGGTGTTGACGGGGTCTCGAACACCTGTGCCCCTGAAGGGATGCCCGTCGTCGGGACAATGC
>JBAZHD010000139.1:6160-6807 GCA_041652515.1 Methanoregula sp.
GTCCCCCGGATCATGCTCTGCGACACGTGGTGCGATGAGAAATCTGAATCCCTGCGGGCTGCCGAGTGCGGGGCAACCATGGTACGTCTCGACACACCGCGATCCCGGCGCGGCGATATGCTGGCAATCGTTGACGAGGTGCGGTGGGAGCTGGATGCTCATGGGTTTGATAACGTGAAGATCCTGTTGAGCGGTGGGGTGACCCGCGAGGATATAATCGCCTCTGTGCAGAGCGTTGACGCATTCGGTGTCGGTGGTGCAATTGCAAATGCACCCGTGATCGACTTTGGCATGGATATTGTCGAGATCGAAGGAAAAGCCATGGCCAAGCGGGGAAAGCGGAGCGGGGTCAAGCAGGTCTACGACGTGCCCGGCGGTGCGCATCAGATGCTTCCGCTCAGTAAGAAAGCACCGTCCGGTGGGAAACCCCTGCTCGAACCGTTCATAAAAAACGGGATTATTGTGAGGGGCTCCGGCATGCAGGAGGCACGCCACAGGGTGCTGGAAAAATTGTCTGCATATACTTCCCGGTAAAATTATTTTTTTTCTGGTATGAACAAAGAGTTCACATTCCTGATCCATGAAATCATATTTTTTAGGAATGATGACAGATTCGTATCTCTCCCCCTGATATGATATGTGTTGAC
>JBAZHD010000140.1:0-6708 GCA_041652515.1 Methanoregula sp.
TATGAAGACCTGGCAAACCCGTCGCGGATCCATGTTGATGCGTTTGGCAACCTCCAGATCTGCCAGGGCATATCCATTGGGAACTGCTGGAAGCGTCCCCTCGCGGAACTCATCCGTACGTACTCGCCATCCGCACACCCGATCTGTGGACCGCTCGTTGCCGGCGGACCACAAGAACTCGCCCGGGTACTGGGGTACCACCCGCCATCCGGTGTCGCAGATGCCTGCCACCTCTGCTGGCTCGCACGGAAGTCCTGCAGGGCGAAGTTCCCCGGTGTGCTTGAGCCGGCGCAGGTGTACTGCGACGAGTGATCCCGTTCAGGGAAAAATTTGGTTCGCGGGCATGTGAGGCAGGGCAGTGCCGGAGAAAATCCCAAACGTGAACGAGGGAGAAAACCACCTCGTTCCTTTTGTATCGGGATAATGGG
Source organism: Methanoregula sp. (assembly GCA_041652515.1). Taxonomy (GTDB): domain Archaea; phylum Halobacteriota; class Methanomicrobia; order Methanomicrobiales; family Methanospirillaceae; genus Methanoregula. The sequence goes on from JBAZHD010000140.1 coordinate 429, forward strand.
GGGTTCGCGGGATCGCCCGTTTCATCGAGCCAATCTTCCCGCCCAAACCCGGAAATTATATATAGTCAACGTAACAATGTTGACATATGATTCTACCGACCCATGACAAGCAGTTCAGTTTCTGGGCACTGCGTCGGAGCGGCGAACCCAACATCACCATCGCCAACCGGCTCGGCATCTCCCGGCAAGCGGTTTCACGAGCGCTCCTTCTTATGGACGAGAAGATTGAAGCTGCACTACGCGAGATGGCGAACGCGAACCAGATTGAGATCGAGAAGATTGATGCCGAACGGGGAGTCCTCGTGGGCAGGTCGATCCCATTCCAGACTGCGGCGATCATCTTCGTATCAGAAAAGCACGGCATTCAGGTCTGGTACGAACATGACGGCGACTGTGGCACCTGTCAGCGGTATACTGAATGTATCGAACTACTCTGGGATTATGCAACCGAGCTCGGCATCAGGATTGAAAAAACCGCAGATCCCACAAAGATGGCTGAAGAATTATTTACGAAAGTGAAGGCGATAGTATGACATTTACACGCGTATCGGAAATTATTCATGAATGGATGGGCTGGTGCCCGAATGCCCCAACCCAGCGCACCGCTTCGGCGATACTCACAACACCGTCCGTTACCATAAATCCTGCGGAACCGAATGGAGATACTGGGGGGCTGGGTCGAATCAGCAGGGGGGTCAGCCTTGCAGCGGAGAGCATTAAAACCCTCATTAAAAATAAACAACTGCTCTGGTTCTCGCTCCTGACAGGTCTTGTGATGCTGTTTATGTTCGCAGCGGCATATGCTCTCCATGAGTTCGGAACGTATCCGTACCCGGTGATGGATTTCTCTTTCTGGCTTGCCCTGACGTTTATGATTGAGATGATTACCGTATTCTGTATCAATTTCCTGTTCGCAGGATTGGTCCTGGGCATTTCCCTAAACGTTCCTGGTCAGCCGGTAACCATCCGTGAAGGATTATCTGGGGCAATGACCCATGTGCGATCTCTTCTGGGTTGGTCAGGGATCATGGCATTTCTTGGAACAGCCATCTATGTCCTTGTGTTCGAGTATTCCGGTTCCTTCTTCGGAATGGTTTCCGCAGTGATCAGCCAGTTTCCCTTTTACTTCATTCTCACACCGGCAATTTATGGACCGGGCCCGATCGCAGGGGGTTTCCATGTTCTTTCTGCCGCCACGTTCACGGTTTCTCTAATGCTCATCAACACAATTCTGTTCATTCTCACCTTGTTTGTCGTGCCAGGCATTGTCCGGGGAAATAAATGCCTGACCGGTGCGATCGCAGAATCAGTCTCCCTTATCAGGAAGACGTGGAGTGAGATCATTGCCTGTGTGTGTGTCTTTTGCCTGATCCTGATCGGGATCTCGGCAACTTCCCTTATCTTCCGGGTGGCTTACGGGATCGTATCACCGGATGATTTGTTCTTCTGGTACCAAGGAGGGTGGACCGCAAGTGCCGCCCTGTATGTAATCATATGGGGTGTCCTGGTGGTTGCAGGTATAACCGCCGTGGGCATTGCCACATCAAATCTCTACACCTATGGAAAGACGGGGTGTATTCCCGGGGCATTGGATGAAAACCCTGGCGAAACGGCTCAAAAATGACCTCGGGACCCCAACATTTTTTCCAACAGGTGCACGGAGATATGGACACTCACAGGAAAGAATCCCGTACAGTGCGCCCCGTGAGTGTCGTACCGAAGACTGAGTACCCGATACTGGATGCGACAAGTTCCCCTGCCTGTACTATCCTTGCCGGACGTTATGCAGACATTCCTATCGTAGTCGGCATCATACTCATCGTTGCAACGCCATTCTTCGGGGAATCTCCCGTTTGGACATCAGGTGCCGCCACCATCCTTGCAGCGACACTCATAATCACATCCATTCTGCATACGGGGAATCTGCGCGGGATGGTGTAGCATTCACGAGTTCGATGGATTATGAATATCACCGGTTACGCCCATCAGTACCACATTTGTTATCTACATTTCATGAGCGGAAATAAGAGAGACTAACAAATGTTTTATATTGTAAATCTTCATATATTTACACATGTTCCTTCCAACCAATGAGAAACAGTTCGGGTTCTGGAAGATGCGGCGTAGCGGGATGTCAAATGTCTCTATTGCAACCGAGCTCGGCATAACGAGGCAGGGTGTGTCCCAGGCACTCCTTGCGATGAACGAGAAGATCGAAGCCTCACTGCGGGAGATGGCAAAGGCAAACAGAATCCAGATTGAAAAGATCGATGTAGAGCGGGGTGTCCTGTTCGGGAAGTCGATCCCGTTCCAGACCAATGCATATATCTTCGTCTCGGAGAAGCATGGCATGCAGGTCTGGTACGAGCATGACGGAGATTGCATTTCCTGCGACGAATTCACAAAATGCATCGAGTTCATCTGGGACTTCGCAGCCGAGCTGGGGATAAAACTCGAAAAGACCCAGGACCCGACGAAGATGGCTGAAGAATTACTCACAAAAATCAGGGAGTGTGTAAAATGACCCGGGTATCTGATGTTGTCGGGCACTGGTCCGGCCTGTGCCGGAAAGCACCGGCATTACATGCAGTGCAGACAGGTTTCAGTTTCCCGCCGGAACCTGCCTGCGAATGGCAACCTGACGGAGGTGGCGGGGGATCGCGATCAATTCGCCGGGGAATCGGATCTGCCCTCTCGGGGATGAGGACATTGAACCGGAACCGGCAGCTCCTCTGGTTTACGCTCTTTGTCGGGCTGGTGCTGGCTGGAAACACCATCTGCCAGGGGGCACTCGGCTACATCAGCTGGAACATGGCACCGGATATAAGTGAAACCGAATGGTTTGTCCTGAACATGATAATCGAGTTCGCAACACTGTTCTGCACGGTGTTCCTATTGATGGGTCTTGTCCTGAGCATCGCGTCAAAGAAAGAAGGTCATGCATCGTTCTTTGAAGGACTTACAGGGGCAAAAAAATACATAAAAGCAATCTTTGTGTGGTCTTTTGTTCTGGCACTCGCAGGCATGCTGCTCTTCAGTATTTCCTTTTATTCTCACGATTGGTTGCCGCGTAATCACCTGTTCCTCAATATCCTGGGAACCCTCAATGGATGGGTCAACCTGCTTATAGAGTATCCCTTCAATCCGACGCTCACCCACATATTTTCCGACCCCTCACGCTATGGGGGACTCTCGCTGACATCGTGGATATATCCATCCGGGATCATACAGGCACTGACCTTTTCTGTGATCAATCTGCTCCTGTTTATCCTGACCCCGTTTGTCGTGCCCTTTATCGCTGTCGAGCAAAAGACCATCAGGGAGGCAGTCGTGGGATCGTTTACCATGATGAAAAAGAACTGGCATGAGGCAGCTGCCTGTGTCGTCTTCCTTGGAGTTGTTGCATTCGGTGTGTTCCTTACGTACCTGCTCGTCCAGGCTGCATCCGGGCTGGTCACACCAGATGAGGTTGTCACGATACGTCCAGAAAATACATGGATTGCTCTTGCTCTCGTGTATGATAGTGCACTGTTCTGTTTTGCGATTGTAATGGCAACTGTTGGAGGGATTGCAGCTCTTGACCTCTACACATCGGGAAAAAGCAGGCAGATCACCGCTGAATCCACTGAACCAACAGGGGTTGTGATCTGATGCGCCTCATCTCCGGAATTGCCGACCAGTGGCTGGGGTTGTGCCGCAAACCACCGGCAGTACATGTACTTCAGACGGGTATCTGTATCCCGTCGGAATCTGCCCATGCGGGACTCCCGGACGGCGGGGGCGGAGGATCGAAATCGATCCGTAGGGGGATCGGAGCAGCCATTTCAGGGATGAAGACCCTGAACCGGAACCGGCAGCTCCTCTGGTTTACGCTCCTTGCCGGGCTGGTGCTGGCTGGAAACACCATCTGTCAGGCGGCGCTCTCTTACATTGGATGGAACCTGCACATACAACTTGGTATAATCGTAGGGTATGTTCTGGACTTTTTAATCGAATTCGCAACACTGTTCTGCCTGGTGTTCTTACTGGCGGGCCTTTTCTTGAGCATCCAGTCAAAGAAAGAAGGCTCTGCCTCGTTTTTTGAGGGGCTTATACGGGCAAAAAAATACCTGAAAGCAATCTTCCTGTGGTCTTTTGTTCTGGCACTCGCAGGCATGCTGCTCTTCTATATTTGGTTTCATTTATTCTACGGGTTGCCGCCAGAGCTCCGGTTCCTCAATATCTTCGGGCCTTTTTCATTCCTTTCCAGCATGTTCCTCCAGTTCCCGTTCAACTTGACTCTCTATCCGTGCAAAGTCATTGGCGAGATTCCCGGCTATGGAGGACAATCGGCGCTGCTATGGATATATCCATCCGGGTTCACGCAGGCACTGACCATTTCTGTGATCAATCTGCTCCTGTTCATCCTGACCCTGTTTGTCGTGCCCTTCATCGTTCTCGAGCACAAGACCCTCAGGGAAGCAGTCGTGGGATCGTTTATCATGTTGAAAAAGAACTGGGATGCGGTAGCTGTCTGCGCCGTCTTCCTTGGAGTTGTCGTATTCGGGGTGTTCCTAACATACCTGCTCGTTCAGGCAGCCCACGGGATGGTCACACCACCTGAGTTTGTCGACTCGCGTCCCACCGACACATGGTTTGCTCTTGCCCTCCTCTATGATCTTGCACTGTTAAGCGTTGCGTTTGTGGTGGCAACAGTCGGTGGGATCGCTGCGCTGGACCTTTACCGCTCTGCAATGACCGGGCAGTTGCCCGAATCCCCGGAAATCGAGACTCACAAATAACCTTTTTTTAACATCGGGTAACAGATGTCCCGCACTAGGTGAATGTCTGAAAGTTTACCGGAGTATCGGTACTTGTAACGACAATTACCTAAAAACTGTGAAAGAGAATGATTTTATATTGTAAATGCGCATACATTTACATATGAGATTAAATTGCAGCAAAAACCCATTCGGGTTTCGGAAAGCGATCCTATTGCTTCTTTTATCGGGAGCAGCAGTCCTGCTGATATCTCCTGCCTTTGCAGGCACGGGAGTTACTATTTCCGCAGATGGAAACCAGTCCTATTATCTGGGGGAAAACATTGTCCTGCGGGGCTTGAGTCCCGATGCTGATACCGTATACCTTTTCCTGACCGGACCAAATCTTCCGACGACGGGTGTGAAACTTACATCACCCGACAAGGCAGTAACCAGCGGAAACCCGGACACATTTACAGTAGTGAAAACAAAACCGGATAAAACCTGGGAATATGCATTTTACACGGCTAATCTTAAACTGGATGCCGGCGTGTACAATATCTTTGCCGTGAGCCAGCCGAAAGGAAATGACCAGCTGAGCCCAGGTGCCGCCAACGTCGACTTTATCCTCAAAAGACCATTTACAGGGGTTACTATTTCCGCAGATGGAGATCAGTCCTATTATCTTGGGGAAAAAGTGATCCTGCGGGGCCTGAGTCCCGATGCTGATACCGTATACCTTTTCCTGACCGGGCCCAACCTTCAGGCAACAGGTGTAAAACTTACATTACCTGACAAGGCAGTAGCTAGCGGAAACCCGGACTCATTTACCGTAGTGAAAACAAAACCGGATAAAACCTGGGAATATGCCTTTTACACGGCTAATCTTAAACTGGATGCCGGGACGTATACCATCTTTGCACTGAGCCAGCCGAAAGCAAAGGACCAGATGGGCCCGGGTGCCGCCAATGTCGGGATGGCACTGAAAAAGCCGTATATAACTGCAAATATCTCGTCTTCGAATGTTGTAAAGGGACAGCCATTAACCGTAACCGGGATTGCCGAAGGAATTCCTCCGGAAGTCCAGATCTGGGTTATCGGCGATAATTATGCCTATACGACAAAAACGCCGGTAAATTCCGCCACGGTATTGTTTACCTTTACCGCCGATGCGGCAATGTCGGGAAAACTCCCGACAGGGCAGAACTACATCATCGTGCAGCACCCGATGGCAGACAATCAGTTCGACTTCGTTGTCAGCGGGGAGTATGTCCGCAACCTGAAACTCAACAACGGTACGAACCTCTTCAAGCTCACCGGTCCGGGAAGCCTGCAGGGCAGCGATGCGGCTGACGCACTCATCACCGCAATCAGCGATCAGGAGGCACACGATAAGTCGTTGACCAATGACACTTATACCCTGATCCCCTTCCAGGTTACGGATACAGGATCCGCTTCCACCGCAGGTACTGGAGTCACTATTTCCGCAGTCGGAGATAAGTCATATTACCTGGGAGAAAAAGTGGTTTTCAAAGGACAGA
>JBAZHD010000141.1:0-6693 GCA_041652515.1 Methanoregula sp.
GTGCCCGGTTGAATGCACCCTTTATCATCCGCTCATACTTTGCGAGGTTGTTATCCCATGCTGGACGCCAACGGGGTTGCGGGGCCTGATTGTAGATCCGGCCGAGCGAATCCTTGTCAACGAAACCGAGTTCCAGCCTGCGGGCATACGGGGCATCCGTCCCGATAAGAGCGACCTGCTTGAGTCCTTCGCTGGTCATTTCGACATGCACGGAGCGCCGGAGAGTGCCGGTCTTGTACTGGATGATGGCCTGCACGTCGTTCTTGTACTCGTTCGCCGCCAGTTTGACGACCGCTGCCTCGTTCTTTTTGACGTTTGCGCCGATCTTCTGAATGTCCCGGCTCATCTTGGCAAGGCAAGAGAAGTCGAACGAGAAGCCGGCCATGCCGGTGATGCCTGCCATCACAGCACCTTCTGCAGCACGGGCCACACTACCAGAATAAAGAGGGAGCCAACACCCGAGATGATGCTCAGGGCCACGGCAATCCGGCCGAGCCCGGTATCAAGCCAGGACCCGACCGCTTTCTCTCCCACGTGCAGGCTTTCCAGCGGTGCGATCTTCTTATCCTGCCTGTCGATCCTTTGGTTGAGGAAATCGGCCTGTGCCTGAAGCTCGTTATCAATCCCGTCCCGGCAGGCCCGGCAGTCGTTGGTCTTGCATTCCAGGAGCCGCTTGATATCGCCGATCTCCCTGCCGATGCCGGTCATCTCGCCCCGGAGTTCCCCGACCTCGCGCTGGATATCCAGGAGTACCTGAAAGTCAGCCATCACGTCCCTCCCGTAGCGCCAGCAGCCGCGATCTCGCACATGATATGCGACACCACCTTAACGGCAATCTCGTAGATCTGCGAGACGCTGTTGATCCGGAACGTGCCGGTGAATCCGGTCTCCGTGCTGGTCAGGGTGTCGCCTTCGGACACATCAGTACCTGCAGCGAATGTTACCGAAGGGGTGCTCACGATCACGATCGGTTTGCCCCTGAATGATTCCTGTGGAGTTGCGAGCCGGCACGATACCGTTGAGGCGATGGTCGTGTACATGAGCTGTCCGTTGATGTCGAACGCTTCCGATGTCGTGCCATTTGCCACGGCCGCACCGGGCACCGTGCCGTTGTCGCTCAGGACCTCATCGTTCTGGAACGTGCCCGTAATGGTGTGCAACAGCAGGGTGAGTGCCGGGACCGTGTAGATCGTGGCTCCCGAGGGGTCGGTAATGACCGTCCCGGGGATCCCGACAATGACCGCGGTCGCATGGCTGGTTGCACCGGCGAGGGTGGCCCCAACATGGAATGCGGCGGTACCGGCATCGTAAGCGAGGGTGGAGTTCTGGCGCTTGCCGTTGAGCGTGGCGCTGTGGATCAGGAACACTGAGGGGTAGACCATCAGTGGCACCGTCCGCGTACCCGGGATACCCGGATGCCCGTGCCGTTCACTGCTGAGACATACTGAAGGATGGCGGAGTGCGCCTTTTCTTCAAGGGCTGCGATCTCTGTCTCGACGCTGACGCTGTAAGAGAGGCCCGGCACCGATGCCGAGTTGGTCCGGCTCAGCTCGTGAGCCTGCCGGCGCTTGATCTTGGCAATGGTGAGGTAGATGCTGGCAGTTTTCAGCTGCGTGGCTGATGCCGGGGCGGTGACGCCTTTCTGCGTGAGGATATCGGCGATCTCCGCATCACTGCGGGCGATCAGGCTGGTGATATCGGCAGTGGTGGCCGTTCCGCACGCTGTACCGGATTCCAGTTGGACTTCAGTATAGGTGCAAAATGCCATCCGCTTTCTCCCACATCACTTCAAGATCGTGTTTCATCTGTCCCTCGCCATCCTGGATCTCCAAAAAGGAGAGTTCGGCTGCGGTGAGGTTGCTGCTGTCCAGCTCTCCCGCGTTCTTATCCCGCTCGTACGTCCGAGTGAGATACTTGCCGCTGTTCTGGGTGCTTAAAACCATGAGGGATATCCTCCCTCAGGCTCAAGCTCCGCCGTACTCGACGCGACCGATGGCGTTGGCAATACCGTACTGGCAGGCCACACGCATGGAGACCTTGCCGCCCACGAGATCCCGGAGCGGGTCGCGGTAGTCCTCAACAAAGAGGTCCTGTTTCATGCCGATGTACCCGACCTTCCGGCTGTCAAACAGGCACATGCCGATGTACCCATCCGTGGGTGCTCCCCAGGTGTAGGACGCGGATTTGGTCGGGGCCGATGTGGTTGTCAGATCGACACCGCACTCGAACGGACGGCAGCCGAGGATCATCGGGAGCAGGCCCGTCCGCATCTGTTCCTGTGCGACAGGGTTGTATGCGATCGGGGTGTAGTCCTTGAAGATGTAGGTCTCTACCTGCGGGTGGTAGATGAACCGGTCCGCCTGGAACCCGTCAGCCTTGATGAGCGCCTTGCATTCGCGGAGAGCGGCAGCGCCACCAAGAGCGGCAACGGCTGCGTTGATATCGTACTCATTCCCGGCATTGTCGAGAAGGACCTGGAGCATCCACTGGTTGAGGGTGTTCTCGCAGGCTTCACCGGCTGCCCGGACTTCCTGCTCAACGACCGCAAAGAGCGAATCGGCCACCATCTCCTTGGTACAGAGCGGGATTTCGCCGATCTTCTTGGCGGTCCACGTGCGAGGGGTGTAGTCCTGATTCCGGATAGTGAACTCGGCGCCTTCACCCACGAACGGGGCATACCGTCCCGATTCCCCGATGTTGATCTGCATGGAGTTGCTCTGCATCGGAATGACCGGTACCGCATCACGCATACAACGGGCGGGCTGTGCACCGTCCATAATGGTACGGTTGATCTCGGTCTGGACGAGGGTACCGGATTCGATTGCTTCCGAAAGGAGCAGCTCACGGGCCGGGTGGATCTTACCGTCTGCACCTTCGATCATATATCGGGTGCCGGTAGCTCTCTCGAACTCGGCAAGGTCACGGCTCACGATCTTCTGCTGCAGGCGTTTCTGTTCATTGGAGTCCTGAGCGTGTGCGGCTTCAAGAGCCCTGATTAAGAGTTGTGTCATGTTATCTCAGTCCTCCTTAGCTCGCTGCTGCCACCGGCGGGGAAGTCTTCACAACGATGTACCCGGTGCCGCCAACAGTGGCCGCTCCGGCTGCGATGTCGTCAATCGCGTATCCGACGGCGAGCTGCAACCCGACCACAACATCGTGGGCGAGAATCGCGGGGTCACGGACAATGCCAGTGCCGGCAACGGTAGACACGCCGATCCAGTCACCTGCATCTGCGGTGCCGTCATCAGCGGACAGCATGACCTTACAGACGCACCCGTCCATGAGGACTGTTATATCTTCTCCGGCGGTTGCCTGTGAGTGTGCGGCAATGCCGATGGGCTGGCCGGTGGATGAGGTTGCAGGGACCACTGACCGGCTAACACCGGTTGCGGCGAACGATACGATCTGACCGGCAAGAATCGCGGATGTTGCCTTGAAGGTCATGGTCAGGCCCAGGTGAGTGGGGGCGGGGTCGAATGCGACCGGGGTAGTTGCTGTCATGTTACTGCACTCCTACGGTGCCCTTCTTCCGGTCCACGGGGATGTAGAACTCCGGCAGGGCTGACAGTTCCTTGGTGTTCTCGGCGCCCGTCTTGGGGGTGCCGTCCTTCTCCAGCGCGTCAATGCGGGCTGCGAGTTCCTTGATCGTGCTGACTGCCTCGGAGAGTTCCTTGGGGATCTCAACCTTGACCTCAGCGGGTTTCTGTGCCTTGATCGCCTCTGACAGCTCCTTGATGAGCGTGCCCTGAGTGGCGATCTGTGCTTCAAGTTCTTTGGTATCCATGGTTTCCTCTGCCGGGACCGCTGCGGGTGCCGGCTCTTTCGGTGTTTCCTCAGCCGCCTCGTTGATCCTGCAAACCTTGCAGGCTCCTTTGTTCACGAAGGCAAAACCTCCGAAAACAAGGCTGGCGGCTTCCATACGGCGGGTCTGCGGGTTCTCCGCTTCATCGCCCCCGTGTTCGACGGAAACAAACCGGATGTTCTTCCGCTTGATCATCTCCTGCATAGCCCGGCCGCTCGGGGTGTTGCCATAGACAAGGAGATCAGAGAGAACAGCGGCGCGGGTGGTGCCCTCCTCGTCAACGAAATGACCAAAATGCGGATTGATGGCCTCGCTTACCCGATTGCTCTCATCTCGGGGAACCCCGCCCATGTGCCGGTTGTAGCCGGTACGGCGGATCCAGTTCCCTGCGTAAGCTTCGAGAGTCTTTGCCGGATAGAGAAGCGGGGTTTTCTGTGCGGAATCTGTCCATTCGCCCTCTGCGAGCAGCGGCACATCCCTGATCAGGAGATCGCCGGATTCCAGCTCATAGAATTTCGATGCGCTGTTGAATGCGACCTGCAACGCCCTGATGTGGGGAATGCCGTCGGGGACCTGCTGGTCGGGGCCTCCGGTGAGTGGTGGTGCATCGGGCGGAGAAATGGGGTTACCCTGTTCGGGCATGTACTTATATGAAACTCAAACAGTATAGTTTGGTTTATCCAAACTAACTAAAAGCGGGTGACCGGACGCGGTGACAGTAATCGATCACGCCTTTCCGGGTCCGGGGTGTGCCATAAAGGAGAGTGAGATGGGCGGCGACCTCGGAATGAGAGAGCCGGCCCCGTACTGTATCGATGTATGCCTGTTCGAGAGTTGAGAGAGGTTTTCCGCTGGTCAACCTGTGGATCCCCCGAAATGGTACCGGTTGTGCTTCGTGCAGAAGTCATCGACTTTTAGCATGGCCTTTTCTAGAGCGGCCACCCGGTCCTCAATGGATGGGGGGGACACGGCCATTGGGGGCACTAAATCCATCTCTCCTGAACCACTTTCGGGGATATCCTCGGCTGCATATCCTGCCGGACTCTGTTGTTCTGCGGTCGGTTCCTGCTGTGCTTTCTTCGGTTCTTGTTTCTTACTCATGCTCTCGCCTGCCTGTACTGCTCATAACACCTGCAGCCCGGGAACCTCGGGGGCTCCTGGTCGCCGCTGGTGTGTGCTTCGTTGATGGGGATCCAGCCGTCCGCCTCGTTGGTAGCGCATCCATCAGATACGCGGTCGTCGTGCGAAGTGGTCCACTGCTTCTCCATGTTCACGCCGTCGTCCTCGATGCTCTGTGCAAACGCGTGATTGCCGGCCTCATACGCCCGGGCCGATTCCGTTACCGCGATGAGTTGCGCCCTCTGCCGGCTGATCGGCCCGTCGTATAGTTTCTGGATCTCCCGGGCGGTCGTGTTGTAACTCCAGCCTTCATCCAACCCAGTGGTGACAACCCGCTTCAGGCTTTCCGCCGTTGTGCTTTGAATGTCCTTGATATACGATAATGAGCCGCCGTTCTTCCGCATCCACGCAACCGCCCGGGGGTTCGACAGGCTGAACGTGGTTTTCGCATCGAATTTCAGTTGCCCGGCCAACTGGTTTGCACCCTTAACCAGCGCGTCGCCTTCGATGCCCTTGACAATCTGCTGGAGCTCGTCCGTGGTCTTCTGCTCAACATCCTGCCAGATATCCGCCCATCGTTTCAGGGCCTCGGTGCTGACCGGGTTCTTTGCCTCCATCAACCGCACAGGCTCCGGGGCCTGCTGGACCTCCGGCATATACTCCTGCATGAACATCATCCGGAATATCACGAGCCGGGCTTGTGCCTGGAAGAACTGCTCCAGCTCCTGCGTATGGGCGCGGGCGATGCTGTCTTTCTCCCGGGTTTTCTGTAAGCCGATAGCTGCCCGGGTGAACTTGGCGATGGCCCGAGATAAGCGGGGGTTGGGGGTCATGGGTTCCGGACAGCCTCCGACAGCTCATGCGCCGCTGCTGCCATCTGCTTCATGGCGTCGATCTCCTGCTCGCTCTTGTCCTGCTGATCTTTTGGAACGCTCCGATCAAGGCGTATCAACTGATCAATGGCGCCGGGGGTCCATCCTTGTGGCGCCGGCTCATCCTCCTCTTCAATCTCCGGGATTCCGAGATCTGTATTGCTCGGGATGTTCAACCGCTGCCGGCACCACTGCCATGGGGCGACCTTCTCCGGGTTCTGCCCGCTGCGGAGTGCTGCGATCGCGGTGGATATCTGAACGAAGTCCTCCGGGTTGGCGTCCGTGAGTTTCAGTTTGATGAGGCCGGGTTTCCCGGTAATCTTGTCTATGATGTTGAGGTCCCACAGGCTTTCGATATCCCGCTGGACGATCTTGATTTTCTTCAGGAACGCCCCGATCCGGCTGACTGCGGTTGCATCGGTGGTTCCCTGGCGGACCCCGAGCAGTTCCCCGGGTACACCCTGACCTGCAAACACACGGGTCATTGAGACATCAGAATACATCTGCACGTTTTGCACCCCTGCGGTATCCAGGGCCTGAACGACAACGTCCCCTTCTGTCACGAACTGATCCTTTGCATTGAAGTTCTTGAACTGGTCTTCCAGATCATTGAACTCTGTATCGGTGAGGGGAACACGATCCGCCTGCGTGCTGTTGGCCTTCACATGCCATTTTGGGGTACCGTGCAGGCAGATCCCCGCGCTGATGGCTTCCGCAACCTTGGTATCCCGGTGGATATCGTGCACCGTGCGTTCAATGAGGGAGATGCCATACGGGGAATCCGGCCGGCTCAGGTACTGATAGTGCAGGACCTGCCTTGGCTCCAGCGATACTTTCGTGATGCTGTTGCCCCGGTTGTCAAACATCTGATCGTAAGAGGTGATCGCGCCGGTGGTGTTG
>JBAZHD010000142.1:0-6625 GCA_041652515.1 Methanoregula sp.
GGGTCGTTGTTATCGGCGGCAGGGACGCCTCCCAGAACGAGGAACTGGTCAAGAAATACCTGACCGGCGGCGACCTGTTCGTGCATGCGGATGTGCACGGGGCCAGTGTGGTTATTGTTAAGGGGAAGACAGAGAAGATGGATGAAGTGGCACAATTTGCCGCATCTTACTCCGGGGCCTGGAGGAGCGGGCACTTCTCAGCCGATGTATACAGCGCACTCCCGCCACAGGTAAGCAAGACGCCGGAATCGGGGGAGTTTGTTTCAAGGGGCTCGTTCATTGTCCGGGGCGAGCGCACGTATTACCGGAATGTCCCGCTTGCCGTGGGAATCGGGCTTATGATCGAGCCCCAGACTGCTGTCATTGGCGGACCGCCTGAAGTTATCCGGGGGAGAACAAAAGCATTCGTTGAACTGAAACCCGGGCAGTATGAACCCAATGACGTGGCAAAAAAAGTCCTGCGCATCCTGAAGCAGAAAGTGACACCCGAGGAAGAAAAAACCCTCAAGGCCATCCTGAATACCGACCAGGTGGCGGCATTCGTCCCGCCCGGCGGTTCGGATATCGCAGGTCATCATGAAGGCTGAGTACGGGGAACACAAAGGCGGCTACGGCGAGATCCGGTTATTCCCGGAGAGTATCGATGACCTCTGGCACCTCCGGCACCTCATAGCCCCGGGCGATCTCGTGTTTGCAACAACATTCCGGAGCGTTGACGCAGCCACGGACAAGATACGACCGGAGAAGGTAGAAAAGCGACCGGTCCGGCTCGGGGTCAGGATCGAGCGGATCGAATTCTCCGAGCACGGCGTCCGTCTGCGTCTTACCGGGATCATTGAACATGGTGTAGATGTCGGGGCGCACCACACCCTCAACGTCGAGACCGGGTTTGAGATTTCCGTCATCAGACAATGGCGCCCGCTGGATCTCGAACGGGTGGAACGGGCCGTAAAAGCTTCCGTGTACGGGGTCATCCATATCATGACGATCGAGGAAGGGGAGGCAGAACTCTTCCGGCTCCGGCAGTATGGACCCGAGAGCGTGATCACGATCACCACCGGCAGCGGCAAAGGTGCAGAGACCAGTTCCCGTACGGCATTTTTCGAGCAACTCCTTTCCTACCTGGAGAATATCTCCGGCCCGGTCATCATCGCCGGTCCCGGGTTTATCAAGGACGATTTTGTAAAATATGCAAAGAACCGGTCCTGTCCCGGCATCGATCGGGCCGTTGTTGTCGAGACCCGGCGGATTGGCCGGGGAGCAGTCCAGGAAGTCGTGGGTAAGGGTGCGCTTGAGAAACTGATGGACGATCTCCAGCTCTCAAGAGAAGTGAAGATGATGGACGAGGTGCTGCTGCGCATTTCGCAGGAAGGGGCAGTTGCCTATGGTATCAAAGAGGTCCGGGAAGCGATCGGCTACGGGGCGGTCGAACAGGTCCTTATTGCAGACACCCTCCTGCGGGACGCACAGGTCATACAATTAATCGAGGACGCAGAGGCCATGCGTGCCACGATCGTTGTCCTCTCATCGGAATTTGAACCGGGCGAACGTCTTGTTGCACTGGGCGGAATTGCTGCCCTGCTCCGCTACCGGCTGATCCGATAAGAAGGAAGGGATTCGACAGATTATTTATCGCAGATACTTTCCGGAACGTGGCGGTTGCTCACTCATAGATCGGACAGATAGCCGGCTCATGATGAGCGAAAATAATTCCATTACCCGGAACCGGACTGGGACAATACGGGATTACACCGCATCGATGAACACGAATCCATTTGGCTCTCAGTGGTTTCCGGGTGTTCCCGCACCATGAGCCGGGTTCACTGGACCAAAAAAAACAGGAGCCGGGAAGATTCCGGTAAAAAAGGGGATCCGGTATTAAGTAACTGAAAATACCGCGAAATTAGTTCCGTATGTTTTGTCAGGATTGGTGACAACAACATCCCAGGCCCCGGCTGTCCCGACAGGGATATCGATAAAACACTTTATCGAAGTCTCACTGTTCCAGATTGTTTCCCGTGCATTGATATCCAGTTTATCGCTTTTTTGCAGTTTCATCGTGGCACCCTTCTGGAATCCCGAGCCCGTGATAACAATCTGGTTGTTGCCGGCATGTCCAGTCGGGGGATCGATATAGTAAATAGGTATCGTCCCTGCTGATGTCGCACTTGTCGTAGTCAGGGCACTGGCAGTCCGGTGAACAGAGAAAATATTGGTATAGGTCGCCGACTGGCCGTCAGGATTTGTCACAACAACATCCCAGGCCCCGGCCACGGCATCGGAGGGAATGGCAATTGTACAGGTTATTGATTTTTGGGTATAGGCCCGCACACCGGTTGCCTTTATTTCAGCACTCCCGCTGCGACGCAGAGAGACATTCGCACCGTTCTTAAAATAATCCCCGACAAGGTCTGTGATCGTGACCGTTGTCCCGGCATCGCCTTTATCCGGGATGATTTTTGAGATGACAGGCGCGAGGGATGCCGTGGTAGTCGTAGTCGCAGTTTTGGTTGCCGACAGGGTCACTCCGGCCGTTGTCGCTACGGTTGTGACAGCGGTCGGGGTCCCCACCGGGACAGACGACGGAGATATATGTTCAACAATCTCAGAATAGACCGTTTCCATAACCCCCCTGTCGGCTTTCTCGGTCCGGGTGTCCATACGATATCCCCAGCTGCCGTCAGCGTTCGGGTAGACCAGGGCACGTTCATAGGAATCTGAATCCGCATCATATCCGATTACCAGCCATGCAGTACTTGCAGTTGATTTCGGGTTTTTAACAATATCGCCGGCTGAATACAGTGCGCCGGCAACCGTAGCAGTCGGTTGTACAGTCTGGTCTCCCGTATCGGGTGTTGAGCATCCTGCTATGAGGAGGCAGGCAACAAGAAGAATGGCCAGACCGGGCACGCAGATTGTTGTTCGATCCATAATAATTATTGATCCCGGTCCCTTTTAAAAAGGCCGATTCGGATGCTGCAATTGTTTTTTTTTCTCTGGAAAAACAAGCATGAACCGATCCGGTTCCCACTGGGGGATTTCTTTAGAGAAAAGGTATAATACGGGATGTCTGACGAACTGACCCGATCAGGACACCGACTTTTTTTTGATCGGGCACTACCCTGCGATAAACACTTTAAAAAAAGAAGGGCCGGATTATTCTTCTTTCTTTTCCGGCTTCTTGAACGTCTCGACAAGGATAATCTCAGAAATGCCCTTGATGAGTTCGAATCCTTCATGAATGATCCGGCCGCGCCAGAGCAGCCAGCGGCGGTCATAGTTTATCCCGGGGGGAAGGGTAACGGTCGCCTTATCGCCGTCCATAACAATTTCCATGTCTTTTCCGGCATAGAGCCGGACCAGTCCCCTGAGTTGATCGAGGGGTCCCTTGACCATCTCTTCGATCTCATAGTCATACGTAAGGGTCTGGCCGGCGAGCGGTGCATTGAAATCGACAATGACCTTGTTACCAATGACATCGACAACGGTGCCTTCTCCCTGCTCCTCGAGCCTGACCGGCATGCCCCGGACAGGTTTCTCCTTGAACTGGTTCTTCGGGAAGGACTTGACACGCTTGGGGTCGCGCTCTCCAAATGCCTTTTCAGGCGTTACGGTGACGCTTCCTTTTGCACCGGATTTCTTGCCTGCGAGTTCCTCGTCAAGGCCGAGAATTACATGCTTCTGGCCGACACAGATTGTGACCGGACCGTACACGGCATTCGGGCTGTGGATACCGGCCGTCTTTGCCTCATCCTCGATAGTTGTATCGAAAACATTGTCGCCGACTTTGCCTGTGTAGCTCAGCCGGATAAAATCTCCATCCTTTATTGCCATGATTCACCTGACTATATTAGGTCGTAATCAAGACAGATAAAGGGTGTGGCATACCAATGCTCGAAGTTGAACTCAAAGTAAAGATCCCTTCCCTCGACCCGGTCCGGGAAAAGCTTACAGGTAAAAATGCACAGTCCGGTGGAAAAGTGCACGAGCACGATATCTATTACAATGCTCCCCACCGGGACTTCGGGCAGACCGATGAAGCAGTCCGGGTCCGGTATACGAATGACCATGCCGTTGTCACGTACAAGGGACCAAAGATCAAAAAATTCGGCCTCAAGGCACGGGAGGAACTGAACTTTGCCGTTGAATGCGGCAGGACTTTCGAGACCATGCTCGACCGGCTGGGTTTTACAAAAACACTGGAAGTGAACAAGTGGCGGGAGACGTATAAGCTTGGTACGGCATCTGTCTCGCTGGATATGGTTGACGGACTGGGCACGTTTGCCGAGATTGAAGTGATGACAGAGAGCGAGTCCGATAACCCGACGGACCAGATCGAGAGAATTGCTCAGGAGATCGGAGTGGTGGGGGAGCCAATCCTGGCGTCATACCTTGAAATGCTGCTCGCAAAAAAGTGAGCTGGCCAACGCTTACCCTTTTTTCTTCATTATATTCTGACTCACCCGGTTCTTGAGGGAGTTATAGAATCCGGGATTCTATTGAAATACCAACGCTCTCTGGATCATGCAGGCATGCTCCCGTCACAGATACGGATCCTTGGGACAAACAGGTACGCATTTCCTGACATTATTGATTGAAACCTGTCACCACACATCTATGAAAATAACCTTCTGAAGAAACCTGACAGTGCATTCCAGAGATCAGATGATTCATCAGGCGATGTGATCAGAGGTTCGATAACCCTGACAGTTGGTGCATTGGACCGGATAAGATGATAATTGCCGTCTTCCCCGGCAAACATGACCTGGGTACCATTGAATGTATACTTCCCGGGTTTCTCAGCGCTGATGGAATACCGGAGGATGCGGGTCTCATCGGGCATGAGCACCTGGGCGATCATGGACAGGTTTTCCCCGGGGATCTCAGGAAATTCCGGGAGTGATTCATCCAGAAGCTCAATATCGTAAATTGGACTGGTGCCGGCATTCGTAAGCATAATTATCACACTGGCATCAGTCCCCTGCTTCATCACCTGAGGAGAGATCGTCTTCGACAGAAGAATGGTGGAATTCATGCTTATTACGAATTTCCCGAGATTTTCCTTTATTTCACCAGTGGTAATAGGCTGTATAGTACCTAAAGATTCGGGAGGTTCCAGTCGCCAGACATCATTCCGGAAATGGCCATTATACCCCCCCATCAACACGATGTTGCCATCCGACATCATTACACTGCTCTGCCAGGTTCTCGCAGTCCAGCCGGCACCCGGACTTACCAATGTCCATATGGCACCGTTATCGTCAGACCTCCAGACGTCATTCAGGTAATCAGAACCATGGTTGCCGCCGAAAAGCACGATGCTGCCATCAGACATCGCAACGGTACTATGATGCTCACGTGCTCTCCAGCCGGCGCTCGCATTCACTTCAGTCCAAGTAAGGCCGTTATCAGTTGACCGCCACACATCATTTACATCACCTAACCCAAACGTATAGCCTCCTGTTATCACAATACTGCCGTCCGGCATCGCCACACTGCTATGACCAGTCCGCTTCCTCCAGCTGGCATTTGAATTGACCCTAGTCCAGGTTGCCCCGTTATCAATTGACCGCCACACATCGTTGAACTGGGTATACCCTCCCGGCAATGTTCCCCCGGAAACGATGATACTGCCATCCGGCATTACCACGTTGCTGAGGGATTCTCTTGGAGTCCAGCCGGCATTCCCATTGACTAAAGTCCAGGTTGCCCCGTTATCGGTTGAACGCCACACATCATTTTTTACGTCAATATTTTCAACCCCCCCAATGAGCACGATGCTACCGTCTGGCATTACTACCGTGGAATGAACATCTCTTCCGGTCCACTCGGCATTCGCATTCACCAGAGTCCAGGTTGCCCCATTATCGGTTGACTGCCACACGTCATTCAGATGATTTTTGTTATCATCCCAACCCCCCATAACGATAATACTATCGTCCGGCATCACCACGCTACCAAATAATCCCCGCGCTGACCATCCGGCACCGGATGTAACCTGCACCCAGTTATCATCAGCACCCACTACAGGAATAATCAGAACCATAAGTGACATTGCGAGTATTACCATATTCAGGAAAGAGTAATAATACCGACCGATTATTCCGGAGCCTTGTGTCATAATATCCTCAAGAGATAATAGTGTGGATTCTATATTCTATGAACCTGTCGATATGAAAATTTTCACCATTGAATCCCGTTTCACTCGATTCTTCGGGCAATAAAAGAGACTGGAATGGAAGACTGGGGATTCACGTATTATTTCCTGATGTGCTGCTCGCAAAAAAGTGAGCTGGCCTTCTCGGATACCTTTTTTTTTAAATCCAATATCCCCCGAATCTTCAGATGATACTGACAAATCCTTTCAGGTTTTTCTCCTTTTCGGATTCCGCTCCGCTCACTTCATCGAATCATTAAAAGAGATAAGAATAAAAGAAGACCTGCCCGCCTAAACGGTGAGCAGCTCAATCTTGATATCCTTTGCTTCGGTGCCGAAATGGATCATGGCACAGTGGCCGTCCATCGCAGGACCGGGGTTGACGATCTTGACACCGTCAACGTCCATGATACCCCGGGCTTCGTGGATATGAGCACAGCAGACAAGGTCGAAAGACTTCATGTGCTT
>JBAZHD010000143.1:0-6555 GCA_041652515.1 Methanoregula sp.
GAAATTGTTGATAACCGACGGCTTTGCCTGATTCTCAATTATACTTCCGAATTAGTTGATATTGTTCACTTGCTTGGGCCGCCGGTTGAAAAATATTACTCGCTCAAAAATTAATGCCGAATGTCGGTTAATAGTAATTGGAACGAAATCTCTTAAAAAACCCAATGATATAAAAAAAGTAAAACAACTTAAAGCGACATATCCAAATTTCGATACACATTTCACATTTTTAGAACCCTTTTTTGTGATTTCCATATTTAGGAAAAAAGTTCCTAAAAAGATTATACCTAACATGAAGAATGCACCTGGAATAACTATAGAGTCCGGGTCAATCGAGTAAAAATACCACAATAAAGTTCCGTATATTACATACAAGAACGCCGCAAAAATTACAATAATAATCCCTTGTAAAAACACATAATTATCGTTGGAATTAAGCAAACGAAATGAATATTTGAATATGTTGTAGGAGAGAACTACGATTAAAATCCCAACCAGAAAAATTATCATAATAATTCCCGCGGATAAAATGGGATTGTAAGGTTTTACATTCAATTGAGCTACAAAACTCGCCACTGCGAAAAAAACAGCTATTAACGAAAGGAGTGTCCCACTCTCTTCAAAAAAATTGTAGATGGGAATTCTATCGAAAAACCACATGAAAAGTATCAACGATTTTTAATAAGAAAATTGTATGTATTGGCGTTTTGATACGTTCTCATTTTTTTATCATATTCACAGTCAATTGGGTATTTTTAAAAAAAGTTACTGATCCGCCACGGGGGCGCCCCGCGGGGGTGGCGGCACTTATCGCAAATGGGGGTATGGGGGCATCAGCCCCCATCAAAGATGAAAACCTGATGTAATACCAAGCGACAATCGATCTCCGGAAATTTTTTTTCAATCACCCCCTCACTCGCGTTTAAATTTTTTCAATCGCGATCCGATTGATCGGACAAAACACTCACGCCGGAAAGAACAAAAAATAGTAGGTTGTACACCCGAATTGTAGGTTAATTATCCTACAATAGCCTCGCTAATTAACAACAAGTTATCGCGATTGAAAATTTTTCAGCAGGGCCGGGCGCGGAAAAAAAAAGAATGAGAAAGAGATTACTCCGCCTTCCCAATCCCGATCGTCATCGCAACACCCTCGACATCCCACTCCTTGACAGAAGCAAACCGCGAGGAGTCAGGCGCTGACCCATCCTTCGAGAACCCGAACAACTTCGCCCGGACCTCGTCAGCAATCAAAGCGATCATTGCATTGTCCATCAGCAGGGCAAGCACCCGCTTGTCGCCCACGGATGCTTCGACATTGATGTTGTCCTCAACTGCAAGATCGAGCTGCTTGCGCATATCCTGGATCCGCCGGATCACTTCGCGGGCATAGCCTTCCGCTTCAAGATCGGGGGTAAGCGCCACATCCACGTACACGGTCGCATCGGTCATCGGCGCCGAGAAGATGTCGGCCGGGAGCTTCTCGGTGAAGGTCACGTGGTCCATGCCGATCTCGAACGTCTCGCTGCCGCTGCCGAGCTTATAGGTCTTACCGGCATCGACCGCCACCTTGATCGCGTTGCCGTCCGCTGCTTCGATAAGCCCCTTGATCTTAAACGAGTCCTTGCCAAAGCCCTTGCCGAGCGCTTTCATCACGGGCTCCGCGTGCCAGCCTACCCGGTCCCAGCGTCCCATGACAACCGAGACCTTCCGGGCATTGGCCCGGTCCATGCAGACCGTATTGAGCCGGTCGATAGCATTCTTCACGGCATCGGAGCCGGTGACCACGACCACTTCCGCAACCGGCCACCGGAGTTTCCGCTTGCCGGACTGCCGGGCATTCTGGGACGCTTCGTCAAACGAGCGGACGAGTGCCACCGCGCCTTCGAGCTCTGCATCAATGAGTCTTGCATCGCCGGCATTCCAGTCCAGCAGGTGGACGCTTGCCGGGTCCTTTATGCACCGGAGGTTCCGGTAGATCTCCTCAGAAAGATGCGGGCAGTAGGGGGCGAGGAGCCCGGTGAGCCGGCGCATGACGTAATAGATCGTCTCGTAGGCGAACACCTTCTGCTCGCTCTCGCCTTCGAGCCACATCCGCGGCCTCACGAGCTGGACGTACCAGCGCGAGAGGTCCTCGAGGATGAAGTTCACGATCTCCCGCGTGGCACGGTGGAGCTGGCAGCCTTTCATGGCCTCATCGACCACTGCTGCCACCGAGTTGATCCGGGAGATGATGAACCGGTCCTCGTCGGGCATCCGGTCAAGGTTCGCCCGCACGAAAGCATCGTCCCAGACACCTTCCTTCGATTGCGGCTCGAACTTATCGAGGATCATGTACGGCAGCGGGAAGCGGTACACGTTCCAGAGGATGTTGATGGAACGGTTGATCGTGCCGACCCCTTCCCAGTTGAACTTCAGGTCGTCCCAGGGTGCCGAGGATGACAGGACATAGAGGCGGAGCACATCGACCCCGACCTTCTCGATCACGTCCGAAGGGTTCACCACGTTCCCGAGGCTTTTCGACATCTTCTTGCCCTCGGCATCGAGCGCGAAGCCGTGCATGCACACACTCTTGTATGGGGCTTTCCCGAACGCGATAGTGCTGGCGCCCAGCTGCGAGTAGAACCAGCCCCGCGTCTGGTCCTGGCCTTCGGTGATGAAATCTGCAGGCCAGAGGGCATCGAACTCCGCGGTCCTTCCCGGGTACCCGAGCGTTGCCCACGAGGCGACTGCCGAGTCGAACCAGACATCGAAGATGTCCTCGACCCGCTTCATCGTGCCGCCGCACTCGCACGGGATCGTGACCTCGTCCACGTACGGGCGGTGCGGGTCGGGGAGCTGCTTGCCGCTCTTTTCCTCGAGTTCCTGTATCGTGCCGATAACTTTGTACTTGTTGCACTTCGGACAGACCCAGACCGGGATCGGGATACCCCAGTAACGCTGGCGCGAGATGCACCAGTCGCGGGCCTCCTTGATCCAGTCATAGAACCGGGCGCTGCCGGCCCATTCGGGATACCACGTGACCTTTGCCACTTCAGCGAGCATCAGGTCCCGCATCTCCGAGGCCTTCAGGAACCACTGCGAGGTGGCCCGGAAGATGATGGGGGTCTTGCAGCGCCAGCAGTGGCCGTAACGGTGGGTGACCGTCTCTTTTGCAAGCAGGTGGTGGCCAAGCGCGACGAGCACGTTATCATTTGAGTCCCGCACGTACTGGCCGGCAAACACCCCGGCCTCGTCCCTGAACTTCCCGGCGCCATCCACCGGGCAGACAATCGCGAGGCCTTCCTTTGTCCCGAGAACATAGTCGTCCCAGCCATGGCCGGGAGCGATGTGGACCATACCGGTGTTCTCAAGGGCAACGAAGTCCCCGCAGACGACCTTGTGATCGATATCGCGCTGGAGCGGCACCTGTTCATTGAGCGGGGAATCATATTTCCAGCCGATGAGGTCTGCACCCTTCTTTGTCTCAACAACGTTGAAGTCCTTGTACCGGGCCTTCTTCAGCACGGCCTTTACGAGCGGTTCGGCGATCCAGAGGAGTTCCTCGGGCCCGTCCTTCTTGGCACGCACCTTTGCGTACTCGAAATCCTTCGAGACCGCGACCGCGACGTTGGCCGGAAGTGTCCAGGGTGTTGTTGTCCAGATGACAAGGTATTCGCCGGGCTTGTCCCGGAGGGGGAACTTGACGAAGACCGAGGGGTCGCTCTCGTCCCAGTACTCCACCTCGGCGTCCGCGATCGCCGTCTCGCACCGGGGGCACCAGTTCACGACACGGTTGCCGCGTTCGAGCATGCCCTTTTCTTCAGCTTTTGCCAGGGTCCACCACGCTGCCTCGATGTACTCGGGCTTTACGGTCTGGTATGCGCCGGCAAAATCCAGCCAGACGCCAAGGCTCCCGAACTGCTCGTCCATCAGTTTCTTGTTCGTGGTCGCGAACTCGCGGCACTTCTCGATGAACGCCTCCATCCCGAACTTCTCGATATCCTTTTTCGACTTGAAACCGAGCGCCTGCTCGACCTTGACCTCGATCGGGAGACCGTGCATATCGTATCCCGCCCGGTCGATCACGTGGCGGCCGTTCATGCGGTGGTAGCGCAGGATGCTGTCCTTTAGGATCTTGTTCCACGCGGTCCCGATATGGATATAGCCGGTGGTATACGGCGGGCCGTCCACGAAAAAGAACGCCTTTCCCGTGCTGCGGTGCTGCCGGACCGCCTTGTAGGTATCATGGGTGCGCCAGTACGCCTGCACCTCACGCTCGATCTCTTTGATATTGAAGTTCGCGGTGACTTCCTTCACAAAACCCCTCTTCCTCTCACAGGATGCTAAACGCTGTGCGTGAAGAAATGTTTGCGCCACAGCACAAAGTAGTTTTTCTCTCACGGGATGCTGGTGCACACCATGCTGCCAGCCCGGGATGTGCAGATCGCGTCCTGCTGTCCCTGACGCATCCCCTGCCGGCCCCGGCAGCAGTCCCCCGGAAAGGATCGTAACCAATATATGGGATTCTTCTGCATTCAATCATCATGAAGATCCCCGGTTATGTGCTTATCGCCGTGCTTGTACTTCTCCTGGCCATTGCGGCCGGGTGTACAACCCCCCAGCAGACACCTGCGGCAACGCAGGCCCCGGCAACGGCCGCCCAGCAGCAGACCTACTCAGCCCCGGCAGCCACCCGCGCCGCATCGTCTGCGGATATCGATACTACGGTCAATGTCCATATTGGCGAGCTTGCCTGTATCAATGTCCAGGAGCTGCTTGGTTCTGACTATCTCTACCCCGACCAGCAGTTTAAACTTGAGGCACAACCCCCGGCTTCGAATGCGATTAACGTGAATATCCTCTTCGTTGACGAGAATAACCAGCTGAAGCTCCGGGAGGTCGAGCCGGCGTGGGATGTTGTCCATAAAACCTGGGTCTATGACGGTGTTGTACCCGTGGTCAGGTTTATTGCCATCACCACCCCCGTAGACAAGACCTTCACGATCAAGACCCAGAGCAAGTATTACATCTGTGCCGACGACCGCAAGGAGGCCGGAACTGGTGATATTATCTACCGTGTGCCGGTCAAGCTGACCCGGCTCTGAACGCGGTCCCGGCACCCCTTTTTTTTGAATTTTACCCGGCAGACCTCCGTCTCCCGATCAGGCATTTTATTAGGATCCCCCGGGATGATTGTACTGGGAGAACTGTATGCAGTGTCCCGGTACCGGGCCTGCGATACACTACTACAAACGAGCGTGAGTGATGATGGCGGAGACGTACCCCCTTCTGGTCGGCGGTGTGAAAAAACATACCAAAGAGATCCTGAAAGTCAGGTTCCCGTACACGGGTGAAGTATATGCTGAGGTCTGCCAGGCAGGAAATGCCGAACTGAAAAGTGCGGTTACTGCGGCCTGCCGGGGTTTTGAGAAGACAAGGGTCCTCTCGTCGCATGCCCGTGCAGAGATCCTGTTCCGGATTGCCGACGAGATCCACCAGCGGGCGGACGAGCTTGCTGATGTTCTGGTGATGGAAGGCGGCAAGACCCGGAAGTTTGCCACGGGCGAAGTTGCCCGTGCAGAAATTACCGTGAGGCTCTCGGCAGAGGAGGCAAAACGGATCTACGGGGAGGTGATCCCGCTGGACCTCTCCGGGGATACGGAAGGCCGGACGGGTTTTATCCAGCGGTTCCCGCTCGGCCCGGTGGTCGGGATCGTCCCGTTCAACTTCCCGCTCAACCTCGCCTGCCACAAGCTGGCGCCGGCAATTGCGGCCGGCAACTCCGTTATCCTCAAGCCCGCGTCCACGACTCCCGTTTCAAGCCTGATTCTCGGCGACATCGCTCTTGCCGCAGGCCTTCCCCCGGACGCGATCAGCGTAGTGCCGTGCACGGGTGTACGGGCGGAACAGCTTGCCCGCGACCCCCGCATCGCCTACCTCTCGTTCACCGGCAGCTGTGCCGTGGGCTGGCACCTCCGCGAGATCGCGGGGAGGACACGGGTGGGCCTCGAGCTCGGCGGGAACGCGGCCGTGATCGTGCACGAGGATGCAAACCTCGATTACGCTGCCCAGCGGATCGCGACCGGCGGTTTCATCAACGCGGGGCAGGTCTGCATCTCGGTCCAGCGGGTGCTCATCCACCGCCCGGTGTACGAGCAGGCGCTTGCAAAGATCCTTGCCGCCGTCAAAGCGCTCCGCGTGGGCGACCCCCGCGACCCGGCAACGGATGTCGGCCCGATGATCGACCGGCTCAAGGCGGAGGAGGCGTACCGGAAGGTGCAGGAAGCGAAAAAACAGGGGGCGAAGATTCTCCTGGGCGGGACCCTTGAGGAGACCATGTTCGCCCCCACGGTCCTCGCCGAGACCACGCCCGACATGCGGGTGAACAGGGAGGAAGTCTTTGCGCCGGTCATCTCCATCACTCCCTATGACACGTTTGATGAAGCCCTCCGCATCGCCAATACCAGCGAGTATGGTCTTCAGGTCGGGATCTTCACGCAGAATATCAACCGGGCCATGAAGGCATTCTCAGAGATGCAGGTCGGCGGTGTACAGGTGAACGATATCCCGACC